>DHLZ01000174.1 GCA_002405515.1 Planctomycetaceae bacterium UBA4655
ACCGTGCGGGACGAGTTCGCCGACGTGGCGGTGACCAACCGGATCAACGGCCGGCCGGGCATGGTCGTCTCGATCGACCGTAGTTCGGGCGAAGACCTGCTCGCGATGGTCGCGTCGGTGAAGGACTACGTGGCCGGGGCGAAGCTGCCCGAGGGCTACGAGCTCGCCGTCTGGGCCGACCAGTCGATCGACGTGCAGGACCGGCTGCGGATGCTCATCGAGAACGGGCTCCAGGGGCTCGTGATCGTGTTCGTGATTCTCGCGCTGTTTCTCGACCTCAAGATCGCCTTCTGGGTCGCCATGGGGATTCCCTTCGCGATGCTCGGCACGGGGGCGCTCATGTACGCCACCGACCAGACGCTCAACATGCTCTCGATGTTCGCATTCCTGATGGCGATCGGGATCGTGGTGGACGACGCGGTGGTCGTCAGCGACAACGTCGATCGGCACCGCCGCATGGGGAAGAGCCTGACCCAGGCGGCGATCGACGGGACGGTGGAGGTGATCCCGAGCGTGATCTCGAGCGTGCTCACGACCGTGATCACGTTCCTGCCGCTCTGCTTCGTGTCGGGTGTGATGGGGAAGTTCATCGCCGTGATGCCGTTCGCGTTCATCACGGCGCTGCTCATGTCGCTCGCCGAGTCGACGCTCGTGCTGCCCGGGCACCTCGCCCACGAGAAGAACCTCGTGTTCACGATCTTCGGGATCGTGCTCAAGCCGCTCACGCTGCTTTTGCCGCTCGTCGCCCGGCTCCAGCGGGGCTGCGACGCCGGGCTCAAATGGTTCGTGAAGCGGTTCTACTCGCCGGTCCTGGAGGTCGCGCTCGACAACCGGCTGACGGTGCTCGCGACCGCCGTGGGCATCCTGCTGCTGGCGGTGGGTATCGTTCGGAGCGGCATCACGCCCTTCTCGCTCTTCCCCAAGATCGACGCCAACCGGCTGCTCGCGAAGATCGTGTTCCCCGACGGCACGCCCGCGAAGACGACCGAGGAGGCGACGCTGCGGATCGAGCAGGCCGCCTACGAGACGTCGAGGAAGTTCTCGTCGGGTGATGCGCCGATCGTCACGATCGTGCACCGTTCCGTCGGGCAGGTGGCCGCGCAGGGTGAGGTCGGCCCCAACGCCCGGATGAGCGGCAGCCACGTCGGGGCCGTGGCGATCGAGCTCGTGCCCGGCGAGGAGCGGAGCGTCACGAGCGAGCAGTTCATCAGCGAGTGGCGGCGGGCGGCCGGCGAGTTTCCCGGGTCCGAGACGCTCCTCTATGGGACCGAGAACATCGGCCCCGGCGGAAAACCGATCGAGTTCAAGCTGCTCGCGGACTCGTCGCCCGAGGGCGTGCGGCAGCTCGAGGCGGCGGTCGAGCGGTGCAAGGAGTGGCTCGCCCAGTACCCGGGCGTGATCGACATCGACGACGACTCGCGGCCCGGCAAGTGGGAGTATCAGGTGAAGGTGAAGCCGCGGGCCGAGACGATGGGGGTCTCGCTCGCCGACCTCGCCTCCACCGTCCGCGCGAGCTACTACGGCGAGGAGGTGATGCGGCTCCAGCGGGGGCGTCACGAGGTGAAGCTCATGGTCCGCTACCCGCGGGAGGAGCGGCGGAGCTTCGGGACGCTCGAGGAGATCCGCGTGATCGGGGCGGACGGCGTGAAGCGGCCGATCTCGGAGCTCGCCGACGTCACCGTCACCCGCGGCTACTCGGAGATCAACCGGCTCGGCCAGAAGCGGTCGATCACGGTGTCGGCCGACATCGACGTGGCCAAAAGCTCGCTCACGAGCTCGCTGGTGACGGCCGACGTCGAGAAACGGCTCATGCCGGGCCTCCTCGCCGACCATCCGCTCGTTCGCGTGCGGTGGGAAGGGGAGCAGGAGCAGACCCAGGAAAGCCTGCGGAGCCTCGGCGTCGGGTTCGTCGTCGCCCTGTTCGCGATGTTCGTGCTCCTGACGATGGAGTTCAAGTCGTACTTCCAGCCGTTCCTCATCATCGCGATCATCCCGTTTGGATGCGCGGGGGCGATCTTCGGCCACGCCCTCATGGGGATGCCGCTGACGCTCTTCAGCATGTTCGGCCTGGTGGCGCTCGCCGGGGTGGTCGTGAACGACTCGATCGTGCTCATCGACTTCATCAATCACCGCGTTCGGGAGGGGCAGCCGCTGCGGCAGTCGCTCCGCGAGGCCGGCTGCCTGCGGTTCCGGCCGGTGATGCTCACGAGCATCACCACGATCGGCGGCCTTTTGCCGCTGCTCTTCGAGAAGAGCTTCCAGGCCCAGTTCCTCATCCCGATGGCGACGGCCCTCGCTTTCGGCCTCGCCACGACGACGCTCCTCGTGCTCATCCTCGTGCCGGTGATGTATTCCTTCTTCGGCACGAGTGCCCGCGACGAGCACGAGGAGGAGTATGCCGAGGGCTTCTCGTCCACGAGCATGGTCGATCCCGACGAGGCGGAACGCGAATGGCTGCCGGAGAGCCTCGCGCCGGCCGAGCGATGAGCCGCCGTCCCGACGCCGCGGTGTGCGGTGCCAACTTCTTCGACCGCCCGGCTGACCGGGTCGCCCGCGATCTCCTCGGTGGCTGGCTCGTCGCGAGGACTTCGGAGGGCACGCGACGGCTCGTCGTCACGGAAACAGAGGCCTACCTCGGGGCCCACGACCTCGCCTGCCACGGGCGAACCGGCCCCACGAAACGCAACGCCACGATGTTCGGTCCCGCGGGCCGCTGGTACGTCTACCTCTGCTACGGCATGCACTGGATGCTCAACGTCGTGACGGGGCCCGAGGGAGTGCCCGCGGCCGTGCTGATCCGTGGAGCCGGCGAACTCTCCGGGCCGGGCAGGCTCACCCGCGGCCTCGGCATCGACCGCTCACTCGACGGCACGCTCGCCGGCCGCCGCGGCGCCGCCTGGTTCGAGCTGCCGGAAAAACCTGTGGCTCCCCGCCGAATCCTCCGCACGCCGCGGATCGGCGTCGGCTATGCGGGCGAGTGGGCCGAGAAGCCGCTGCGGTTCGTGCTCGCTCACGAGCCGCCGATCGCTCGCACCCTCAAATGAATTTACAGGCGGCCCCACCAAACGAATCCGCCGTACTGGAACAGTTCGTTCGGCGTGAGGGTGACGAGCCCGTCGAACGGGTTCGAGTCGGTCAGCGAGCCACCATCGACGCCCCAGGGATTCCGGACGACGATGCCGATGATGCCACCGGACTGGTTTTTGACGAACGACCGCAACGTGTAGGCGTGTGTCAGAACCAACGGGCCGTTCGCCGGGCCACTCATGGCGGACAGCGTGGCCGACTGCCTGCCGTCGAAGAGTTTGTTCAGTTCGTCTGCCAGCGTCGTCGCGTTGCCATACGAAGCAAACGAGCGAGAACTCGCGTTCGTGGCCCCGAAGGCCACGTTCGCCTCGTTCGGATGCCCGCCTACGATCGAGGCGTAGGAGTTTTCGCCGCGGCGGTAGTGGGCGAAGGCCTTTTGCGCGACTGCCACCCACATGCTTCGTCCGCGACCGAGATTCACATAAAACGGCTGCGACGATCCAGAACGCACGGGGAGGTCGTTGTCGATGCGGTAGAACGAGTTGCCGAGCCGTACGCCGTAGGATCCGTCGTTGAAATCGACGATGTTTTGTCGCAGGGCCAACGGGAAGTCGAGGGCGATCGCCCCGAGGCCGGCGAGGAAGTAGCAGTCGCCGAGAGAGGCTTGTCGGATGTCGCTGATGTCGGGGCCCGACCTCGCGAAGAGCGGATTGCCCGCGAAGGCGCGGTAGGTGATGTTGTTGGCCGTGACGGTCGGGTCGGCGATCCGGTCGCCGTCGAGCGTTCGGTCGGCACCGTTGGCGAAGGACGACACGGTCTGTACCGTATCGACCGATGTTGCGTCGGTGACGGTGTCGCGGGACTCACCGGCGATCCCGGTCGGGGATCCGTTGAGATCGACCCAAAACGCATCGTGCCCCAAGCCTCCGCTCGCGGAATCGGACGTGCCGGAGTCGATCGCGATGAGCACGTCATTTCCGTTGCCGCCCCAGAGCCGATCGTTTCCGGCCTGTCCGTTGAGTTGGTCGTTGCCGGCGTCTCCCGTCAACTGGTCGTTGCCGTTGCCGCCGAGAATGATGTCGTGGCCGTTGCCGCCCGACAGCAGGTCGTGGCCGCCATAGCCGACGAGCGTGTCGTCGCCATCGCCGCCGACGAACTCGTCCCTCGCGTTGTGTCCCTCGAGGTAGTCGTTGCCGCCAAAGCCGAACGCCCGGGTCGGAAGATTCCTGACGTTGTTGACGAACCGGTCGTCGCCGGCGCCCCCCTGAAACTCCACCGTGCCGACGGCGATGGCCGGGAAACTCGCAATGACAACCGCGCCATCGGAGGTCGTGACGTCGAGGATCTCTGTCCTGGATTCGACCAGCCGTACCTCGACGCTCGTGGCGGCGTCGTCGGTCTTGACAAACAGCGTGCTGCCCGAGAGCCACGTCTGGGACACCGCCATCATCCGACGTTCCTCGAGGGGCTCGAGGTCGCCGAGTTGGCGGGAGTGGCGTGAACGGGCGGGCTTCCCTGGCATGGCGGCGGCTCGTGTCGCGGGGTGCCGGCGAATGGAGAACTCGGTGCCCAAGCACCCTTCGAATCGGGAGTTTAGCCCGGACTCCGGGGCTTTCGCAAGTGATTCACGGCGGGGGGCGACCGATGAACCGAGGCAGGTTTCTCGCGGGAAAAGCGAAAAAATCAGTCGAGAGCCAAAAAGTCCGGAGACGCCAGGCACGCGGAAAATACCGTCAACATCGGCTGGCCGAAGGCCCACGCCGGCCGATGCCGATACTGCCGTTCGAGCTCGATCCTGGCCGGGCAAACTTGGTTGCGTCGCGGTCACGGGTCATGGGGTAGGGTTGTCCGACCCGGTTTTGCAACCCATGCAGGCCCTCCGAATGAACGCCTCCGGCTTCGCAATCTCCGCGTTTTTCGTTCTCGCCACGTTCGTCGAGACCACCCCCGCCGCCCTCGCCGGTTCCCAGCGGTTCGATCCCCGCATCGTCGTGGTCGGCAAGGAACGCGAGAGGCTCAAGAAGATGCCGATCGAGAAGCGACCCGACCGCCCGCTCCACATCTACGGCAACGCCGTCCGACGCCGCAGCGGCCGGTGACCGATCCGGCAGCCGAGGAGGCGTGGGCAGGCCCTCGCCGGCGGTTCCGCTCTCGTGCCGCACGACGAGTTCGCCCTCCTCGACGGGGGCTACGGCCAGCGGGCGATCACCTCGCGGGTGGTCGCGAAGTCGATCGTGCCCGCGTCGAGTTCGCCGCGGAGGGGGTGGCGAAACGTGACCCGGCGTTGTCCTCCGGCGACGCCGGTCGCCGTGCACGGGGTCGTGAGCGGGCGGCCGTCGGGGCCGACGAGCATCACGCCGTCGACGAGCACGGTCGCCTCGAACGGCGTCGAGATGAAGTTGGCCGCGATCGTCGTCGGCGTGGCGGCCGCGACGTCGCCAGTTCCCGGCCGCTCTGCGGTGCTGCGGGTCCAGAACGCGGCGGTCGCGAGGACCGCCGCCGCCACGCCGACCGCCGCCCAGGCCGCAAACTGCCGTCGCCGTGGCCGCCGCAAGGGAACGTCTTCGATGGCCGCGAGCAGTTCCCCGGCATGCGGGTGCCGTGCGTGGTGGTCGCGGCTGGCGGCCTGAATCGCCACGCGGTTCAAGTGGGTGAGCACGGGATCGGCGGCGATCTCGCGGGCCCGCGGGCCGAGCCGCGGAAACGCCTCCGCCGGCAGCCCCGTGAGCATCTCGTAGATCACGAGGCCCGCGGCGTAGACATCGGACCGCAGGTCCATGCGGCCGTCGGGGGGCATGTAGCGGACGGTGCCCAGCCGCGAGACGTGGGCTGCGGCGGGCACGAGCAGGCCGAAGTCGGCGAGCTTGAGCGCGCGGCCGACGAACAGGCAGTTCGACGGCTTGACGTCGCGGTGCACCATCCCCGCCGCGTGGAGATGCGCGAGCCCAGCCGCGAGCTCCCTCGCGCAGCGGAGGCATTCGTCGGCCGGCAGCGGCCCCTGCTCGAGCTTGAGCGCGAGCGTGGCCGGGCGGTAGGCGGGGTCGTTCGCCGCCGGCCGTCCCGACACGTCGTCGGCGGCATCCATGAGAGAGAAGAGCACCTCGTCGGTTCGGCCCACATGCTGGATGTCGAGCAGGTTGGGATGACGGGAGATCCGCTGGCTCTCCAGCTGCGAAAGCGACACGATCTCACGGCCGGCGGGGTCGGTCCTCTGCCCGCCGGGGGCGAGCGGGATGATCTTCACGGCCTTGAGGCCGCCGGTGGCTCGGTTGACGCCGAGCCAGACCTCGCCGAACCCGCCGCGGCCGATCCGCCGCACGAGATCGACATCGGGAACCGCCGGAGGCGGTGCTGCAGGTCCCGCGGTCGTGGTGTCAGGGGCGTTCATTGGGCGGGGCCGTTCATTCAGATTGTGCTCCCGCGGCGTCCGCCTGGGCCGCCAGGAGCGACTGCTCCACCTGCACGGTCACGGCCCGCTCGACGACGGGCCTCGGGGCGTCGTCCGCGGCCTCCCGCAGGCGTGCGGCGAGCCCTGCCGGCTCGAACACGGCGCCGAGTTCCTTCAGCCGCGCGAGAATCCGCCGTCGGGCGAGGTAGACGGCATTCCGCGACAGTCCCGTCACCCGCGCCACGTCGGCCCCCGGCATCTCCTGGAGGACGGCAAGCTCGAACGCCTGGAACGTGGCCGGCGTCACCTCGTGCCGCACGACGTCGAGCAGCGAGGCGAGCGTGGCGAGGTCGAACGCCCGGTCCCACTCGGCGTCGGGCGAGGCCGCCGTGTCGGCGACCACGAGGAGAGCTGCGTCGTCGGCCAGCGGCTGCGGGCGGTCGGCCGGCGAGCGGCGGCGGGCGGCCACGGCGTTGCGGACGACCGTGCCGAGCCAGTCGCGAAACCGGCCCCGCCCTGGATCGTAGCGGAAGGCCGCGCGGCCCTTGAAGACGGCGAGCATCGCCTCCTGCACGATCTCCTCGGCGGTGTGGTCGGAGCAGCCCCGTCGGCGGGCCGTCGTGAAGATCAGCCGCCAGTACCGCTCGTAAAACTCCTCCCACGCCAGCGGGTCGGGGGCCTCGCGGAGCCGGTCGAGGAGCGTGGCGTGGGTCTGCGAGTGCATGCGTGCAGTGGCCAGGAGGACTGGGCCGGAGGCTCGCCATCCGGCGGTCGATGAGGCAGCATATATCGGCAGCTGGCCGCGTGCCGACGGCCCGAGACAGATTTTCAGTTGGCGGCGCCTACAGTCTGGAGAGCCCTTTCCGTCACCCAGCCCCCCTCTGCCCAGGAGCCAAGCCATGCGGTCGCCACTCCTCTCCATCATGGTCGTTGCCGTCGTCGTGGCGGCCCTGCCGTCAGCCACATTCGCCCAGGTGCCGCAGGTGCAGACCGCGAAGGAGTCCACGACGCGGCTCTACGTGAAGACGCTCCCGCCCGGGGCACAGGTGACGCTCGACGGCAAGCCGCTTGGCGTGAGCGACGGCCTCTTTCTCGTGCCGGCGGGCACCGCGAAGGTGACCGTGCAGTTCGACGGCGCCGAGCCGCAGGTGCGGCAGGTGGAGATCGCCGACGGGCGGATCACGCGGGTGGAAGTGAGCCTGGCCGGCGACCAGCCGGACGGAGGCTTCCGCGTCGATCCACCGCAAGCGGCGGCCCAACAAGACGCTTTCGGCTTCGGAACGCCGCCCGGTGCGGTGCGGCTGACGTCGAAACGGCCGCCGGTGCCTGCGGTGCCGCTCTCACCGCTCGACGCCAAGCTGCTCGCGATGGTCGATGATGTCAACTTCGTCGAGACGCCGCTCCGCGACGTGGTGCCTGCCCTTGCGAAGTCCGCAGGTGTCGAGATGCTCGTCGACACGAGAGCACTCGAGGAATCGGGCGTCGATCTGAATACTCCGATCACGGACCGGCTTCAGGGCTTGCCCCTGATCGCGGTGCTCGACAACCTGCTTCGCCCGTGTGGCCTCACCGTGCTCGTTCGCGACGGAATCATCGAAGCGACGTCGGTCGAGCGTGCGTCCGAGAAGCCGATCGTGCACGTGCACGACGTCTCCGATCTCACCGGAGCGGAGGGGCTGGCCGGGCTTGCCGAGCTGATCCAGGAAGGGATCGCCCCTGATTCATGGCGCAATGCGGGGGGCGAGGGCGCGATCAGGCAGATCATCGCCGATGAAGGCACGGCACTCGCCGTTTCGCAGTCATGGCAGAATCAGTGGCAGATCGCCCGCTTGCTCGACGTGCTCCGCCAGGCGAAAGCCACGCCGCCCGATAAGCGGCGGCCGCTGGGCTACGCCGGCTACTGGAGCGGTGCGGCCACGGCGGTCGCCGCCCGGGCCGCGCTGGAGAAGGCCGTGAACGTGGAGTTCGACGAGATGCCGCTCCGCGACGCCCTCGCCGCCCTCGCCAAGCAGGCGGGCGTGCCGATCGGGCTCGATTTCAGGTCGCTCGACGTTGCCGGCGTGGATGTCAATATGCCCGTCACCTTCGCCCTCAAAGGCCGGCCGCTCGCCGTGGCGCTCGATCGGATGCTCGATCCGCTCGACATGACGTTCGTGATCCGCGGGTGTCGGTTCGTGGCGACCACCCGGGATGCAGCCGTGGAAATGCGGTCGGTGGCGTTCTATCCATTTGGACCCGACACCGACAGGCAAGGCCGCGCCAACTGGCCAGGCCTGGTCGATGCGATCGAGGCCACCGTCACCCCCGACAACTGGAGGTCGGTGGGGGGGGCATCCATGATCCGGGTGATCGACGGCGACGTTCCCGGCCTCGCGATCAGCCACACGACGGCCGGCCACCGTGCCGTGGATGCGTTTCTCACCGCGATACCCAAGGGAGCCACGATCAAGTAGCTCAGGGAGAGCGGTTCCGGCGAGCGGGCCTTCGCCGGCCGTTCAGCTCTCGTATCGCACGACGAGTTCGCCCGCCTCGACGGGGGTGCCCGGGGCGACGAGCACCTCGGCGAGCTTGCCGTCCCGCTCGGCGTAGACGGTGGTCTCCATCTTCATCGCCTCGAGCGAGAGGAGCTTCTGTCCCTTGGAGACCGTGTCGCCGGGCCGGACCGCCACCGTGACGATGAGCCCCGGCATCGGCGAGCCGACCTCGCGGGCGTCGCCGACGACGGCCTTCGGCCGCCGCTGCACCTTCGACTCGAGGCTCTTATCGGCGACGGTCACGCTGCGGGGCTGGCCGTTGAGCTCGAAGAAGACGGTCCGCGTGCCGTCTGCGTGCGGCTCGCCGACCGACAGCAGCCGGATCACGAGCGTCTTGCCGGGCTCGATGTCGACGGCGAGTTCCTCGCCGACCTTCGGCCCCTCGAGGAAGACCGGCGTGGGGAGAACGCTCACGTCGCCGTACTTCGTGCGGTGCGTCGCAAAGTCCTGAAAGACGCGGGGGTAGAGCAGCCACGAGAGCACCTCCCGCGGCGAGGCGGAGCGGCCGAGGATCTCGCCGCACTTCCCGGCCGCCGCGGCGAAGTCGGCCGGGGGCATCGACTCGCCCGGCCGGCCGGTCACGATGTCGCCGCTTCGGACGACGCGGTCGACGACCCGCTTCGGGAAACCGCCCGGCGGCTGGCCCATGCGGCCGGCGAGCAGGTCGACCACCGACTCCGGAAACGCCATCTCGCGGCCGTCGGTGAGCAGGTCGTCGGCCGTCATGCCGTTGGTCACGAGCAGGAGCGCGAGATCGCCCACCGCCTTGCTCGTCGGCGTCACCTTCACGATGTCGCCGAGCAGCCGGTTGACGTCGGCGTAGGCCCGGCAGACCTCCTCCCAGCGGTCGGAGAGGCCGAGGGCCTTCGCCTGCTCGAGCAGGTTCGTGAACTGTCCGCCCGGCATCTCGTGGAGATAGAGGTCGGCGTCGGGGGCCTTCATGCCGCACTCGAACGCGGTGTAGTGGTCGCGGACGGCGGCCCAGTAGCGGGCGAGGCTCCGCAGGCTCTCCGGGTCGATGTGCGCATCGAGCGGCGTGTTGCGGACCGCCTCGACGAGGGCGTTGAGGTTGGGCTGGCTCGTCATTCCCGCGAACGGCGAGATCGCCGCGTCGACCACGCTCGCGCCGTTCTTCGCGGCCTCGAGCCCGCTGGCAAGCGCCGCGCCGGAGGTGTCGTGCGTGTGGAAGTGGATCGGGATGCCGACCGCCTCGCGGAGGGCGGCGCAGAGCTTCGCGGCCGCCAGCGGCTTGCAGAGGCCGGCCATGTCCTTCACGGCCAGGATGTGGGCGCCGAGCTTCTCGAGCTCCTTCGCGAGCTCCACGTAGTAGGAGAGCGAGTATTTCGTCCTGGCGGGGTCGAGGATGTCGCCGGTGTAGCAGATCGCCGCCTCGCAGATCGCCCCGCTCTCGATCACGGCCTCCATCGCGACCCGCATGTTCGGCACCCAGTTGAGCGGGTCGAACACGCGGAAGACGTCGATGCCCGTCGCGGCCGACTCCTTCACGAACTCGCGGACCACGTTGTCGGGATAATTCGTGTAGCCGACGGCGTTGCTCGCCCGCAAAAGCATCTGGAAGAGGATGTTCGGAATCCGCTCCCGCAGCTGGATGAGCCGGTCCCAGGGGCATTCCTTGAGGAAACGCATCGCCGTGTCGAAGGTCGCCCCGCCCCACATCTCGAGCGAAAAGAGGCCGCTGCCGAGCCGGGCATAGGCGTCGGCCACGGCGAGCATGTCGTGGCTCCGCATCCGCGTCGCGAGGAGCGACTGGTGGGCGTCGCGCATGGTCGTGTCGGTGACCATGAGATGCCGCTGGCCGCGGACCCATTCGGCGAACCGCTTCGGCCCGAGCTCCTTCAGCCGGTCGCGGCTGCCTTGTGGCAAGGGGGCGATCCGGTCGAACGCGGGCACCGGCGCCGGATGCCGACGGACCGCGGCAGGCCGGCCCTTCGCGAGCGGGCTGCCGTTGACGATCACGTCGGCGAGGTATTCGAGCAGCCTGGTCGCCCTGTCGCGGCGGACGGGGAAGTCGAAGAGCGAGGCCGTCTCGTCGATGAACCGCGTCGTGCACTTGCCGGCGAGGAAGTCGGGATGCGTGACCAGGTTGATCAGGAACGGGATGTTGGTCTTCACGCCGCGGATGCGGAACTCCTGCAGGCACCGCTCGATATGGCCCGCGGCCTCCTCGTGGGTGAGACCGCGGGCGGTGACCTTCACGAGGAGCGAGTCGAAGTAGGGCGTGACGACGGCGCCCGAGAAGGCGGTGCCCGCGTCGAGCCGGATCCCCATGCCGCTCGCCGAACGGTAGGCGGTGATGCGGCCGTAGTCGGGGAGGAAACGGTTCTCGGGATCCTCGGTCGTGACCCGGCACTGGATGGCCGCGCCCATGTATCTGATCTGCGACTGGTCGCCGAGCCCGACCTGCGGGTCGTCGAGCCGGTAGCCCTCGGCCACGCGGAGCTGCCGCCTCACGATGTCGATGCCGGTGATCTCCTCGGTGACCGTGTGCTCCACCTGGATCCGCGGGTTGACCTCGATGAAGAAGAATCGGCCGGTATCGGCGTCGACGAGAAACTCGACGGTGCCGGCATTCTCGTAGCGGGCGGTGCGGCCGATCGCGATCGCCGCGTCGCAGATGGCGGCCCGCATCTTCTCCGGGAGATTCGGGGCGGGGGCGACCTCGACCACCTTCTGGTGCCGCCGCTGCACGGAGCAGTCGCGCTCGTAGAGGTGGACGAGGTTGCCGTGCATGTCGCCGAGCAGCTGCACCTCGATGTGGCGGGCCCGCGGGATGAACTTCTCGACGAACACGCTCGCGCTGCCGAAGGCGGTCTGGCTCTCCCGCTGGGCGCTCTCGAGCGCGACGGCGAGTTCCTCCTCCCCCCGGACGATCCGCATGCCGCGGCCGCCGCCGCCGTGGGCGGCCTTGAGGATCACCGGGTAGCCGAGCTCCTTGGCGATCCTCGACGCGTCGGCCACGCTCGTGACCGGCTGCGAGCTGCCCGCCAGGATCGGCACGCCGGCGCGGTGGGCGAGGTCGCGGGCGGCCGTCTTGTCGCCGAGCGTGCGGAGCAGCTCCGTCCTCGGGCCGACGAACGTGATCCCGGCCTTCCCGCAGGCCGCCGAGAACTCCGGGTTCTCGGAGAGGAAACCGTAGCCGGGGTGGATCGCATCGACGCCGTGCGACACCGCCACCTCGACGATCGAATCGATGTCGAGGTAGCTGCGGAGCGGTTCGCCGGGCCGGCCGACGACGTAGGACTCGTCCGCCTTGAAGCGATGCAGTGCGAAGCGGTCCTCGTGGGCGTAGATCGCGACCGTCCGGATGCCCAGCTCGTGCGCCGAGCGGAAGACACGGATGGCGATCTCGCTGCGGTTGGCGACGAGCAGCTTGCGAATCGGGCGGATCATGGGGGAACGTCCATGTCGTTGGGGAGAATTGCGGGTCAATCCTACCGTGCGGCCGCCTCCCCGCCAGAGGATGGGGCCGTCGTCGCCGTCAGCGTGGACCGCCCGGTCGGGGTTCCTCCGCGTAGCTCGGCCGGATGTATTCGGGCACGAGCGATCGGGGGTCGTCGAAGTCGTCCGCCCGAGCCCTCTCCAGGGCCGCCTCGGCCACCAGCGTCGCGTGGGCATACCAGCGGTCGATGCTCGGCACGACGAGATCGCCGCGAGAGGCGACCGTGTCGGCGAGCTTCTCGAGGGCCGGGCCGGCGACGATCGTGCCGGGCTCGAGCGACGCAAGCCATGGCTCGACACCGCACAGCCCCGCCGCGGCGACGAGGACGGCGCCCGCATCGTCGAGTCGCAGCTCCGAGGCATGGACCTCGCCTCTGCCGGCGTCGAAGGCGATCGAGAGCTTCCCGCCGGGCCGCGCCGCCGGCTCGCCGCGGAGGCCGCGTGCGATCGCATCGACCGCCGACACGCCGACGAGCCGGCTGCCGCATGTCCAGGCGAGCGCCTTCGCCGCCGTGACGCCGACCCGCAGCCCGGTGAACGAGCCCGGCCCGCGGACGACCGCCACGCAGTCGATCGAGGCGATCGGCCAGTCCGCACGGCTCGTGACCGCGAGCACGGCCGGCGCGAGCAGCCTCGCATGATCCATCGCCACGGGCAGCCGCTCGACGCACGCCACGCCCTCGCCGACGGCAGCAACGGACCCCTGCGATGCGGACGTGTCGATCGCGATCAGGCGACGGAGCGGGTGCGGGGGCGGCATGGAGACGGTCGCCATTTGCCATCAATCCGGCGGGGGGTACGATCAGCGGTTCACTTGGTCCCGGTGCGAGCGAGCGTGAAACAGGCCATCATCAGCGACGTCCACGGCAACCTCGAGGCCCTCCACGCGGTTCTGGAGGATATCGACCGCCAGGGGGTGGACGCCATCTACTGCCTCGGCGACATCGTCGGCTACGGCCCGAATCCTTGCGAGTGCGCCGAGATCGTCCGCGACCGCTGCAGCGTCGTGATCCTCGGCAACCACGACCAGGGGGCCCTGTTCGATCCCGAGGGCTTCAACACCGGGGCCGAGAAGGCGATCCGCTGGACACGAAGCCAGATCGAGGCCCACGACCGGCTGCCGAAGCACCGCCACAATCAGGTGGGTGACTTCCTCGGCGAACTGCCGCGGACATTCCATCAGGAAAAGATGCTGTTCGTGCACGGCTCGGCCCGGCGGCCCCTCGACGAGTACGTCTTCCCGGAGGACATCTACAACCCGCTCAAACTCGAGCACATCTTCGGGCTCGTGGAGCAGTACTGCTTCCAGGGCCACACGCACATCCCCGGCATCTTCACGACCGGCCCCGAGTTCCTCCAGCCGGTGCTGCCGGCAGGCCAGCAGGAGTGGCGGCACGAACTGCCGAGCACGAAGGCCATGGTGAACGTGGGATCGGTCGGCCAGCCCCGCGACGGCGACCGTCGCGCCTGCTACGTGATCGTCGAGGGCCCATCGACCGTCCGCTTTCGCCGGGTCGAGTACCCCTGCGAGACGACCCGGCAGAAGATCCACGCGATTGCGGACCTCGACAATTATCTCGGTGACCGCCTCCTGCAAGGAAAGTGAAGGGCCCGCGCATCGGGTACCTGCGACACTCGGAAGCCCGAGGCGCAAGCCGAGAGGGGCGTTGACGTTGCCCTGTGAGTTGATTCCCGGGCATTCATTCGGCCCCTCTGCACGTCAACTCCGGTGGGTTCGGGGCCGCCCGTGCCACGTCTCCGGACGTTCACTTCGGTCCTCCGGACCTTCGCTCACTGCATGTCCGCTTCGCTCCGCCCTCCGTGGCTCCGCTCGCTTCCATAGCCCGGCGACATGGCACGGGCAGCCCCTCACGGTCTTCACGAAGGTACTTTGATGCTGAACGCCTTGCAGCATCCTCAGGTGTATCCTCACCGTAGCGACGGAGTGTCTGCTCCCCCGGCGGCAATGCGGCGTCGTTCCGGTGGGTTCGGGTCTGCCCGTGCTCGCTGACTGCCGGTATACTGCGGACTTCTTTTCCTGAACTTCATTCTCAGTTTTCATCGGATTTGCTGCATTGGAACGCCGCTACATTCTCTTCATCGTCCTGTCGCTCGCCGTCGTGCTCGGCAGCCAGGCGATTCGGGCCGTCTTCTTTCCCGCCCCTCCGCCTCCGGCGGTTGAGCAGCTCGCCGATGCCGAGTCCGCGTCGAAGCCGGGGAGCGACAAGGATGGGACGGCCGACGACCGTGACGCGAAGGAAAGCGGCGCCGCTGCAGCGAACCTCGACGCTCCGAAGCCAAAAGTTGACGAGGTCGCGGCGAAGGCTCCCGAGGCCGAGTTGCCGCGGGTGCGGTGCACGATCGGCTCGCTCGATCCCGGCTCGCCGGCCCGCATGCTCGTCACGCTCACCAGCCGCGGTGCCGCGATCGAGCGGATCGAGCTTGCCGGCAGCCGCTTCCACGATCAGGACGACCGGTCCGGGTATCTCGGGCATCTGGCGCCCGTGGCGACCAAGGGAGGCTGCCGGGTCATGCTCGTCGGGGCGGAAACGCCGGCCGACCTCGCCGGGATCCGCAGCGGCGACGTCATCGAAAGCGTCGGCGGCGTGCCGACGCCGGATCCTGCCGCGCTTCGGAAGGCGCTCGCGCCGACGCGGCCCGGCCGGAAGGTCGATGCCGTCGTCGAGCGTGGCGGCGAGAAGCTCACGATCCCCGTCGTGCTCGACCGCCGTCCGCTCGAGGTGGTTCGGCCCGAACGGCTCACGATCCCGGTCGATGACGCCGAGGCGGATCCGTGCGACCCGCTCTCCTTCCGCGTGTCCCTTGAGCAGCGGGACGGATTGAAGCGGCCGAATGGCGAATCGACCGAGATCGCCGGGAGCGAACTCTGGGAGCAGGACTGGGCGACGACGATCGAATCGGAAACGAGCGTTCGTTTCACGCGGAAGCTCGCCGGCGGCCTCGTCGTCTCGAAGACGTACCGCATCGTGGAAGCTCCCGAGGGGGGCGAGCCCGGCCACCGCCTGGAACTCATGCTCGAATTCACCGGTGGTGACGAGCCGGCAAAGCTGTCCTACGCCCTCGACGGGCCGACGGGCCTGCCGACGGAGGGATGGTGGTACACGGCGAGGGTTGCCCGCGACTGGGGCTCGCTCGGTGTCCGCGATCCTGCGTTTCGCTTCGTCGGCCAGCCGTCCCGCGTTGTGAGCAGCCTCACGCTCGCCGATGCTTCGGCCGAGCGGCCGGCGTCGGCCGTGCTCGACGAGAAGCCGCTCTCGTTCGCGGGAGTCGATGCGCTCTACTTCGCCTCGGCCCTGCTGCCGCTTCCCGCCGCGGACGGCTCGGCGGAGCCGCCGTCGCTCGCGGAGGTGCGGCCGCTCGTGGTGGGGGAAGTCCCGGATCCCGCGAGAAAGAAGCTCGTGAACGTCACGACCCGGGTCGTCTCGAAGGAAATCGTCGTGGAGCCGGGCAAGACCGTCCGGCAGCGGTTCGGTGTCTTCGCCGGCCCGAAGCAGCCGGAGCTGCTCTCCCAGTTCGGCCTCAAGGGGGCGGCGATGGACGACCTCGTCTACTACGGATGGTTCGGCTGGGTGGCCCGGCCGATGATCGCGCTTCTGCACGCGCTCCACGCGGTGATCGGCAACTACGGCATCGCGATCATCCTGCTGACGGTGATGGTCCGCGGGGCGATGTTCCCGATCAGCCGCAAGCAGGCCCTCTCCTCGCAGAAGATGCAGGCGCTGCAGCCGGAGATGAAGGCGATCGCGGAGAAGTACAAGAACGATCCGGAGAAGCGGACGAAGGCGACGCAGGAACTCTGGAAGAAGCACGATTACAACCCCGCGGGCGGCTGCCTGCTCGTGTTCATCCAGATCCCCATCTTCATGGGGCTCTACAGGTCGCTCGCCACCGACGTCGAACTGCGGCAGGCGCCGCTCTTCACCGACGCGATCCGCTGGTGCTCGAACCTCGCCGCCCCCGACATGCTCTGGGACTGGTCGAAGGCGCTGCCGGGGTTCCTGACGGCGCCGGAGGGCTGGCTCGGACCGTTCCTCAACCTCTTTCCGCTGGCCACGATCGGGCTCTTCCTCTGGCAGCAGAAGCTCTTCATGCCGCCGGCCGTGGACGAGCAGGCGAAGGTGCAGCAGCAGGTGATGAAGTACATGATGTTCTTCATGGCCCTCATGTTCTTCAAGGTCCCCTGCGGCCTCTGCCTCTACTTCATCGCGTCGAGCCTCTGGGGTATCGCGGAACGGATCTGGATGCCCGTACCGCAGGCCGCGCCGGCCGCTGCTGCTACTGCGGTCCCCGCAGGCCCAAGGGAGAATGGGCCCCGGGAGAAATCGACGGCGACGAAGATCGTCGAGGCGGTCATGGCGAAGGCCGACGCGTCGCACCGGCAGGCCACGGCCCCGGATCGGCGGAAGGGCCGATCGCGAAATCGCCGATAATTCCGCAATCGGCGAAAAAGCGGAGAACCAACCGTTGACCTGAGCGTACCTTTCAGTCAGGTTGCCTGAGGCAGGTCCCGTTTTCGAAAGAACCGTACCCCGACGGCATTTTTCTCGCAAAAATCGCACCAGCACCTCCCGAAAGGAGTCTCGCCATGATCGATTACAGCCGTTTTTTCGGGCTGTTCACCCCTCGTTCCGCCCGATCGAGGCTCCGCCGGCCCCGCGTGGACGGCGCGGAACCGCTCGAGCGGCGGGCCATGCTGTCGGCGACGTTCGACACGGGTACGGGCGTGCTGACGATCACCGGCAGCGAGGCGGCCGACGTGATCACGCTGAAGGCCGTGAGGCAGAATGGCACGGTCGTGAATGGCAGCGTCCGGGTGCGGGGAGTGTCGCTCGAGGGCGGGCCGAGCAATGGCGTGTTCCAGAACGTCACGTCGGTCGTGATCTCGTCGCTCGGCGGTGACGACAGGGTCGTGGTCGGGCCGGGGTTGCGGACGGCGTCGGGCGGCCTGCTGGGCGTCACGGTCGATGCCGGTTCGGGGAAGGACACCGTGGTCGGCGGCGAGGGTGACGACACGATCATCGGCGGCGGCGACGACGACAACCTGCGGGGCGGGAAGGGCAACGACGACATCGACGGCGGCCAGGGCAACGACCGCTGCAGCGGCGATGACGGCGACGACGCGCTCGTCGGCGGCGGCGGCAACGACGACCTGCGGGGCGGCAAGGGCAACGACTCCGCCTACGGCGGAATGGGCAAGGACCGTCTCCTCGGTGGCGTCGGCGACGACGATCTCGACGGCGGTGCGGACGACGACAAGCTGATCGGCGGTGCCGGAAACGACGACGACGTCGACGACGACGATTCGTTCATCGACGACGACGACGACGATCTCGACGACAACGAGAACGAGGATGAAGACGAGGACGAGGACGAGGACGACGAGGATGGCGTCGATGACGACGAGGATGGCGACGACGACGGCGACGGCGACGATGATCCCGGCATCACGCCCACGCCGCTCACGTTCGACGGCAACGGCGTCGCCAACGCGTCCGGATCGTCGTTGAACAAGCAGGACAAGAAATTCTTCTCGTTCACCCTGGCCGGGCCGACGAACCTTGGCGTGACGATGAATGACGTCGACAACGGCCGGTATCCCGATCTCGAGATCGAGCGGCAGGGTGTCTCCGATGATGAAGAGAACGAGGTCGAACTCGAGCCGAGCGAGGGCGGGCAGACGAGCGACACGTTCACGCTGCCCGCGGGCACCTACTCGCTCCGGCTGCGGTCGCCCGACCTGCTCGCGGTAGACTTCTCGGTAAGCCTGTTCCTGAACTCGTGAGGCCAGCCCCTGGTGCCCGGAACCGTGTGGCACTGAAACCAGTGGCACCTGAATCGTGTGGAATCCCGATGACCTGATCG
>DHLZ01000135.1 GCA_002405515.1 Planctomycetaceae bacterium UBA4655
CGCAATCCTTGCTTCGCTCGTCGGCATACGCCGGCTCCCGGGCACGGGCAGCCCCTCACGGCCAACTCTGGTCAACTCCGCGGGTTCGGGGCCGGCCGGGCCCAGCTCCGGACGCTCGCTATGGGCATCCTGCCCTCCGCTCGCTCGGATGCCGACTTCGCTCCGCAATCCTTGCTTCGCTCGTCGGCATACGCCGGCTCCCGGGCACGGGCAGCCCCTCACGGTCTTCGTCTTGTTGCACCGCAATGCATGCTCTGGCCATTCAGCGCGGAAGCCCGCCCTCATCACGGAAGCCCGAGGCGCGAGCCGAGAGGGGCGGCAGGGCAGAAGGACGAGCTGAGTAGTTTCGCGACGAGACGGGCCACAGGAAGCGATTGTTGAGGGACATGGCATCCGCTCTTGCCGCGATCGTCAACTCCCCTCTCGGCTTGCGCCTCGGGCTTCGGGGTAGCGAATGAACCAGCCAGCAGGGCAACTTGCGCCTCGGGCTTCGGGGTAGCGAATGAACCAGCCAGCAGGGCAACTTGCGGCTCGGGCTTCCTGCTCGCGGACATCAGGTCCGCTCGGTGCCCCCCGTGTCGAGGACGGCCATGAAGGCTTTCTGCGGGATGTCGACCGAGCCGATGCTCTTCATCCGCTTCTTGCCCTCCTTCTGCTTCGCCCAGAGCTTCTTCTTGCGGGAAATGTCGCCGCCGTAGCATTTGGCCGTGACGTTCTTCCGCATCGCCGAGATGGTCTCGCGGGCGATCACCTTCGTGCCGATCGCCGCCTGCAGGGCGATCTCGAACATGTGGCGGTCGATCTCGCCGCGGAGCTTCTTCACGATCGCCCGGCCGCGGCGGTCGGCGTCGCGGCGGTCGCAGATGATCGACAGGGCGTCGACCTTCTTGCCTCCGACGAGGATGTCGAGCCGCACGAGGTCGGCCGGAAAGTAGCCCACGAGTTCGTAGTCCATCGTGCCGTAGCCGCGGGTCACGCTCTTGAGCTTGTCGTGGAGGTCGTAGATGACTTCCGCGAGCGGCAGGTCGAACGTCAGCATCGCACGGGTGGGGGAGAGGTACTCCGTCTTGAGGTAGGTGCCGCGCCGGTCGGTGCACAGCTGCATGATCGGGCCGATGAACTCGGCGGGCACGAGGAAGTTGGTCCGCACGATCGGCTGCCGAAACTCCTCGATCTGGCCGGAGTCGGGAACGTCCTGCGGATTGGTGATCTCGATCGTCTCGCCCGTGGACTTGAGGATCTGGTAGGTGACGTTGGGCGCGGTCTGGACGAGGTCGAGATCGGCCTCCTTCTCGAGCCGCTGCTGGATGATCTCCATGTGGAGCAGGCCGAGGAAGCCGCAGCGGAAGCCGAACCCGAGCGCCTCGCTGCTCTCCGGCTGGTACTCGAACGAAGGGTCGTTGATCGCGAGCTTCTCGAGCGCATCCCGCAGCTCCTCGAAGTTCTCCCCCTCGCTGGGATAGAGGCCGCAGTAGACCATCCGCTGCGGCGGCTTGTAGCCGGGCAGCGCCGCCGCCGCCGCGTCGCCGGGGATCGTGACCGTGTCGCCGATGTGGACCTGCTTGACGTCCTTGATGTTGCAGACGAGGTAGCCCACCTGTCCCGCCGAGAGCGATTCGCAGGCCCGGCGCTGCGGCACGAACTGTCCCAGCTCGATCACCTCGTGCGTGGTGCCGGTCTCGAGGAACCGGATCTTCTGTCCCTTCTGGATGGTGCCATCGACGAGACGGACGTAGGTGATCGCGCCGCGGTAGCTGTCGTAGTGGCTGTCGAAGATCATCGCCCGCAGGACGGCGTTCGGGTCGCCCTTGGGGGGCGGAACCCGCTCGACGATCGCGGCGAGCAGATCCTCGATGCCGATCCCCGCCTTCGCGCTCGCCTTGATCACCTCCGCCGAATCGATCGCGAGGCTCTGCTCCATCTCCACGAGCACCTCGTCGACGCGGGCGTACGCGAGGTCGATCTTGTTGATCACCGGCACGATCGCGAGGTCCTGGTTGATCGCGGCGTAGGCGTTGGCCACCGTCTGGGCCTCGACCCCCTGGAAGGCGTCCACCAGGAGCACGGCTCCCTCGCAGCAGGCGAGGCTGCGGGAGACCTCGTAGTGGAAGTCGACGTGGCCGGGCGTGTCGATCAGGTTGAGCTCGTACCTTTCCCCCTTGTGCACGTATTCCATCCGGACGGCGCGGGCCTTGATCGTGATGCCCCGCTGCCGCTCGAGCTCCATGTCGTCGAGCATCTGCTCCTTGAGCTGACGCTTCTCGACGGTTCCCGTGAATTCGAGGAGCCGGTCGGCGAGCGTGCTCTTGCCGTGGTCGATGTGGGCGATGATCGAGAAGTTGCGGATGTGCTTGCAGTCGATCGGCATGGAGAGTTTCCTGGTCTGTTCAACCGCCGCGGCGGTGGGCGGCCCGGGCGAGCCCGGCGGCCCCGATGTAGCCGGCGTCGCCGCCGAGCGTCGCGTAGCGGATCGAGGTGCGGTCCGCGAGGAGCGGAAACGTCCGCGACCGGACGTCCCGCCGCACCTGCTCGAGGAATGCCTTCCCGACCGGCGACGCCTCGCCGCCGAAGGTCATCGCCCCGCCGATGACGACGCCTTCGGGATCGATCGTGTGCATGAGGGTGACGGTGCCGATGGCGAGCCAGCGGGCGGTCTCGAGGACGAGTTCCATCGCGACCGCATCCCCCTGCTCGGCGTGGCGGGAGACGAGGATCGGCGAGACCGCCTCGCCGCCGGCCACCGCGTCGGCGAGGGAGCTGTTGCCTCCCGCCGCGATCGCCTCCCTCGTCCGCGCGATGAGCGCGGTGGCGCTCGCGTAGGCCTCGAGGTGCCCGCTCTGTCCGCAGGTGCATCTCCGCGCCGTCGCCGAAGGCTCGACGATGATGTGGCCGCACTCGGCCCCGTGGCTGTGCGCCCCGTCGATCGAGACGTCGTCGATGATGATCCCCGCGCCGACGCCGGTGCCGAGCGTCCACAGCAGCATGCTCGAAAGTTCCCGGCCCGAGCCGACCCAGAACTCGCCGTACGCCGCGGCTCCGGCATCGTTGGCGTAGGTGACCGCGTGGCCGCAGTGGCTGGCGACGCGGTCGCGGATCGGGAAGTTGTCCCATCCGGGGAGGTTGCCGGCGCGGTGGATCGTGCCGGTCGGCAGGTCCTGTGGCCCCGGCGTGCCCAGCCCGACCGCCGCGATGTCGGTGGCGGCGATGCCCGCGAGCGAGGCGACGATGCCGACCGTGCGGCCCATCCTGGCGGCGCCATCCTCGGGCCCGCGGGAGGCATGGGTCGGCTCGGTGTGGTAGGCGAGCGTGTTGCCCTCGTCGTCGACGAGGCCCGCCTTGATGTTCGTCCCGCCGAGATCGATGCCGACGAAGAACGGCGGC
>DHLZ01000086.1:0-3929 GCA_002405515.1 Planctomycetaceae bacterium UBA4655
GATCAAGTAGTGACGGAGCACTAGTGCCTGTGAACCGGCGATTTGGCCTCCGCTACTCCGGTGCCAAGGCCGGCTTCGTCCTCCATCTTGTGCCGTGAGGGTTCTTTGAGATGAACGGAGCCACGCCCATGACGATGCAGGATTTGATCGCCAGCCTCGCACCCCTTCTGCCCAACCTCCTTCTGGACGAGGAGGCTGATGGAGAGATCCTGATTTGTTCGGGCTTCAGGGAAACCGCAGACGGGGCGCTGGAGGAGATTGCCGAGTCGGGCTGATGGGCGTGGGAACACGAAACGCTCACACGCCTGATGATCGGCACCTTTGGCCTGAAGGGATATCCACTGATTTCAGAACCGTACTGGACACACCCCCTCGCCAGGACTACCTACCTGCCGTGCGAGGCGAAGAAGCCATGATCAACCGCAGTGCATTGGTTGTCGGCCATGAGCCCGCATTCGTGGGCTGGCTCAAGGGGACGGGGTTGACCGAAGATGCGATTTGCAAGCGGAACGAGGTCGCAGAAAAACGGTCTATCTCATTCCTGCACGCTTTTACCCCGAGGAGTTGGACGAGGTCGTAGAAGACTTTTTTGAGGAGATATTCCGCCAGGAACTGCAATCGTGGCAACCAGACGAAGCCTACTGGCCCGACACGACGCACTTCGGCCTGTTCACCCGATGGTTCACGGTGGAGGCCTACTCGGAGGTTCGTGACGCAGGCCGAGGACCAATCGGTGAGGCCGAATGATCACCCGTGGTGGGTTTGGAAGGCGGGGGAGGAGTGCGGTTTGTGTCGCCATAAGGGACGACACGACAACGACTTGCGCAACAAAGACCGAGAATTATGAAGGGCTGTAGCCTGATCGCCGGGATCCCATAAAGCAGTTCGCCCGCGACGAAAGACCGGGGAAGGACATCTCGAGCGGCGTGCCCCTGCCCCAACGAGCATCGGGCAAAAGTCGACGACAGGAACCCGACGATCCGATGCGCGGGCGTTTGCCACTGCGGAATTGCTCCGCGAAATCTTTCACAGATTTCACACAGCGATTCCACACACGCTTTCTTCACACATCCACAAATGACGTAAGTCCTTGTCAGATAAGGACTTACGAATCGGGGCGACAGGACTTGAACCTGCGACCTCTTGACCCCCAGTCAAGCGCGCTAGCCAGACTGCGCCACGCCCCGAAACAGCCGGATAGCGGCCATGCCCTCGCATCGCCGCCGCCCGACCGACACACTATCGCATACCAGCCACGGCCCTTCAACAGCAGTCTCCCCATGACGATCCTTCCCGATTCCAACCGATCCGACACTGTCTCCGGCACCTCCGCATCCTCTTCCACCTCGTCCACCTCTTCGGCCCCCCAGAGCTTCTCCGAGCGGCTCACGCGGGCGATCTACGCGAAGCACTCCCCGGCGTGCATCGGGCTCGACCCGAGGCGCGAGTCGCTGCCGCCTGCGCTGCACGCCGCCGCCGCGGCCGATCCGAAGTCGCTCGCCACGATCTTCTCGAAATTCTGCTGCGAGGTCGTGGACGTGGTCGCGCCGCTCGTGCCGATCGTGAAGCCGCAGCTCGCCTGCTTCGAGGCCGCCGGCCCGCACGGCATGGCGGCGCTCGCGGAGGTGATCGCGCATGCCCATAGCCGCGGTGTGCTCGTGCTCGCCGACGGCAAGCGGGGCGACATCGGCTCGACCGCCGAGGCCTACGCCGACGGCTGGCTCGCGGGCCCCTGGGCTGCCGACGCACTCACCGTGAATCCCTACCTCGGCCTCGACTCGATCGAGCCGTTCGTAAAGGTGGCCGCAGCACGCCACGCCGGCATCTTCGTGCTCGTGAAGACGTCGAACCCCGGCAGCAAGGACTTCCAGGATCTCACGACCGACGGCCGGACGATCTACGAGCACGTGGCCGCCGGCGTCGAGAGCCTCGCCGCGAAGACCGCGGGCGACGAACGCTTCGGCTGCGTCGGCGCCGTCGTCGGCGCGACCTGGCCGAAGCAGCTCGACACGATGCGGGCCGCGATGCCGCACGCCTGGATCCTCGTGCCGGGCTTCGGCCGACAGGGAGGCCGGGCCTCGGACGTTCGCGGGGCGTTTCATCCCGCGGGGCTCGGGGCGATCGTCGTGAGCGCCCGCGACGTGATCTTCGCCCACGCCCGGCCCGAGATGAACGCGGGGCTTTCCGACACGCAGTGGCAGACCGCGGTCGAGCGGGCCTGCCGCGACATGATCGACCGGCTCGCCGACGACACGCCCGCCGGCCGACTGCGGCCGGCGCGGTGACACCGAGTTGCTAGCCGGACGACCGGTGTTGCCCGCCGGACGACCGGTGACTACCCCGCCGACTGGATGAGCTGCGTGATGAGTGGCAGGAGCTGCTTCTTGCGGCTCACGATCGTGTCGAGCTGGTAGAGGCCGCGGTCGAGCCGGGGGTAGTTGATCTCCTCCCAGGCGTCCGACTCCTTGGAGAGCAAGAGCAGCGACCCGTTGCTGACGACATCGGTCACGAGCAGGGCCGAGAAGTCGTAGCGGTTTTTCTCCGCGTAGGCTTCGAGCGCCCCCCGCAGTTCCTGCTTCCGCTCCCAGAAGAGGTCGAAGCCCGTCTCCTCGATCTGCGAGATCGAGAACCGCACGCCCCGCTCCGTGAACTCCTTGCAGTCCTCGCGAATCGCGTCGGCCGGCGCCGCCGACCGCAGGGCCGAGCCAATCTCGAAGAACTCGCGGGCGTAGACCGCGAGGTCGACGCCGCACAGCCCCGAGAGCCAGGCGAGCACGTCGCGATCGACGTCGGTCGTCGTGGGACTGCGGAGGTGGAGCGTGTCGGCGATGATGCCGCTCGCCATGCAGAGCGCGATCCCCGGCGACGGGACCAGCCCCGCCGCGCGGAACTGCCTCGCCACGAGCGTGCAGGTGGACCCGACCGGCTCGTTCACGAACCGGATCGGCTGCGTGCTCTTGAGATCGCCGCCGAGCCGGTGGTGGTCGAGCACCTCCACGATCTCCGCCTCGTCGGCACCGTTGACCGCCTGCGACAGTTCGTTGTGGTCCACGAGCACGAGCTTCGGCTTGGGAGGATTGATGAGGTCGGTCTTGAAGGCGAGGCCCACGAGCGTGCCGTCGTCGGCCACGACCGGGAACACCGGCTGCTGCGACCGCTCGGCCGTCGCACGGGCGTCGATCGCCGCCGACTTCGCCGACACCGTGATGCAATCCGTATCGACCACTGAGTCGATGAACTGCGAGGCCTTGAGCCGGAGCGTCGTGTTCACCGTGTCGAAGGGGCTCAGGATCACGGAAACGCCCCTCGCCTTTGCAAGCTCGACCAGCCCGCTCGAGAGCGAGAAGCCGCCCGTCACGACCATCGCCCGCACGCCATGCTCGATCGCCGGCAGCTGGATCGTGGGCCGGTCGCCGCAGACGACGATGAGCCGCTCCCTCGGATACTGCCGCATCCGCTCGGTGAAGCCCTCGGAGCTCATCGCGCCCACCATCACGAGCAGTTCGTCTCGCTGCTCGGGATCGATCGCGTGCTGAAAGCTGCCGCCGAGCACGTCGCGAATCTTCTCGAGGCTCGAGGCCACGATCCGCGACTTCATCGGGTCGCTCGCGTCGTGAAAAAACAGGTCCATGAGCTGCAGCACCGACACGACCCCCACGACCTTCCGCCCGGCATCGACGACGGGGATCGCCCGCAGGTCGTGCCGCTTCATCCGCTCGTAGGTCTCGTGGAACGTGTCGCCGAACGAGCAGGTCACGACGTCGCGGCGGCAGACATCCTCCGCCTCCGGCCTGACGTCCATTACCATCCGCGGCGGCGGCAGGCCGGCCCGCTTCAGCGCGAACTCCGTCCGCTTGTTGGGCGGACCACAGCAGGCGGCGACGGCGTCGGGCCGCGTCGTCCGTCGCAGGAGATCGGCGTAGGCGATC
>DHLZ01000086.1:3973-5308 GCA_002405515.1 Planctomycetaceae bacterium UBA4655
CAGATCGCGTCGGTGTCGGGATTGCGATGCCCGAAGACGAGCACGTTCATGGGCTCGTCAGACCTCGCCCGGAGCCTGCAGCCAGCAGGCGAGCGTGGGATCCCAGGAGAGGATCTCGTGGGGCTTGAAGTAGATCGCGATCTCGCGGGCCGCGCTCTCGGGCGAGTCGGAGGCGTGCACGAGGTTCATCTGACGGCTCGCCGAGTAGTCGCCGCGGATCGTGCCGGCGGCCGCCTTCAGGCCGCTCGTGGCCCCGAGCATCTCGCGGACCACGCGTATCACCTCCGGCCCCTCCATCACCGTCGCCACGACCGGCGACGCGGTGATGAACTCCTCGAGCCCGGGATAGAACGGCTTCGACACATGCTCGGCGTAATGCTGCTTCGCAAGTTCCGGCGTCACCCGGAGCATCTTCATGGCGGTGATCCGCAGCCCCTTCTCCTCGAACCGGCAAAGGACCCTGCCGAGCAGACCCCGCTCGAGGCAGTCGGGCTTGAACATCACGAACGTCCGCTCCATTCGAATCGTCTCCGGAAGATGGGCAATGAAATCGGCGTGGTTTTGCGGGAGTGTAGACAGGATGCACCCCGGGCCACAACGCCGAACAGCCCGATTGACTCGGCAGCGGGCACATTTCTAACGTTCCGCACATGCGGCCGCCCCTCGCCACGTTCGCGTTCTTCGTCGCCTTGCTCGCCGTCGGCGGGGGCTTGCACGCCGCCGAGCCCGGGCCGCTCCCGCCGGACGTTCTTCCGCCCGACCTGGTTGAGTCGTTCACAAGGTCGATCCAGCCGCTGCTGCTCAACCGCTGCGCGACCGGCGGCTGCCACGCCGGCAGGACCGGCCACGCTCCCCTGCTCCGCCGCCAGAACGCGGCCGGCCAGATCGACCGCGAACTCACGCTCGCCAACATCGACGCCCTCCGCCGTGGCGCGGAGACACCCGCGAAGGCCCGCGAGCGGACCGCACTCCTCGCCGTGAGCCACCCCGGCAAGAAGAGCCCCGCGCCGCTCTCGGTCGCGCAGATGAACAGGCTGCGATCGTGGCTCGAGGCCGCAAGCGAGGCCGACGCCGTGCCGATCGCCGATCCCGCGGTCCGCACCGCTGCACACGTCGCCCCCGCGACGGCTCCCGCGAAGAACGCCAAGCCGAACCGGTTTCGCGACCTGCTCGAGAACGCCCGCAACCCGGCGCCCCTCTGGCCGCCGCCCCAAGAACCCAAGGGCGTGATCCTCAAGAACGACCCCATGGACGGGGACGATCAGTAGGGGGCAGGACGCCAAGTCGGCAGCAGCCAGCAATCAGTCACGACTCTCACCGGGCACGAATCTCACC
>DHLZ01000027.1 GCA_002405515.1 Planctomycetaceae bacterium UBA4655
GCGGATGGAGAAGTCGGACTACCGGGAGCATCAAGGAGTTGACATTGTTCTGCAGGGCAACTTGCGGCTCGGGCTTCCGTGGGACCGTGGTGCCGCTCAGTCAGCCGAAAACCACTGTCAACAACATCGTGCTCGGGGTAGTAGTAGTAAACGTCTACCTTCGGGGATGGTCGGGATACTTCCGGACCTGCACGGAGGAGAACACTCACCGACTTCTCAGGTGGGATGCCCACACCCGGCGACCGCTGCGGGAGATCCTCGTGCGGCAGAAGAAGCGACCCCGACATCTCTCCCGGCACTTGCAGCAACGCGGTGTGAGCCGGCGTGGAGCCACGCAGGCCGCATACTGCCGACGTGGAGTGTGGTATCAGGCCAACACCTACGGGATGACCGTGGCCTACCCGAACGCTTGGTTCCACGAGCGTCTCGTGTCACTGGCGTCCACGCGGGATGAACTGAACCCCCGCCCACAACCGGCCTCTGGTCAAACGCTGTTGTTCGACCTGTGAGACCGAGCCCAAAGAGCCGGACGTGTGACCCACAAGTCCGGTTCTGTGAGAGGCATGGGGCCGAAAGCCCCCGGGCCTACTCGACCGGCGAGGGCACACGGGCAGCTCCGAACCCTGCACGCTTGACACGCACCAGAACAATCTTGAACAGCGTCACATGCCGTACGGAAAGTCGGCATGATCGGTGAGGCCGCTTGATCGCACAGGTCCGAGGGCCTTCGCATACTCGAGAAGGATCGCGAGGGCGAAGCCGATCCGCTTGCGGATCCAGGCGTCGCGTTCGCCGGCGGGCGAGTCTCCCTCGAGCACGTCGTTCACGTCCTGCACGATCACGTGCTCGGGGATGTAGAGCAGGCGATTGTTCTTGTAGCCGCTCGTGCGGAGCTCGTTCACCGGATAGCTGCCGCCGCGGCCGCTCGACACCGCCACGATGAGGGCCGGCTTGTGGGCGACCTCCTTCGGGCCGGCGAAGAGCAGGAGGTTTTTGAGACCCGGCGGCACGGTGCCCGCCCACTCGGGCGTCACGATCACGAAGCCGTCGGCCTTCCGCAGCCGGTCGCGGATCGGCTTCCAGGTCGCGGCGAGCGGACTGTCTCCCTGCCAGAGGCTCTCGTCCCAGAGCGGCAGCGGGTTGCCCGCGAGGTCGATCGTGTCGACCGCGACGGCGGCGGCGATCGAGGCCAGTTGCCCGGCGACGAACGCCCCGACCCGGCTCGATTCGCTCCCTCTGCGGTGGCTTCCGACGATGATGGCGATCTGCATGGTGGGTCTGCTCCTCGGGGTGTTGTGCGAAGGGGTGCCGGGGGGGCCGCGGATGGCGCCTGCCGCCCAAAGATGGTAGCGTTTGGGCCGGCGCGTGGCCCACGTGCTCCCAGAGATGCCCACCATGCCCGAACATGGCCGTGCCGACACCGATCCGCCCGACTTCACTGCGGGCGTGCTCACGCTCCTCCTCGCCGCGTTCACCTACGTCTTCGGGCTCGGGTCGCTCCACATCATGACCAATGGCGACGAGCTGCTCTACGCACACATCACCCGCATGACGGCTGCGTCGGGCAGCTGGCTGCCGCTGGCCTGCGAGATCCCCGAAATGGTGAATACGAAGCCCCCCTTCATCTTCTGGCAGGGGATATTCTCGACGTCGTGGGGCAGTCGCTGGAGCCTCTGGTCGCTGCGATGGCCGAGCCTCGTCTGGACCGGCCTCACGGCGGCGGTCGTCGGGATCGTCGCGTGGCGATGCTGCGGGGGCGACCGCGGGAAGGGGCTGCTCGCCGCCGGGATCTATCTCGCGTTTCTCGGCACCTACCGCTACGGCCGGCCGTTTCTCACGAACCCCCCGGAGATCTTCTGGCTCTTTCTCACCTTCTCGGTGCTGCTCCTGTTTCGGCCGAGGTCGTTCGACTCGCGATTCATCGTGCCGACGCTTCTGGGAGTGTTCGTGGGGCTCGCGCTCCTCGCGAAGTCGTTCGCGATCCTCGCGCCGACGGGGCTTTCGCTTGCGGCCTGGCACCTTGCCGAGCGGGAATGGAACCTGCGGTCGTTCGTGGCCCGTTCGCTGCCGGGACTCGTCTGGACGGCGACGGTGGCCCTTTCGATCTTCGGCCTCTGGTTTTTGTTCGACCCCGAGCCGGGCCGCATCTGGAACCGGTTCGTGCTCGGCGAGAATTTTGCGAAGCTCGACCACGGCGCCCCGAGCTACCTGGCCGCCATGTTCTGGGGTTCCAAGAGCGTCTGGATGCTTTTCGCCGGATGGTTTTCGAACGCGGGGCTGCTCGCGTTTCCGCTTCTCGGCACGATGATCCGCGGGTGGCAGCGCCGCGGCGAGGCCTCGCACGAGGAAAGCCTGCTCTGGCTGCTCTGCGGGGCGACCTTTCTTTTTTATTGCATCCCGACACAGCGCTCGGGCCGCTACCTGCTCGACGCGATGCCGGCCGCCGCGGTGCTCATGGCGATCCATTGGCGGCGGCTGCTCGCGACCGCCTTCGCGACGACCGCGGTCGGCGCGGCCGCCGTTGCGGGGATCGTGGCGTGGCTCTCCGGCTGGCTCGTGCTGGAGATCGATCGCGTCGGTGTGTCGATCCCTTGGTGGCACTGGCCGATCCTCTTCCTGGCGGCCGGACTGCCGGCGGTCGCGCTCGTGCGTCGGCGTTTGCTGCCGTTGCTCGCCGTGCCGTCGGCATTGCTCGCCTATCTTTCGATCGCGAGCCTCATGACGGTGTTCGATCCTCCGGCCGGCGGCTTCGATGCGAAAACGGTCGAGGCTGCCCGCGGCAAGGTCGTCTGGGCGCCAGAGGACTTCTTCGCGGCGTGCGAGCGTCAGCGGATGCTGCTGCCCGGCGCGGCTGTGAGGGGCTACAAGATGGTCGACGGCGGGCCGGCGGCCGAGCAGACCTCCGCGGGCGAGCTTGCGATCCTGCTCCGCGGCGTCGACGAGCCGCCCCCGACGTCCGCGATCGGCAGCCGGCTCGAACTTGGCGCGAGGCACACGGCCGGGCAGTTCATCGAGATGCTCCGGGGCCGGGTCGGACGCCATCTGTTTCGTCGCGAGTGGCTCGTGCCGATCGTGGCGTCGCTCGTCGGCAACGACGTCCGTTCGTCGCCTCCGGCGAGCGTGTCGGAAGCCGTCGCGATCGCCGTCGAGCTTTCGCGGGCCGACGGGATCGCGGGCCAGGCGTCGCTCGCCGCGACGGCCGACGTCCTCGCAGGCGTGCCTGCCGTGCATGTGCTGCCCTGCCTGGCGGCCTTCGGCGATGCGACGCCCGCCGGGGCGAACTGGCTGCGAAACGCCCTCGATCGCGCTGCCGACCGGCTCGGCGACTCGCTCGCGGCCGATCCGCTTGCGGACTATGTCGCCGACACGAAGCGGCCGGCGAAGGGAAGGAATCTCGCGTATGCCTGGCTCGCTTCCCGCGACGCCGGGCGGGCCGAACGGATGCTCGACGGCATGCTCGACGACCCCTCGCTCGACCTGCGGCGGGAGGCGGTCGAGAGGCTGCTCGCGACCGCCGCGAAGGCCGACGAGGCGGCGACGAAGGAAGCCCATCGCACGGCCCTCGCCGCCGCCCGTGACGTCGATCAGGTGGAGCGGATCGCCCAGTGGCTCACCGAGCACGGCGAAGCGGTCGATCTCGCGGCGGTGCTCGGGTTCGTGCGGCGGTGGAAGGTGAGCGAGACGTTCGACAACGCCCGCGGCGTCGGCTTCGCCACGATCCATCGGCCGGAGGAACAGGCCGCCGACACGGCGGGCTGGAAGGAGGTCGTCTCGACGGATCGGCTGGGCGCCGTCGATCTCAACGCCGCGATCGCCGCGAAGAAGGGCGTGCTCGCCTACGCGGTGGCCGAGATCGACATGCCGCGGCCCGGCCCCGCGGAGGTGCGGATCGGAAGCCCCTGCGCCGTGAAGGTCTGGGTGAACGGCACGCCCGTGATGGCCCACGAGATCTACCACGCGTCGGAGGCGGTGGACCAGTACGTCGCGACGGCCGACTTCCGTGCGGGCACCAACACGATCCTCGTGAAGTGCTGCCAGAACGAGCAGACCGAGGCCTGGGCGGCGGACTGGAAGTTTCAGCTGCGGGTCTGCGACCGGCTCGGAACGCCGCTCGGCTCGCAGCGAGCGGAGGTGCGCCCATGAGACGCTGCGACGACGCTTGGTCGGTCGGCGGTCTCCTGGCGACGATCCTCGTCGGCCTGCTGGCGACGGTGACCGCGGCGGCCGGCGACTGGCCGGAGTTTCGCGGGGCCGACGGCCGCGGCGTGGCGGACGACGCGACGGTTCGCAGCCGGTGGAGCGAGTCGGAGGGAATCGCCTGGAAGGCCGACCTGCCCGGCCGCGGCGCGTCGAGCCCGATCGTCGTAGGGGATCTCGTTGTCGTGACGGCCGCGGGCGGCGGCAAGCAGGACAGGCTCCACGTGCTCGCGTTCGACGCCGCGACCGGCAGGCCTCGCTGGCAGCGGACGCTTTGGGCCACGGGGCGGACGTTCTGCCATCCAACGAGCTCGGTCGCCGCGGGCACTCCCGCGAGCGACGGCAGGCGGATCGTCGCCCTCTACTCGTCGTGCGATCTTTTCTGCCTCGACCTGGAGGGGCGGCTCGTCTGGCAGCGGAACCTCGCCGTCGAGCATCCGCGGAGCGGCAACGACGTCGGCATGGGGTCGAGCCCGAGGATCATCGACGGCACCGTCGTCGTGCAGATCGACTGCCAGGGAGATGCCTTCGTTTCAGGAATCGATCTCGCCACCGGAGAAGACCGGTGGACGTCGCCGCGGGAGAAGATCGCGAGCTGGTCGTCGCCGCTTGCGGTGCGGCTGCCGGGCCAGGCTGCGACCGAGCCGGCCCGCGGCGTGCTCCTCCAGAATCCAAACGGCCTCGAACTGCGAGACGCCGCCGACGGCCGGCTCGCATGGTCGTGGAAGGGACAATGCTCCGGCATCCCGATGGCGACCGAACGCGACGGCAGGCTGCTCGTGCCCGGCGACGGCATGACGGCGATCGATCCTCGCGGCGGGCGGTCGGAGCCGGCCTGGACGTCTGCGAAGCTCTCCTGCGGCATCGCGAGCCCCGTCGCCTTCGGCGACTCGGTCGTCACGCTCAACCGCGCGGGCGTGCTCGTCGTCGGCAACGCTGCCGACGGGTCGATCCGCGGCCAGCTGCGGCTCGCGGGCTCGTTCTGGGCGAGCCCGATCGTCGTCGGCACGACGGTCGTCGCGGTCAACAAGGAAGGGAAGACTTTCCTCGTGTCGGTCGATGGCGAGCCGAGGATCATCGCCGAGAACGAGCTGCCCGGCACGTTCACCGCCACGCCCGCCGTCGCCAACGGCAGCCTCTACCTGCGCGGCGAATCGACCCTCTGGAAGACAGCCAAGGACGATTAACCCGAGCCGGGTCGGCAGTTTCCGACTACGACCCGGTGACCGGACCGAGGAGGCAGCACCGGTCGCCGCGGCGGCATCGGCCGACGTGGAAGCGGGCGGCAGACCGGACCCCAGCCTCGTAGTCCACGACTTCAGACCAGCAGATCGGTCAGCGTCCCCGTGCTTTCCTTGAACGAGTCGACCGGGCAGCCGGCCTGCTGCAGCATCGTCAGATAGAGGTTCGAGAGGGGCTTGGGGCCGCCGGCCCGCTGGGCTTTGCCGGCGTCCTCTTTCGGCTGCCAGTAGACCTTGTACTGACCGTGCCGCCATCCGAGCCGTTTCCCGCCGGCCACCAAGGTCGGGCCGTCCGTGGCGTTGTGCGTGACTCCCTGCATGCCGCCCAACAGGATCTGGGTATGGTCGAGCAACGTTCCATCGGCGGCGGGGATGGCCTTCAGTTTGTCCATGAACCGCACGACCGCCTCGACGAGGAGCCGATCGCGACGCGCCAGCAAGACTTCGACTTTCGAGTCTTTCTGGGTGCCTTGGTGCCACAGGTCATGGCCACCCAGGGTGGGCAGGCCGAGGCTCCGCGCGAAGTCATGGATCTCCCGCAGCGGGCCTTGGCCGTCCTCATGAGCGGTGATGCAGGTGCTGACACGGGTGGTGTCGGACTGGAATCCGAGGACCATCAGGTCGGTCATCGTGTCCACGAGTTCGGCGAGCGACTCGGTTCCTTTCTGCCAGTCTGGGACGCCACTTTCCTCGACCGCGGGCCGCGGCTTGTCCAGGGCCTGCTCGCGGAAGCCGATCCGCTGTTCGAGCCCGTGCAGCGATTCGGCGAACTGGTCCATCCGTTGGCGGTCGGCCTGCCCGAGCGTGCGGGTGAAGTCGCGGAGATTTTCATTGACGCCGTCAACGACCGTTTTTCGCAAGTGCAGCCGCCGCCGCAAGGCGGACAACTCGGACTGTTCGACGGGGGGCAGCAGTTCCCGCAGGGCCTGGGCCGGGTTGCCGATGGCGGGGATATCGGCGCCCAGGGCGTTCCGTGACGCGGTGTTCGCACCGATGCCGTTCGCATAACTGAGGACGAGCGTTTCGCAGTAGGTCGTTCCGAAATGCTGCGCGAAGACCTGATCCATGGAGATGGTGTTGCGGCCATCCACCACGTTGTGGCCGGTGAGCCAGTTCAGATTGTGGTAGTGGTGCCCGACCTCTCCGGAGATGTGCTTGAGGCCGCGAATCAGCGTGAACTGGTCGCGATGGTTGGCGAGGGGTTCGAGCGAAGGCGAGAGGGTGAAGTCGGTACCCTCGTCCTTGGGGTACCACTGGGGTCGAGCGATTCCGCCCGGCATGTAGATGCAGGCCAGCCGGGGTGGGTCGGCCCGCCGGCCGCCCGCAGCCCGTGATTCCTTCACCATGCACTCCAGCAGCGGCAGGGCCATCGCCGCCCCGGCGCCCTTGAGGATGGTCCGCCGATCGACGCGTTTTCCGAACATGATGGACTCGCTTTCAGTGAAGTGTCGCCGGTCGTTCTCGGTCGCGTGTGTTCACGGTTTCACGGAACCCAAAAAAATCTCACTCGTCAAAAAATCCTTGAGCATGTCCCGCATGGGGAAGTGCCGCTGCCGGCCGCGATCGAGCAGTTTCGTGAGCACGACTTCGTCCACGACCGTCGGCTCCCGGCTGGCGAAAAACCGCACATACCGCTGCAGCTGGCCCCGAGCCAGGTCTTCGGCGTAATGGGCGGCGGCGAGCCGCTTGAACTCCTGCCACGTCGTGAACGTCTCGCCCCGCGGCAAAGCCCCGCTCGCATCTACGGGCCAGGTCTTGCCAGTGCGGAGGTAGCGGGCCTGGCCATCCTCCTCCGTCACGATCTGATTCGTCTCCGCCTCGTTCTCCTGCCATCGGCCACTCACGTCGAAGTGCTGGAATGCGAATCCGACCGGATCCATCATTTTGTGGCAAACGGCACAGCTTGCCACGGTGGTGTGGGCGGCCAGTTTCACCCGTAGCGGTTGCCCCTTGTGGTCCTTGTGGTCGAGTTCCGGAACCTCGAGCGGCGCGGGCGGCGGCGGGAGATTGAGCACATGCCGCAGGGCCCAGGCACCGCGGTAGGTCGGCCAGTTCGGACCCATCCAGGTCGTCATCGACATCACGCCGGCCTGTCCCAGAATACCGCCTCCGCGTGGATCGTCAGGCCGCAGCGTCACCTTCTGGAATCGATGGCCGAAGATCCGCGGATACCCGTAATGGTAGGCCATCGCGTCGTTCATCGGCAGCCAGTCGCTGTCGAGCAGTTCCTTGGTGGGGAGATTCTCCCGGAGCATGATGCCGAAGTAGGCGGGGGATTCCTGGTTCATGCCGGCGGCGATGTGCTCGCGAAAAAGCCCCAGATTCGCCGTCTGTATGGTCTGGAATTTTTTGCCGGGATCCTTCTCCTCGACGACCACGGCCTTCGGCTGGCCGAGGGCCAGCCACATCGTGGTGAAGGGCATGAGAAACCCGGGCATGCAGTCCGGGTGATCCAGAAGGCGATCGATCTCTTGGCGGAGCACGCTCGACTCGGCCAGTTTTCCGGCAGCGGCCAGCTCCATCAGCCGCGTGTCGGGAGGCTGGCCGATCAGGCCGAACGACAGCCGCGACGCGATCGCGTAGTGCCGCAGGGCCGGATCGCCGACGTCGGTGGGGAGCAGGGTTCGCGTGGCCGCGCTGGCGAAGATCATCTCGGCCGTCAGGCGGATCGAATCGTCCAGCCCCAGGCCTTCGCCGCGGCACCGCTTGAAGAACGACTCCAGCCAGCGATCTTCCGCCGACGATACCGGGCGGCGAAACGCGGATGCGGCGAGCGTGCGGACGACGGAGATCCCGCCGGAATCGTCGGCCGACAACGCGGCCCGCTCCTCGGGAGTCAGCCATTGATGCCGGTAGAAGGTCTCGATCTCGTACTTCTGAAATTGGAGCCAGCTCGCGGGATAGCTGGTGTCTTTCGCCTTGACGGCCGCTATGAACTCGGGCGAATCGACCGGGAAGCCGCGAGCGTCCTGCGCATTGGGCGGATCCAAAGGCAGGGTCCGCTGGTTGGAGAAGAAGCCGGCCGCGTATTCATAGTACAGGCCCTTCCAGTTGTGAACGACCGGCGGGCCACAATCCCGCGGCAACAGCAGGAACTCGACCGTCTGCGGATGGTCCGGGTCGCCGGTGATTTCGATCCGCCGATCGGCGTTGAATCGCAACGTCGGTGCCGCGACCCCTGGCGGCGCCAGCGACGCGACGTCGAGTCGAATCCGCAGGAAGCCGCCATTGAAGTCGGTGTCATCGTTCGTCACCTTGACTTCGAGGCCTTTGCCACGATTGCCCTGGCGGAGGGAGTCGTTGACGAAGTGCGGTTCGACCAGGCCCCCTCCTCGGGCCTTGATAAATTCCCTCTTGGCGAGCCTGCCGACGGGGTTGTGCTTTCCGGACACGAAATCGCCGAACAGCCCTTCCGGCGGGCTCGTCTTGGGCTCGAGAAAATCGATCCTTTGCAGCACCATGGAGACGACTTCCTGGGCCGCGTTCACCGCAGCCGTCGCATCCTGCAGGCCCGAGGCGACGGTGTCGAAGCCTTCAACGACCCGATCACCCGGCAGATATTTCTCGAACTGCGGCAGGTTCAATTTCAGGACGTTCGTGAACAGGGCGGCATATTCCCGCCGATTGAGGCGTCGCTGGCTGCCGCTGCCGAGCGCCGACCTCGCTGCGTGGGACTGGTCGACGATCCAGGCTTTGACCGCCTGGGCATGACCGGACTCCGGACGTTTTTCCGATTCGGGTGGCATCCGTCCCGATTCGATCACCCGATAGGTTCGCGTCCACAGCACGGCATCCTCGGCCGCGAAACCGGCCGGGAGACGGTCGAAACGGACGCCCGAGTTTTGTTCGTCCGGACCGTGGCAATCGATGCAGTGCGCCTTGAGAAACGGCAGCACCTTGTCCCGGAAGCCGTCGCCGCCGAAGAGTTGGGGAGTCGTGGTCGACGCTTGCGGTGCCGGCGGCTTCGCAGACGCGGCAGATTCCGCGCCGCGGAGAGGGCACGCGAACACGCCCAACGGCAGCATCGCGATCAGGACGACCGGAATTCGGATGAGAAAAATTCTCCACGTTCCTTGCGACGCACGCCCCGATGCTCGACGCCAAGGAATCCAGGCTGGCGAAGCTTCTCGGGGGTGCGGTAGGCCGCGACCGACACGTTTTCCAGCATTGACGATCTCCACAGATTATACGTCGAGCCATCGGCAACCAAACGGTCGCGCTACGGCGGATTTCCGTGATGTTCGGTTTTGGCGGATTTGCGGGCCGTTCGAGGCTTTTGAGCTGGATGATCCGAACGCAGAACAGACGTCATGGAAGCACCGCGGCATCGAGCGTCGGCTGGGCGGCCACGAGCCGGCGGTAGCGGTCGAACACCCCGGCGAGCGTGCGGACCGACTCCGCCCGGGGGGTGAATCGCGTGGGGGTGCCGCTCGCGTGTCGGGAGAGGAAGGCGGCCCACGACTCGGCCGCTCCGCCGCCCGCCCGCTCGGCCCGATACTTCGCCATGAGCGCGGCGCCGAAGGCCGTGCCCTCGCTCGCGCCGTCGAGGATCGAGACGGGCGTGTTGAACGCGTCGGCGATCACCTGCCCCAGGGCGGGCGTCTTCACGAGGCCCCCGGAGAGCACGATCTCCGTCCGCGGGAAGCCCTGCCGGTCGAGTTCGCCGCTGCCGAGCCGGAGGTTGAACACCGTCGCCAGGAGCGCCGCCTTCACCATGTTGCCGGGCGTGGCGTTGCGATCGTCGATGCCGACGAAGAGCGCCGTGCCGCCCCGCGAGACGCCGAGGCCGGGCTCGTCGTCGGTGAAGGGGAGCGAGAGGATGCCGCCGCAGTCGTCCTGCGCCGCGACCACCTGCGGCATCACCGTGGCGAAGGCGTCGCCCCGAGATCCCTCGGGCAGCATCCTGCCGAACATGTTCACGACGGTGTTCATCCAGGTCGTGCCGTTGCGGAGCCAGACCATGTTGATCGGGCGGCCATCAGGAGCGCAGAAGTGGTCCACGGCCCGCGACACGCCGTGGAAGGGCCGATCGCCGACCGAGTTGGCGACGACGCTCGTGCCGAAGCTCATCGAGACCATGCCCGGCTCCGCGATGAGCGACCCGGCGAGGGCCGCCGGCTGGTCTCCTTCCGCCGGGGCCACCGGGATGCCCTGCGGGAGCCCCAGCAGCTTCGCGCCGCCGGCGTCGAGCGTGCCGCCATCTTCACCGGCCCGCCGCACCTTCGGCAGGAGCTCCGCGAGCGGCGGTGGCGAGAAGCCGTCGGCGGCCCGCGCCGCGATCGCGTCGAAGTCGTCGAGCAGCTTCGCGTCGTAGTCGAGCGATGACTGCTGAATCGGAAACATGCCGGCGGCATCGCCGATGCCGAGATCCCATCGGCCGGTGAGCCGGTGGGCGATCCAGCCGGCTGGCGTCGTCATCCTCGCGGCCTTGCGGGCGACGTCGGGACGGTTGCGGAGCGTCCAGAGCCACCGCGACGCGGTGAGACGCTTCGGGCATTTCGTGCCGAGGCTCTCGGTGAGCTCGTGCCCTTCGGCCTCGTTCCTCGCGTCGCACCAGAGTCGCGCCGGCCCGAGAACCCTGCCGGAAGCGTCGGCGAGCACCTCGCCGTGCATCTGGCCGGAAATGCCGATCGCGAGGACGTCCATCTCGATGCCGGCCGCGGCGAGCTTCGACCGCAGCTGCGTCATCGCCACGGACAGGGCCGACTCCCAGTCGGCGGGATGCTGCTCGGAACACTCCGCCGGCAGGCCCGGCACCATGGCGTACGAGCCTTCGCCCCCCGCGAGGATGCGGAGATCGCGGTCGGCGAAGATCACCGAGAGTCCCTGCGTGCCCGCGTCGATCCCGAGGTAGCCCTGGCTTTTCATGGAGCGATCAATCCCTGTGGTTGCTCGAAGCGACATTCGGCGAGCCGCCGACGCGGCGGACGAATATACTCTGCGGTCGCATGCGCAACCCTCGCCCACCCGCCGCTCCCCGCGAACGATCGCGGCTGTCCGCCGGCCCGCTCGCTGCGTCGGCCTGGATGGTCATCCTGCTCGGTGTCTGCGGCTGCTCGTCGGCCCGGTACGACGCCGACTACGCGAAGGCCGTCGCGGAGCACCGAACGCGGGCGGAGTTTACCCGGCTTCAGGATCGGCCGGTCGAGCTGGCGGACGGCCGCGTTCGGATCCGTCCGCCGAAGGAGCTGCCGGATGCCCTGTCGGAGAACGGTCCTGATCCGAGGTTGCCTCCGGGCGAGGACGGGCAGGTGAGGAACGTCCCCCCGAGGCGGCTGCGGCCGACGTTCCTGGAGGGCTTTCCCGGCTGGGCCGCGACGCTCGAGGGGCTGCACGGCGCCAACGCCAAGCTGCCGGCCACGCTTTCCATCTCCCTCGTTCCCTCGTCTGAGATGAACCAGGCCGACGTCGAAGCCGATCTGCTCGCCCGCCTGAAGAAGGATGAGGCATTCGAGGGCACGAAGCTCGAGTGGCAGAGCCGCGAGGTGACCGACCGCGACGGCGCGAAGAAGGCCTGGCGGGTGCTCGAGGCCCGTGGCCCGCAGCCGATCGACCGCTTCCCCGGCAGGAACGAGCCGATCGAGGAGTCGATCGAAACCTCGCTTGCCGTCTGGCTGTCGGCCGAACGCGGCCAGGAGTTCTGCACCCTGCTCGCCTGGCGGGTGCCCGACGAGATCAAGGAAGCGGTGAAGCTCGACGTGCTCGCCCCGCTCGTCGCCCGCTCGCTCGCCATCGCGCCGCCCGCGAAGTGACCGCGACAGGGCCGGCCCGGCTGCTTTAGGGAAATCGGGAAAGGGAGCCGATTTTCAGTCCCCGGGCCGACGACCGTCACCGAAGTCCGGATGGATAGGCCGTTGCTGGGCCGCTCATCAGGGCCTCTTCCGCGGCCCCTTGACGCCCCCCCGCCCGCGGTTCCCCCGCGTGCACGCATCCCGCCCCCCCTCCTTCCCGCCTCCCGCCAGGATCTTCACCATGTTTCCCCGCCGTCACGGGCCGGCTGGCCCATTCGCTCGCTTCGCTCGCCGCCCATCGCGGCCTCCGGCTCGAATCCCTCGAATCCCGGGCCATGCTCTCCTCTGTGCCGTTCATCGCCACGCTGCCGGACCAACTCGCCTCGAAGACCGCGAGCCTTTTCACCATGCACGGCCGCTACGGCAACAACGCCCTCAACGGCGACTCGGAGCTCGGAATCACGAGCAACACCAGCGCCCCGCCCCAACAGCAAACGCAACGCACCTGGACCAGCACGAGCGGCACGGGCGAGCCGTTCACGTTCGCGATCACAAAGATACCCGCCACGTTCGCGTCACCGGCCGCGACCTCCGGGGACTTCACGATCGGCGGTTCGAACGTGCAAGCCAGCTACAGCGACATCGCAAGCTACGAGCCCAACGCCATCAAGATCTGGGCCCGCTCCACCACCACGGACAGCGGCGTGACCATCAACGACCTCAAGATCACAACGCCGGGCGTCCCCAGCGAAACGGTGTTTCCCGGGACGGTGATCAACGTCTCGCAACGATCCGGAGCCGGATTTCAGGAGATCATCATCGCCGGCATTGACTTTCAGTCGATGTCAGGCGGCACCGTCACGCTGCGAAGGCAGCGTGGCGATGCAGTTCGGAAATGCTCCCGCCCCCCGCGGTTCATCACTCCAGTTCCACGTCATCGCCACCCACATCCCCTGGGTCGATCTCGACGTCGACTCCAACAACGTTGGTGGAATCGACCCTCGCAACGGCCGAAGCGGCACCGACGACCCGATCGAAGACATCGCCGATATCGACGCTACGCCGGGAAAAGTTCTCCTTGTCAACGACCAAGACATCGACAACGACGGCATCCAAGACTATTTCGACGGGTTCAACGCTTTTGCATCGCTCGACGAGGACGACCTCCTCGGCAACGCATCATTCGCCCCGATGTCGCTCACGATCACCGGACTGCCGACCAATACGCCGGTCACGCTCGACTACTCTGGTTCCGACCCGTCGATCGTGATCGAAGACTCCACCGGCCGTCTGGTGCCCGCCCCCGGCCATCTGCGTGTGTGGACGGTTGACGCCACATTTCGGAGGTCGGCGAGTGAACTTCGCGCAGGGGGGCATTACTACCGGGAGCATGAAGTAGTTGACATTATTCTGCGGGCAACTCGGCCTGCTGACTTTCACGGAAGCCCGAGGCGCGAGTTTCCCTGCAGGCGAACAGGTGCCCAATACGGAAGCCCGAGGCGCGAGAATCCCTGCAGGCGAACAGGTGACCAAAACGGAAGCCCGAGG
>DHLZ01000245.1 GCA_002405515.1 Planctomycetaceae bacterium UBA4655
CAGGGTCGCGCTAAGAGCTGGGTGATTCAGCGCGAAGGGGGCCGGCCACAGTATCTCAAGAGATGTTCGAGACTCTGAAAATAGCTCGGCACGTCGTGGTCAGTGGCGACATCCTGGTGGGGCTGACGAACATCAGGGTGCCGATGGGAAAAATCGAAGGCCCGCCCGAATGCGTGGCCTGGCGGATGACGCCGGAGAAGGCGGAGCGGATCTGGAAAACGACGGTGGCGGCCCATCCGGAACTCAGCTGCCCGGCGATGAACAAACCCCACATCTTCATGGCCGAGAACCTGNNGGATGCAGGGCCGAGCGTCGAGATCGATGGCACTGAACTCCGCCGCCTGGGCGACCCGAGGGAGCGGCGGTACCTCTCGGCCTTCGGTGTTTCGGCGTCTCGGGAAACCGCCTCCGGACTCCCAGGCCGCTCTCACCGAGGATCATCAGTGGCTCATCAGCACGGAAACCGTTGCGGAAGTGCCATTGGCCGGACTATCGTCTAACGACAAGTTCATGGTCTTTCCAGTGGTCGAGGGCCGGCTCTTCATGCGCGGCTTCGACGGCATCCACTGCCATGACCTGCGGAATAAGGAGTCGAGGAGTCGCCCCATCGAATCGGCCGGGCTGTTTGTTGACGGCAATTCGCACGGCCCCGGCCAACGTGGGGGGAGTGGTTCGTCTCCGTGTAGAATGCTGGGTGTGATCAAAAATACCGATACATACCGCCGCGAGTCGGAACTGGAACGCTGGGAACTCCTGCGGCAGATGTCGCCCGAGGAGTCGATTGCCATCGGCGAGGCCCTGCTGACGTCGGAGATTCTCGCTCTGGCCGATTTTCCCGACGACGATCAACCGCAAAGCCTCGCGATATCGCTTGGCATCGCTCCGCAGGCCGTCCGCACCTGAGGCTCATTGACCGGTGTCTGCGAACGAGTTCGATTCCTTTTGCCGTTTCGCCTTCAGATTTCTCGAAGACCAGGGCACTCGCTATCTGGTGGTCGGTGGGCTGGCGATCGTCGTTGTCGGCGAGCCGCGTACAACCGCCGACGCCGATGCCATCATTTTCGTATCCACCACCGAGGCCGAGGCACTGATCCAAGCGGCAGCCAAGGCCGGCTTCGACCTTCGCGAGGCAGTCGAGCGGGAGCGGCTGGCCCGCACCGGAACGATACGCTTCCGCAAGGGGCGGTTTCAGATCGACCTCATCACGGCCTCCTTACCCTTCGAAGAAGCCGCACATGCGCGAGCCAGCTGGCACGACCTCTTCGGAGTGCGCTTGCCCTTCCCCAGCCCAGAGGATCTGATCCTCCTGAAGATTTTGGCGGGCCGGGAGAAGGATATGCTCGACGCAACCGGCATCGCGAGGCGTCATCACGGCCATCTCGATATCGCTTACCTGGAGCGCACGCTGCTCCCAATCTGTGATGCCGCCGAAGACGCGTCTCTCTGGGGTCGCCTGCAACGCGTGCTCGGTCAGGCTATAAACCCGCTGCACGAATAGCCGGCCGCTGCCGCCATCTTGTCAAAGACCGCATGGAAGGCACCGGCAAGCGGTGACGAAGGATAGTCCGAATGGCACTTCCGCAACGGTTTCCGGGCTGATGAGCCACTGATGAGCCACTGATGAGCCTCGGTGAGAGCGGTCCGGGAGTCCGGAGGCGGTTTCCCGAGACGCCGAAACACCGCTCACGCCCCGCTGCGATGGCGATTTTCTCGCCTCGGCGCAGACCGTCTCCCGGGTCGCCCATCCGGGGCCTTGATGCCTCGCGTCCGACACCGGTCAGAGGCTGTGGATGTCGATCACGGGCAGCTCGTCGGGCGACACCTGAACCGCTGCGCGGTCATCATGAGCCTGGACGCGCTCGCCCCAATCCGTGGGCGGGCAGCGGCCCGGGAAACAGGCCCGGCAGCCAGTGGTGGGCCAACTTCACGGGGAAACCAAGGCGCAGCCGGGACCGCGGCGAATCCGACATGAGGGCTCCCTGGGCAAGCAACGCCGAAGTCACCCGCCGCGCGGTACGTTCGCTTGTTCCCAACAAGTTTTCGATGTCGCCGCGTTCAAGTTCCCCGCGAATCATCACCGCCTCGAGCAGGCGATCGGACCGCGCAACGAGTCTTCCCGCCGCGACTTCTTCATCTGCCCAGCGAATCACCCGACCGACAAATGACGTGGGCTGAATGAGCTGCTGCATGAATGTCACTTGATCCACGCAGATGTCCAGGAAGAAATCGATGAAACCGGCGAGGGCCTCCTCGCTCAAGGCACCACGACCGTCGAGGTCGCCGTGGCGGTGCTGATCACAATCTTCCAGGCGGTCTTTATAGGCGGACTCATTGCGGGCGAGCCCGCGGGCTATCGACCAGATTCCGCTCGTGCCCATGGAATCCCGGAGCATCGCGTACGACATCAGTCTTGCGACGCGGCCATTTCCATCGGCGAACGGATGAATCCAGAGCAGCCGATGGTGAGCAGCCGCCGCCGCGAGGATGGTGTCGAGTTTCCCGAGTCTGGCGTAGACCGCCTCGAAACGATTCATGAACCTCGACACGGCGCCGGGACTCACCGCATGGTGCCGGCCAACGGCCACATCCGACTCTCGCCATCGGCCCGGCACTACTCGATGACGTGTGTGCCCGTATCGGGATTCTCGACCGTGAGCAGCGACTCCGGCAGATCCTCGCAGAATCGCCTGTGAATCTCGCGGACACCATCAGCGGTTGCCGCACGTCCCTTCAGTCCTCCTGCATCGATCCAGGATTGCACGGCAATATGCGACCGGGCTTCGAGTTGAAGATCGCGTTTCCTGGGCTCGTTGCTGTAGTCCGCACGGAGGGCCCGTTCGATATCCACGGGGTGCGTGTCGTGGCCCTCGATGAGGTTGCTGTAGTAGCAGTTCATCGAGCGGACGAGGTCGGCGAGTCCCGCTGCACTGCCCTTCGGCAGGCTTTGGTCGAGCCGAGTCGAGGCGGCGACCAATTCTCGATCCTGGCCGCTTTCCTGGCCGATTTTCGGAATATGCTTTCGCTACAGAAGTCCATTCTACATAGGCATTTGCGAACTTGCGCGGCCGTCGGAGAGGCTATCCCGTGGCCGTTTTTTTGGTCGGATAAAGGACGGCCCCATCAATGACACTTCGGCAACGGTCTTCCGGCTGATGAGCGACTCGTGAGGCTCGGGAGGAGCGGCCCGGGCGTCCGGAGTGGGTTTCTCGAAACGCCCCGCACCCGCTTGCGTGGCGTTTTCCTCGCGTCTGTGTAGCCCACGTCCCAGGTCGCCGTTCCCGGGGCTTCGGCAGCTCGCGTCCGGCACCGGTCAGAGGCTGGAGATGTCGATCGCGGGCAGATCGTCTATCCGTCGCTTGAATCGCGTCGCGGTCGTCATGGACCTGCACGAGTTCGCCCCAGTCGGTGGGCGGCCCACGAGCGGTAGAGGCAGGCTCGCGTTGCTTGCCGACGTTCTCGATCACGATCGCCGTGACGGCCCGCCTGAGCGTGTGGTTCGGTGCAAACACTCCGTGATACCTGTGCCGGTGCTTCCGCGGCGGCGGGCCGAGATCGGCGAGCCGGTCAAAACTCAAACGGCGAGAGCTCGACAACGCCGTTTGGCCCCCGGGGTGACGGAGCTGAGCTGGCTGTTGATGACAGTCTGCCCGATGGGCCTGCTCGAGCGGTGCCACGCCTACAAGCAAGGACAAGAAGACCCGCGGGCTGCCGGCCGACGCGGGGCTGTTCACCTATCCCGTGCTCATGGCCGCCGACATTCTCGCGTACGACGCCACCGTCGTGCCCGTGGGCGAGGACCAGGTGCAGCACATCGAGGTCTGCCTCGACCTGGCCGGCACGTTCAACCACCTCTACGGCGAGGTGTTCACCTTGCCCAGGCCGCGGCTCGTGGAGGGGGGTGCCAAGGTGCCCGGCCCCGACGGGCAGAAGATGAGCAAGAGCTGCGAGAACACGACCGAGGTCTTCGAAGAGCCGAACGACGACCATCTCTACCAGCTCTACGCCCTGCTCGCTCCCGAGGCCGACCGGCTGCGGATGGCCACGCAGCACTTCGCCGGCCGCTGGGCGGCGAAGGAGGCGGTGCTCAAGGCCCTGGGCACGGGCTGGCGGAAGGGGATCTCGTGGCGGGACATCGAGGTCCGCAACGGCCCCGGCGGCCGCCCGCAGGCGTTCCTCGCCGGGGGCACGCAGGAGATCGCGGAGGCGGTGGGCATCCGCTGCATCCTCGTGAGCATCTCCCACTGCCGCTCGCACGCCACGGCCTACGCCACGGCCTACGCCGCGGCCCTCGACGAGGTGCCGAGCACGGTCATGGCCGATCCCCCCTGGCTGTGGCGGGGCAGCGACGGCTACCGGGGTAGTGAACTTTTCGGGCGGTGGGCGACACTTCTTCCAGTCCCCCGTCCGCTTTGCTGTAGCCCGGCATGTGCCCCGACCAAAACGCCGAGATCGCCGGCACGTTTCACGACTGCCACGCCGAACTGGTGGCGTTTTTCGCCCGCCAGCATCCGGATGCCGACGCCGCCGCAGATCTGGCTTCCGAATCGGTGCTCCAACTGCTGCGGAAGCTGGCCGCCGGCATCCGGCCGGGGTCGATGCGGGCCTATCTCTTCGGCATCGCGAAGAACGTCGGCATGGCCGCCCGCCGGCAGCGGGCCCGTGGGCCCGCTGCCGTGGACTCGACGACCCTCGCCGCGGTCGCGGCCCCGGCCACTCGAGACCCCGTCGCCGCCGCCCGCGACCTGCTCGCCGGCCTGCCGGCTCGGCAGCGAGAGGTGCTCGATCTGCGGTTCGTGGCCGGCCTGTCGTACGCCGAGATCGCGGCGCGGCTCGACATTCCGCTGGGCACCGTCCGCTCACGCATCCACCATGCCGTGGCCCTGCTGCGGTCGCAGGTGTCACCCGACTGACGTCCGACGATTTTCTTTCGCGCACTTCCAACACACCATCGCCCGAGGATCGATCATGCCTGCCGCGCCCGAACCACAACACGGCCCCCGGATCAGCCGCGCGACCCTCCACTCGCTCGTCGTCGACGACGCCTGCGGGCAGCTCTCCGCGGACGTGGCTGAATTGCTGCACGCCTGGCTGGACTGCCATGCCGAAGACGCCCGCGAGGCGGACGGGATCCGTGCGGCCGTGAGCCTCGCCGGCTGGGCCTGCCGTGCGGCCGCTCCACCGGTCGTGGACTCGACCCCGACGCCGGTCCGGCGGTTGCCGCGGCGACTGCCCGCGGCCGCGATGGCCGGGGCGCTGGCGGCGTCGATCGCGGTCGTGGTGGCGATGGCCTGGCGACCACGGCCGGTGGAGCCCGAGCCGGCCGCCCAGCCACCAATCCAGTGGACGCGGTACGTGCTCGCCACCGATCAGGCGGGCCGGTACACGTTCCAGCCGGTCCGTCCCGGCGGCACGCCATGAGGGCGGGCGCTGCGCGATTCACGAGCCCGACGCCGCGGTCCAGCCGCTTCACTCAAGAGGAGTCTGCCATGTCCCTGACGCGTCAGAAGACCATGTTTCGTCGCACCGCTCGGCGACCGTGCTGGTGCGCCGCCCTCGTCTGCCTGGCCGTGCTGGCCGGCTGCGAAGACGTGGAAGTGCGGGTCTGGTGGGCGCCGGACGGTAGCGTGGCGGCCGTCGACGGCCGGCCGGGTCTGCGGCTCATGCAACCGGACGGCACGCTCACGGAGCCGATCCTCGACGGAACGGTAGCAGGGGTCTCATGGCTGCCGGACGGTTCGGGGCTCGTCGTCGCTCGCGCGATCAGTGTGGCCACGTGGGACGAGGCAAAGGCCCTGCTGCCCGCTGAGGAATCGCAGGCTATCGAGGCGGCGGCGGGCATGGTGCCGGCGCTGGTGCGCACGCTGCGGGCCCTGGATCACCTTCCCACCGCCGACGGCGGCTTTTTTCGCTGCCCGACGGATGAAGTCAAAGACTGGGCCCTGCTCCATGCGGTCTGCGCCCGCGATCGGCATGGTGCCGAGCTGCAGGCGGCCATGCGCTCCCAACCCGCTCCGCAGGCCGTCGACCGCAAGGCGGGTGCACGCGATCGCGAGCCGGCCGATGAGGGGTGGGCAGAAGGATGGCGCGATCTGCAGGATTCCAAGATGCCTGTCTGGGAGCTGACGTTCGTGCCGCTTGCCGACGGTGCGGCCGCGGGGCCGGTGCGGTCGCTGCTCCGTTCGGTGCGACCGGTGTCCTGCCCCGCCGTGGCGCCGCGCGGGGCGAGGGTGGCGGTGCGGTTGGGGGCGGACGTGACGGCATTGGAGCCCCACTATTTTTTTTCCCGCGGAACCCCTCGGGCCGGATACACACTCGTCGTCCTCGGGCTCGAGCGAGAGCAGCGGATCGAGGTGTCCGAGAGGGTCTGCTCCAATCCGGTGTGGCTTGCCGATGGCATGTCGCTCGCCTTCGTCACCGTCGCTCCCGAGGCCACCGGCCCACAAGCCCTCAAGACCCTCGAAACGACGGCGCTTGTGGCCGACGGGCCGGGTGCCGTGAAGGCCGGTGACCGCGTGCCACTGCTCGTCGGTCTGTTCACGGGTGGTGACGACGGCGTGAGACTGGCGGCCCTGCCGGCAGACCGGCTGCTGCTCGCGGCGGTCGAGATGGCGCTGCCGCTGCGGCCCGTCGACACGTCCCCGCCCCGGGCTCGGCTCTACACCATCGACGCCACGGCGACCTCGAAGGCCCCGCCCGTGGCGGTGACCACCGCGGCCGACGCACTCCCCCAGAACCTCGGCGGGTTCGCCGTGAGTCCGGACGGCACGCGGGTGGCCGTGGTCGAGCGCGACAGTGACGCCGTGGCCGTGGTGGATCTGGCGACCGGCCGGGTGGAGCCGGTCGCGGCCGCGACCAAGAACGCCAAGTGCGGCACGCTGCCCGCCTGGCGGAACGACCGCGAATTGCTCATTCAAACCCGCCGTAAAACTGGCGACACGCGGGACACGTGGGCGATCTGGCAGCGGGGCGAGCCCTTGCGCTGGCTGGACGCGACCTGGCGCGACGTGGAGAAGGAGACACTACCGGACGTCGAATAGACCGGAGGAAAATCGGTGCCGGGAACTGGTTTCCCTGCCAATTCGTGCCCGGGCAGGATCGAAGATCGGCGACCGAAAGCCGGGAGCAATCCCTGCGGTGGAGAACGAGCAAGCGGCTTAACCGGAGGTTGCCAAGAGTGCGAAGGCCAGGGATGTTTTCGCACTCGGAAAACAGCCTGAACGCGATCAGCCGGATGTCACCGCCACACGCTGGGCACTGGAGCGGAAACTCCTCGCGCCGTTGTTTCTCAAAGCTGCCCGCCTTGCGTGACAAGTCAACTACCACCAGCCCGTCGCAGTCGGCGTTGGATCCAGTATGGGTCGCGGCGGCAGTCCAAGACGGCTGACACCCTGATGTGTTCGTTGGTCACCGTGTGGTAAATCGCAAACGGAAAACGCTTCGAGAGAAGCCGCTGGAAGCCATCCACCGTTTCGTGAATGCCTGCAAACTTTGCCAATGAGTCGATATCGGCAAAGAGGCACTCGAGAAGTATCGCCCCAGCTCGGGCGACTGTTCCTCGTAGAACCGAAATCCGAGTTGCAGGTCTTCGCGAGCCTGTTCACGAATCTCGATGATCATCAAGGTCGTCGCCTTCCTGCCGTGCTATTTCCCGTAGCGACGCCTTGACCTGCTCCCAGTCGAGCCAAGTTGCTGGCGATTCCATGCGCGCCTTCAGCACGTCGCGATGCCATTGCGTCACGGGGACATCGGCCGGCGTCCGCGAGAGGTCAGCCCAGAGGGCCTCCATGGTCTCGAGCTTTTCAGCGAGCGACATCTTGTCGAGCGGCATAGAAATCATGACTGCTCCTCGCGGTTTGCCTGTCACCCATCGTAACGGGCCTAGCCACGCACTGCCGGAAAAGTACACGCCCGTACATTTCTGCGTCAAACCTTTGGCCTGGGATTCCTGGGCAGCCGACTCGCCGGGAGCGGAAACTCTTCGCCCATCCGGGCCATCAGTTTCGCCCACGCAATTCGCGACTTGTCGAGCGAGCCGGAACCAGCGGATCACGCGGCGACGCACCCGCTCGGTGAGCGCGGCCAGATGGACGTGAGTGATCGGCCGGGCCGGCAGGAACGCCGGCGGGGTGTCACACGCTGCTTCGGCAGCAGCCGGCATGAAGACACCGTCGGTCACGCAGGCGTGCAGGTGCACGTGGTGGTTGAGGGCCGAGCCGAAGCGGTGCCGGAAGGAGATGCCGCCGCGTCGCGGGCGGGCGGATGCGGGGGCGTCGGCATCACGCGTAACGCCTGCCGCCGCGCACAGCGACCGCTCGATCTCATCAAGAAAGATCTTCGTGAGGGCGGCGACGGCCGCAGGGCGATCGGCGAGCAAGCCCCGCAGCCGCTTCGGCACGCAGATCACCCGCTGCCGCACGGGCACCGGTGGGATGACGTGATCGACAAGGTGCGCGGCCGTCTGGACCATGTGGCGGCCGTTGCAGGACGGGCAGACGCCGCGGCCCTTGCAGGAGAAGGCCACGACGACGCCCGAGCGGCACGTCATGCAGCCCGCGCGGGCGAATCCGAAGCAGAGCAGTCCGCACTCGAGATAGCCGCGGAGTTCCTCCTCGACGTAGCCCGGCACGGGCCGCTCGGCCGCTTCTCGCCAG
>DHLZ01000163.1 GCA_002405515.1 Planctomycetaceae bacterium UBA4655
CACCCGGCGTTTAGCGCGACCCTGACGCCCCTCTCGGCTCGCGCCTCGGGCTTCCGTGGGACCGTGGTGCGCTCGGTCAGCCGAAAACCACTGTCAACAACATCGTGCTCGGGGTAGTATTTTCACAGTCTCGAGCACCTGCTGAGGTACTGCGCCCGGCCCCCCTTCGCACTCGATCGGCTCTCCGTGACCCGCGACGCAAGCGGCCACGCAGCCAAAGTCCGCTACGTGCTTCCCAGGCACAAAGCCGCCAACTTGGTCGGCCCGGGCCGCTCGCGAAAGTCCACGCGGCCAGAGCGACGGGCACGCGCGGGAGGCTGCTGCGACCCGGCTCACGCACATCAAAAGCCACGCTCGCACGACACGTCACGGATTGCCTGGGCGAAACTCCTGGCCCGGGTGGGGGAGGAGTTTCCACTTGCGTGCCCCACCTGTGGCGGCGACATCCGGCTCATTGCCTTCATCACGGAGCCAGGGCCGATCCGGAAGATTCTTACGCCCGTGTTGCTTCATACAGAGTGGCGAACCGCTCGAGCCTCCGCCACTTTCACCTGCCCGCGGCCCGCCCACGGACTGGGGCGAGCTTGTCCAGGCTGATGACGACCGCGCGGCGGTTCAGGTGTCGCCCGACGGGCTGCCCGTGATCGACATCCGCAGCCTCTGAGCGGTGCCGGACGCGAGGCATCAAGGCCCCGTACGGGCGACCCGGGAGACGGTCTGCGCCGAGGCGAGAAATCCGGGGGGCGACGTGCCGCTCACGGGAACCGTCTCCGGACGCCCGGGCCGCTCCTCCCGAGGCTCACGAGTCGCTCATCGGCTGGAAGACCGTTGCGGAAGTGCCATTGGCCGGACTATCCCTCTACTACACCCGGCAGGGCTCGAACCTGCAACCTTCGGTTCCGTAGACCGACGCTCTATCCAATTGAGCTACGGGTGCGTCGGAGGGCCGACCACTCAAGGATACACGGCCGACGGATGCCAGGAAGCCCCCGGCCGTCTCGAAAGCTTTCCCGCGGCGCGGGCGATCGCGTACGCTGACGAAATCCCTTCCCGGCCCGGAGTCCCCGCATGGAACGCTATCGAGAACCCACCGTGGCGGCGCCGGAGGAGGCGACCGGCGAGGACAGGGCCCTGCGTCCCCAGCGGTTCGAGGAGATGGTGGGGCAGCGGCAGGTGATGGAGCGGCTGCTGATCGCGGTGGACGCGTCGCGGAAGCGGCAGGAAGTGCTCGGCCACATCCTGCTCGACGGCCCGCCGGGGCTCGGCAAGACGACCTTCGCCACCTGCATCCCGCGGGAGCTCGGCACGACCCTCCAGATCGCCAGCGGCGCGGCGCTCGCCGCGCCGAAGGACCTGCTCCCCTACCTCACCAACGCGGTCGAGGGGTCGGTGCTCTTCATCGACGAGATCCACAGGCTTCCGATCGCGGTGGAGGAGTTTCTCTACCCCGCCATGGAGGATTTCCGGGTGGACATCACGCTCGGCGACGGCGTGGCCGCCCGCACGATCAACATGCCGTTGCGTCCGTTCACGCTCATCGGCGCGACGACCCGCGCGGGGCTGATCTCCGCCCCGCTCCGCGACCGCTTTCAGATGCGGGAGCACCTCGACTTCTACGGCGTGGAGGAACTCGCCGAGATCGTGCGGAGGTCGGCTGCGAAGCTCGACATGTCGATGGACGACGCCTCGGCTGACGAGATCGCCCGCCGCAGCCGCGGCACGCCCCGGCTCGCCAACAACCGCCTGCGGTGGATCCGCGACTACTCGACGAGCCGGGCGGCGAACGAGATGAACGTCGGCGTCGTGCGGACGGCGCTCGAAATGCAGGGAATCGACGAGCGCGGGCTCGACGGCTTCGACCGGCGGTATCTCGAGACGATCCACCGCGTCTTCGGCGGCGGCCCGGCCGGCATCGAGGCGATCGCCCACACGATGAGCAGCGCTCCTGACACGCTCGAGGACGACGTGGAACCCTTCCTGCTGCGGTGCGAACTGGTCGTCCGCACCCCCCGCGGCCGCCGGCTCACGGCCCTCGGGGAGGAACACCTCGGCGTCGTCCGTCGCACCGACCAGGGCCGGCTGTTCTGAAGGGCCGCTCGGGCAAACGACACTGCAGGCTGGTTCCTGCAATGCCCGGAAGCCCGAGGCGCGAGTTTCCCTGCAGGCGAACAGGTGCCCCGTACGGAAGCCCGAGCCGCGAGCCGAGAGGTGCGTTGACGCGGTGGTGAGGGTGGATGTCCGGTCGCAATCGCATCGGTCGACGCTGCCCGCCTGAACGACACCGCATTGCCGCCGGGGGAGCGAACGCATCGTCGCTACGGTGAGGATGCACCTGATGCTCCTCAACGTTCCCCGACCCCCCGAACACCCCCCGGTAGCGTTCAGCATCAAAGCGGCCTTTTTCATCTGCCGCAACGTTTGACCGCGAGGGGCTGCCCGTGCCCCGTAGCCGGGCTATGGGAGCGAGCGAAGGCACGAGGCCGAAGCGAAGCGGACATGGGCCGAAGCGAAGCGGACATGCAGTGAGCGGAGGTCTGGAGGACCGAAGCGAGCGTCCGGCCAGGGACACGGGCAGCCCCGAGCCCACCAGGTCAGAAGCACCGCAAAAAACGCGGCCAACCCGGCCAAGAGGCCTTCCGATTGACCGGGCCGTGGGGCTGCGGCTACAGTTGTGACGTCGGGAAACGGCCGGTTTCCGGCGATTTCAAGCTTCAGGGTTTTCGACGATCATGGCAGTTCCAAAGCGGCGGCAATCGAATCAAAAGACGCGTTCTCGGCGGGCCCACGACTTCCTCACGCCCCGTCAACTCGCGTTCTGCCCAAATTGCGGCAAGGCCACGCCGACCCATCGCATCTGCCCGGGCTGCGGCTTCTACATGGGCCGCATCGTTATCAAGTCGGAAGAGTGATCAAGTCGGAAGAGTGATCCGTCGGCCCCTCGATTTCGATCCCCTCAGTTTCGTTTGCCCCTCAAGAGGCCCCTTCCGGGGGATGCATTGAGCAAGCTTGCGGTGCTTTTTCCGGGGCAGGGAGCCCAGTCGGTCGGCATGGTCGGCGGCTGGGCGGATGGGAACGGGAAGGTCCGCGAGCTCTTCGACCTGGCTGGCTCCATTCTCGGCTACGACCTCGAGGCGATCTGCCGCTTTGGACCCAAGGAAAAGCTCGACACGACCGCCGTCAGCCAGCCGGCGCTGCTCGTGACGAGCCTTGCGGCCCTGGAGGTGCTCGCGAGCCGCGACGAGTCGCCGCTCGGATCGGTCGCCGCGGCGGCCGGGCTCTCGCTCGGCGAGTACACGGCGCTCGTCTTTGCCGGTGCGATCGAGCCTGCCGATGCGATTCGGGTGGTCGCCGAGCGGGGTCGGGCCATGCAGGAATGCGCCGAGCGGACGTCGGGCATGATGGTGGCCGTGCTCGGCCTCGACCGCGACGTCGTGGCCGGGCTGTGCGACACGGCCCGCGGGGGAGACGTGCTCTCCGTGGCGAACGTGCTCTGCCCCGGCAACGTGGTCGTTTCCGGGCACCGGTCGGCCTGCGAGCGGCTCGAGACGGCGGCGGCGGCGGCGGGGGCCATGAAGTGCGTCCGGCTCGACGTCGCCGGGGCCTTCCACACGCCGCTGATGCAGGATGCCGTCGACCGGCTCTCCGCGGTGCTCGCGGGGATCGAGATCCGGCCGCCGCGGATTCCCGTCGTGAGCAACGTGGACGCCATGCCGCACGACGATCCCGACGACATCCGCCGGCTGCTCGCAAGGCAGGTGTGCGGCGTCGTCGAGTGGCATCGGTCGATGGAGCACCTCCTCGCGGCAGGCATCGATCATTTCTGGGAAATCGGGCCCGGCCGGGTGCTCCGCGGCCTGCTCAAGCGAATCAATCGTGCCGCCGCGTCGAGCGGCATTCCCGACTAGTCAACAAGCATTCCAGGAGCCAATCGCCCCATGAGCGAGAAGCAGGATTCCACCGTCGCCGCCGAAAAACGGCTGCATGTCGACTTGGGCGGTCAGGTGGCGATCGTGACGGGGGCCTCGCAGGGGCTCGGTCGGGCGATCGCAGAGACCCTCGCCGCCAATGGGGCGACGGTCGCCGTCGTCGCGCGGAGCGCCGAAAAGCTCGCGGCCGTCGCGGCCGGCATCCGTGCCGCGGGCGGTCGGGCGGAGGAGTTTCCCTGCGACGTCTCGAAGCCCGAGCAGGTGCTCTCGACGGTCGAGGCCGTCGTGGCGAAACTCGGCCGTCTTGACGTGCTCGTGAACAATGCCGGAGTCACCCGGGACACGCTCCTGCCTCGCATGGGCGACGAGGAATGGGACGAGGTGCTCCTCACGAACCTCCGCGGGCCGTTCCTGTTCACGCGGGCCGCGAGCCGGCCGATGATGCAGCAGCGGTACGGGCGGATCATCAACGTGGCGAGCGTTTCCGGCATGATCGGCAACGCGGGGCAGGCGAACTACTCGGCCTCGAAGGCCGGGCTCATCGGCTTCACGAAGACCGTCTCGAAAGAGCTCGCGGGCCGAAAAATAACGGTCAACGCGGTCGCTCCGGGCTTCATCGCCAGCGACATGACGGCCGCCCTGGGGCCGGCCCTGCTCGACGAGGTCAAGAAACGTGTGCCCGTGAAGCGGCTCGGGGAGGCCTGGGAGATCGCCGAGGCGGTGCTCTTCCTGGCATCACCCTCCTCCGGCTACGTGAACGGGCAGGTGATCGTCGTCGATGGCGGCCTGATCGCCTGAAGATGCCGGTCGGCGAAGTCGGGAGGCCTGGCAGGTCTGGACAGGTTTTTCGTGAGCCGGTATATCATTCGCGAGCCCGGGCCGGAGTCCAAGGAAGGAAAAATCGGTTCGCGGTGTGCCGAGTTGTGTTTTGGAGTTCCCGGCGACCTCATCGGATAATGTGAGTGCCGGATGATTTGATCGGTTTCCCAGGAGGCGAGAAGTGGCTGCAACAGTTCAGGACCGCGTGATCGACATCGTCGCGTCCCAACTCGGCGTGAGCAAGGACCAGATCACCCCCGAGACGTCGTTCATCAACGACCTCGGCGCCGATTCGCTCGATACGGTCGAGCTGGTCATGGAGCTCGAGGAAGAGTTCGAGATCAACATCCCCGACGACGCCGCCGAGAAGATCCAGACCGTCGGCCAAGCCGTTGAGTTCATCGAGAAGAGTCAGGGATAGATTCTGGCCGTCGCAGGGGCGGACCGAGGGTCGTCCCCCCCTGCCGAACCCGCCCGTGGCATTCAGGCATCCGGGAATGCCGTCGCCAGCCGGTGGTCGGTGTCAGGGCCCTTCGAGAGTTCATCACCTGAAGGATCGGGTCATCGCCGCATGAAGCGACGCGTCGCCGTAACTGGACTGGGTGTGGTCACCTCCCTCGGCCGCCCCGTGGAGCTTTTCTGGGAGAAGCTGCTCCGCGGCGAAAGTGGTGTAGGGCCGATCACGCTCTTCGACGTGTCTGGCTTCAAGGTCCAGTTCGGCGGCCAGGTCCACTGGACGCCGGAGAACGAGGGGATCGCCAACCCGAAGGAGCTGCGGCGGCTCGACCGTTTCACGCAGTTCGCGATGGCGTCGGCGGCTGACGCCGTGCGGGATTCGGGAATCGACTTCTCGAAGGAGGATCCGCACCGTTGCGGGGTGATCATCGGCTCCGGCATCGGCGGCCTCTCCGAGTTTGAAGCCCAGCATGAGCGGCTGCTCACCAAGGGCATCGACAAGGTCTCGCCATTCACGATCCCGAAGCTCATGGTGAACTCGGGCAGCGGCCATGTTTCGAGCATGTACGGCATCAAGGGCCCGAACTTCTCGGTTGCGACGGCGTGCGCAAGTGCCGCCAACTCGATCGGTGAGGCCCTGCGGTCGATCCAGTACGGTGACTCCGACGTCATGGTCACCGGCGGGAGCGAGGCGGCCCTCACGCCGATGGGGCTGGCGGGCTTCCAGAACATGCGTGCCCTGTCGTTTCGCACCGACTCTCCCCAGCAGGCGAGCCGTCCCTTTGACGTCGATCGCGACGGATTCGTGCTCGCGGAGGGGGCCGGCGTGGTCGTCCTCGAGGAACTGGAGCATGCCCGGCGTCGGGGGGCGAGGATCTACTGCGAGCTCATGGGCTACGGCGCCAGCGGAGACGCCGGCCACATCACGCAGCCCGACGAGGAGGGCCGCGGGGCGGCAAGGGCGATGGCGATGGCGCTCGCCGATGCCGGGAGAAATCCCGTCGACGTCCAGTACATCAACACGCACGGCACGAGCACTCCCCTCGGCGACAAGGCCGAGACCGTCGCCGTGAAGCGGGTCTTCGGCGAGCATGCGAAGCGGCTCGCGCTCTCGAGCACGAAGAGCCACCTCGGCCACACGCTCGGCGCCAGCGGCGGGATCGAGCTTGTGGTCTGCTCCCTGACGGTCGCGAAGGGCGTCATCACCCCGACGATCAACCTCGATACCCCCGACCCCGACTGCGACCTCGACTACACGCCGAAGGTCCCGCGGGACGCCAAGGTGGACGTCGCGATGAGCAACAGCTTCGGGTTCGGCGGCCACAACGCGTCGCTCGTGGTCGGTCGCGTGTAGCGGCGTTCGCGGCTGCCCGCGTGAGCTCGTCGGACGCTCGCTTCGAGTTCGGGGCTGCCCGTGTCACGTCTCCGGACATTCGCCTCGGCCCTCCCGGCAATCCTGTTCGGC
>DHLZ01000118.1:0-2756 GCA_002405515.1 Planctomycetaceae bacterium UBA4655
CCACGGCACGTTGACCGCGCCGGGGATGTGGCCGCCGCGGACGGCCCCCTCGTTTGGATAGTCCGGCATGTGCATTCGCTCGCCCCTGTACTCCTCGGGGCTGCGAACGTCGAGCAGCTGCTTTCCGGCCTTGCAGTGCTTGAGAACCTCGTCCCGCAGGGCCCTGATCGAGCCATCCTGCTCCGTCGCGGTATAGGTCGTTCGCGGGAAGGAGGGCCTGTCCTGCGACCAGGGCTTGCCGTCGAGCTGCCACTTCTTCCGGCCGCCGTTCATGATGCGACAGTCCTTGTGACCGTAGAGCTTGAAGACCCAGAAGGCGTAGCAGGCCCACCAGTTGTTCTTGTCGCCGTAAAACACGACCGTCGTGCCGTCCGAGATCCCCTTCTCCGAGCAGAGCTTTTCGAAGGCCGCCCGATCGATGTAGTCCCGCTGGACGCCATCCTGGAGGTCGGTCTGCCAGTCGATCTCGACGGCCCCGGGGACGTGTCCCTGGACGTACAAGGCCCTGTCCTCGTCCGACTCGACGATCCGAACGTTCGAGTCGTTCAGATGCTCGATGACCCAATCGGTGGACACGAGCACGGATTCGTCGGCGTAGGCGGGCATGAATCATCTCCGGCGGGAAGGGAAATCTTCGGGAATTTTAGTCCGTTCTTCCCCCGCCTGCAAACGCCCCGCTCGTAGCCGCTGGACCATTGCGATACGATTCCGCATCCCGGGTCGGACCGAACCGGCGGGAAACATTCGGTTTTCGGTGGACGATTTTTCCATACACGGTCTCCTCCACAGTCTTCTCCATAAACGGTGCACGTCGTCGATGGGCGCAGCCTTCATCTTTCAGATCTCGAACCTGGACAAGAAGTTCGGACAGCGGGAACTCCTCAAGAACATCAACCTGGCGTTCTACCCAGGGGCGAAGATCGGACTGCTCGGACGCAACGGCGCGGGCAAGAGCACGCTCATGAAGATCATGGCGGGCATCGATCGCGAGTTCGAGGGTGAGGCCAGGCTCGCCGATGGCTACACCGTCGGCTACCTCGAGCAGGAGCCGAAGCTCGACCCGAAGAAGACGGTGTTCGAGAACGTGCTCGACGCGGTGGCGGCCTCCAAGGAGATCCTGGACCGTTTCGAGCAGATCAGCGCGAAGCTCGGAGAACCGATGGACGATTCCGCCATGGAGAAGCTTCTCGCGGAGCAGGCGACCGTCCAGGACCAGATCGACGCCAAGAACCTGTGGGATCTCGACCGCCAGGTCGAGATCGCGATGGACGCGATGAACCTGCCCCCGGGTGACTGGGGAGTCGAAAACCTCTCCGGCGGCGAGCGTCGCCGGGTCGCCCTCTGCCGACTGCTCCTGGAGAAGCCCGACCTGCTGCTCCTCGACGAGCCGACGAACCACCTCGACGCCGAGAGCGTCGCCTGGCTCGAGCGGCATCTGGCCGAGTATCTGGGCACGGTCGTGGCCGTGACCCACGACCGCTATTTTCTCGACAACGTGGCGAAGTGGATTCTCGAGGTCGATCATGGCCGCGGCATCCCCTTCGAGGGCAATTACTCGTCGTGGCTCCAGCAGAAGAAGTCCCGGCTCGAACTCGAGGAGAAGCAGGCCTCGGCCCGCCAGAAGACGCTCGACAAGGAACTCGAGTGGATCCGGATGTCTCCCAAGGCCCGGCAGGCGAAGAGCAAGGCCCGCGTGGCCTCCTACGAGAAGCTCGCGGCGGAGCAGGCCGCCACCCGTGACCAGGACATCGAGATCTTCATCCCCTCGAGCCGGCCGCTCGGCGACCTCGTGATCGAAGCGGAGGGGATCTCGAAGGGTTTCGGCGACAAACTGCTCTTCGAGAACCTTTCCTTCCGCCTGCCCCCCGGGGGCATCGTCGGCATCATCGGCCCCAACGGCGCCGGCAAGACGACGCTCTTCAGGATGCTCGTCGGCCAGGAGAAGCCCGACAAGGGCACGATCAAGGTCGGCCCGACGGTCGATATCGGCTACGTCGACCAGAGTCGTGACGCGCTCGACCCAGCCAAGACCGTGTTCGAGGAGATCTCCGGGGGGCACGACACGATCGAGCTCGGCAAGAAGTCGGTCAACGCCCGCAGCTACGTGGCCCGGTTCAACTTCCTCGGGCCCGACCAGCAGAAAAAGGTGGGAACGCTCTCGGGCGGTGAGCGGAACCGCGTCCACCTCGCGAAGCTCCTGCGGGCCGGCTCCAACCTTCTGCTCCTCGACGAGCCGACGAACGACCTCGACGTCGACACGCTGCGGAGCCTCGAGGAGGGGATCACGCACTTCGCCGGCAGCGTGGTCGTGATCACACACGACCGGTGGTTCCTCGACCGGCTCGCGACCCACATCATCGCCTTCGAGGGGGACGGCTACGTCCACGTCTGCGAGGGCAACTTCGAGGTCTACGAGAACAGCCGCCGCGAGCGGCTGGGCATCGCCGCCGACGAGCCCCACCGCTTCCGCTACAAGAAGCTCCAGCACTGATGCTGGCCTGACGCGGGCTGGTGCGTTTCAGGCGGGTCAAGCGTGCTGGGTGCTGGGCCGCCCGCATGCCCTCGCCGGACGCTCGCTACGGTCCTCCAGGGCAATCCTGTTTGGCACGGCGAGTGCAGTGCGGATGGATCTACGTCTTGCGTGGCTCGGGGCTGCCCGTTTCCTTCGAGCGACCCCGCCCCTCGCCGGACGTTCGCTGCGCGACCAATCCGCTTCGCGGATCGGTGCCCGCCCTGCCCTCCGCTCTCTCGGAGGT
>DHLZ01000118.1:2932-3217 GCA_002405515.1 Planctomycetaceae bacterium UBA4655
GCCACCTACGCCGGCTCGAGGGGACGGACAGCCCATCGCTGAGTTCGTGCCTCGAATGCGCAGCAGCGAACCCCACGTGCCAATGAAGCCGTGGCTGCGCCGGCGCGGGCTACCGTTGTGACCGTATAGCGGCTCTCGTGCGGCTTGACCGCCACGCAGATCAGCCGCACCGGATGATCGGGACGAGTGCGGAGCGTCGCCTTCCAGCCAAAGTCGACGAACTCGTCACTGATCACGCATGCGGAACGGACGGCAACCGTCAGTTCGTTGACAAGCGTGACCGTG
>DHLZ01000079.1:0-2269 GCA_002405515.1 Planctomycetaceae bacterium UBA4655
TCACATTCTTCCTGCTCCAGATGGTCCGGATCGCTCGCGGTCGCCTGCGCCGTCGCTGCGAGCAGCCTCGGCCCTGCCAGCGGCGAGAGCTGGCCGCAGTGGCGAGGCCCGCGGGGCGACGGCATCTCGACCGAGAAGGGCCTGCCGTCCACCTGGTCGAAGTCGAAGAACGTCGCCTGGCGGACGCCGCTTCCTGGCCGCGCCGGCGCCACGCCGTGCGTCTGGGACGACCGCGTCTACCTGACGAGCAACGAGGGGGACGATCTCGTGCTCCTGGGCATCGCCGCGGGCGACGGGAAGATTCTCTGGAAGAAGAAGGTGGCCGGCGGCAACCGGGATGCGAGATCGGGCGAGGGCAACTCCGCATCCCCCTCCCCTTCCACCGACGGCAAGCACGTCTGGGTCTTCTTCAGCACGGGCGTGCTCGCCTGCTACTCGCTGGAGGGCGACGAGGTCTGGAAGTTCGACGTGGCCGACCGGTTCGGCAGGATCGACATCCAGTTCGGGATGACCTCGACGCCGGTGCTCGACGGCGACGCCCTCTACCTCCAGCTCATCCACGGCGCGATGAAGCTCGGCGACCAGACCCGCACGGGCAAGGTTATCAAGCTCGACAAGGCGACCGGCCGGACGATCTGGGAGGTGGACCGTGTCACGGACGCCCAGTTCGAGTGCAAGCACTCCTACGCCTCGCCCGTCCTCTATCGGCACGACGGCCGCGAGTTCCTGGTCGTGCACGGGGCCGACTGCACGACCGGTCACGCGCTCGACGATGGCCGCGAACTCTGGCGGTTCGGGGGGCTCAACGGCCCCACCGCCACCAATCCCAAGGCCAACGACAACACGTTCCGTTTCGTCGCCTCCCCGGCGGTCGCCCCCGGCACGATCGTGATCCCCACGGCCAAAGGAGGCCCGACGGTCGCGATCCGCGTGAGCGACGAGTTGAAGGGAGACTGCTCCGGGAAGCCGGCGGTGGTTCGCTGGGTCAACCCGCTCACGCCCGACGTGAGCATCCCGCTCGTTGCCGACGGCCTCGTCTACCTTTTGCACAAGGACGGCAAGCTGCAGTGCGTCGATCTCGAGACGGGCAAGGACGTCTACCTCCAGCGGACCCACACCGGGCAGCATCGCACGAGCCCGCTGCTCGTCGATGGACGGATCTACTTCGGCTCCAACGACGGATGGGTGTCGACGGTGAAGGCCGGGAGGGAGTTCGAGCTGCTCGACTCCGTCGATCTCGGCGGCGAAGCCGTAACCGCCTCGCTTTTCGTCTCAAACGGCACGCTCTACGTGCGGAGCTACGAGGCGCTCTATGCCATCCGGCAGGAGTGAACCTTCAGCCCATCAGGCTGACAGCGAACCTGCGATCGAGCTTTCCGCGCTCGACGCGGCGGCCGCCTGGCGACGCATCGCCGACTCGCTCGTCGCCGCGGCTGTCTCGTCGCGGCACGCTTTCCACCTGCTCTCGGTGGCGACCGTGGACGCCGACGGCGCGGCCGAATCGCGAACGGTCGTGCTCCGCGGCTTCGATGAGGCGACCCGGGAAGTCCGCTTCCACACCGACCTCCGCAGCGGGAAGGCGGCGGCGATCCGCCGCGACGCCCGCGTCGGCCTCCACTGGTACGCCCCCGAAGCGAGGCTCCAGATCCGGATTCCCGCGACCGCCTCGCTCCACCACGCCGACGACATCGCCCTTCACGCATGGAGGGCCTCGCAGCCGATGAGCCGCGCTTGCTACACGGCGGCCCATGCCCCGGGAGCGCCGCTCGCGTCGTTTCCCGTGGCGCCATCGGCCCCGGCCGCAGGCGACGACACCGGCCTCGCAAACTTCTGCGTCGTGCGGTGCCGCTTCGAGTCGGTCGAGCTGCTCGCCCTCCACGCCACGGGCCATGAGCGGGTGCGGATCGACGTCACCTCGAACCCCGTCACGTGGACGATCCTCGCCCCGTAACTTTTTCCCGGAAGCCCGAGCCGCAAGTTTCCCTGCAGGCGTGAGCGCCAAAAGCCCGGAAGCCCGAGGCGCAAGTTTCCCTGCAGGCGTGAGTGCCAAAAGCCCGGAAGCCCGAGGCGCAAGCCGAGAGGGGCGTTGATGGACCGCCGCGTGTTGACGCCGCGTCCGTTGAAAACCGTCCGCCCCCATGCGGTTTTGCAAAACCGCCCGACTCACAACCGCCACGCCGCCTCCCCTCTCGGCTCGCGGCTCGGGGTTCCGTATACGGGAAACGTTGCAGCAGAGTCGACCGTTCGGGGCTGCCCGTATGCCCGAGAC
>DHLZ01000079.1:2438-50201 GCA_002405515.1 Planctomycetaceae bacterium UBA4655
CAGTCAGGTCCGAGTGAGCGAAGCACAGGATGTGCGGAGCGAACGTCCGGCGAGGGCATACGGGTAGCCCCGAACCCATCAGAGTCGACCGTTCGGGGCTGTCCGTGCCCAGGAGCCGGCATCCGAGCGAGCGAAGGGCAGGCGGGCACCGATCCGCGCAGCGGATTGGTCGCGTAGCGAACGTCCGGCGATGGGCACGGGCAGCCCCGAACCAGCAGAGTTGATCAGCGTTGACCGCGAGGGCTGCCCGAGCCATGTCGCCGGGCTATGTGAGCGAGCGCAGCACCCGAACCCGCGGCCTCACGGCCCCGGAACGAGGTCGAGCGAGAACCGCACGCGGACGTCGGGATGCGTCGTGTAGAGCCGGTGACGCCGACCGTCGTGGACGAGCGTCGCGCTCGACCGCTTCGGCGCCGCGGGGTCGACCGGCAGGATCGGGTTGCCGACATACTTCTCCCACCGCACGAGATCGTCGCTGGCGGCGATGCATGTCTGCCAGGTCGCGCGGTCCTCCCGCGGGCTCGAGTGGTAGTAGGCGTAGTAGCGGCCGCGGTGCTTCACGATCTGGTCGAAGGCGACGGCGTGGAGGTCGTAGGGCTCCGGGCCGCAGGCGAGCACCGGGTCGTCGCGGACGTTCTGGAACGTCCTGCCGTCAACGCCCGTGGCGAGCCAGACGCCCCGGTCCATCCGCTCGTAGAAGAGGTGCCAGACGCCCCGTTCAAGCCAGACGGCCGGCGTGCCGCGCGGGCCGTCGGGGATGGGCTCGCCCGACGCGAGGCGAATCTCGAGCGGGCCGCGCCGCTCCCAATGGATGCGGTCGGCCGATTCGAGGAGATGGGCGACGTCGTGCTCCCCCTCGGCGAACATGAGGTAGCGGCCGAGCCGCTTCACGACGCACATGTCCTCGACCCAGGCGTCGGCAACGAGCGGGTTCGCCGGCGACCGCACCCAGTTGAGCCCGTCGCCGCTCGTCGCGAGCCCGACGCGGCGAACCGGATCGCGATCGAGGTTCGACCCGGTGTACCAGAGTGTCCAGCGGCTTCCCTCCCGCAGGATCCAGCCGCGTTCGCGGAGGTCGCGATCCCAGGTGTCGTGCCCGCCCCCGGAGAAGAGCGGCGAGGCGGACACCGGTCCGAACTCGACGAGCTCCGAGGGAAACCCCTCGGCCACGGCCGGCCGGCCGCCGATGACCGCCGCGAGGACGGCGGCAACGACACCACATGCCATTCCCGAGGGTCGCATCATTCCGGCAGTGTAACCGGCTGGGAAAGAAGCCGCGGCCCCGGAACGGCCCATCTTCAGCGGGGCTGGGCATCTCCGCGCCCGGGCCCGCATGCAGTACGATGTCCGGTCAGCGCGCGACGAACGGGACTACGCAAGGCTGGTCGCTCGCGGTGAACCGTGATCGAAGGAGATTCGAGATGCTGACCTGCCGCCGCGTGGTGCTGTGGACGTTGACGGGTGTTGTGTTGCTGTCTTCCCAGGGAATCGCACAGGAAAAAAAGATGCTGCCAAGATGCTTTTTGGATATTTCCGCCGGCGGTGAGAAACTCGGACGGGTCGTCGTCGAGCTGCGGTCCGACGTGGTGCCCAAGACGGCGGAAAACTTCCGCGCCCTGTGCACCGGCGAGAAGGGCTACGGCTTCAAGGGGAGCACGTTCCACCGCGTGATCCCTGGCTTCATGTGCCAGGGAGGCGACTTCACGAACCACAACGGCACCGGCGGCAAGTCGATCTACGGGGCGAAGTTCGCCGACGAGAACTTCACCCTCAAGCACACGGGCCCGGGCGTCCTGAGCATGGCCAACGCCGGCCCCAACACGAACGGCTCGCAGTTCTTCCTCTGCACTGCCAAGACCGACTGGCTCGACGGCAAGCACGTCGTCTTCGGCCAGGTGGTCGAGGGCATGGACGTCGTCCAGAAAGTCGAGGCCCTCGGTTCGCGTGAGGGCAAGACGTCGCGGCGGATCGAGATCACCGACTGTGGCGAATTGAAGGAGTAAGGCTGTCGGTGGTCGGGGCGATCGGCTTCGCTCTTTACACGCAAAGCGCTCCGCCATGGCCGACGCCGACCCTGAAACCCCGCGCGTCCGCGAGATTCGCAACGACGCCTCCGGCTGGCGGCGGCGGGGCCCCTGCCTCTCCGACCGTTCCTGGGGGACCGGCCGGGAGGACTACTCCGCGAACGGCGACGCCTGGCGGTTTCTCCCCTACGACCTCGCCCGCTCCAAGGCCTACCGCTGGGGCGAGGACGTGGGAGAACCGCCGCCGCGACGCCCCCGCGGCCGGACGTGCTCTTCACCCGACGAGCCGCCGCACGATCCGCAACGCCCACTGGCGGCACCTCGACTCCCTGCGGGTCGTGAGCATGCCCGACACGTGGGGGTATCCCTGGTTCGCAGCCTGGGACCTCGCCTTCCAGGCCGTCCCATTCGCGCTCGTTGATCCCCGGTTGGCGAAGGACCAGCTCTGGATGCCGCTCTTCGAGGAGTTTCAGCATCCGAGCGGCCGGCTGCCCGCCTACGAGCGGGAGTTCGGCGACCTCGCCCCACCGGTGCATGCCTGGGCCGTGTGGCGGGTCTACAACATGGAGAAGCGGCGGCACGGCACCGACGACCGCGCCTGGCTCGAACGCTGCTTCCACAAGCTGTTGCTCGTGTTCACCAGCTGGGTCAACAAGGTCGACCACGAGGGCGACAACGTCTTCGAAGGGGGCTTCCTCGGGCCCGACAACATCAGCGTGTTCGATCGGAGCGAGCGGCTCACGGACTGCACGGTGCTCGAGCAGTCCGACGCGACCGGGTGGATGGGGATGTTCTCCCTCGTCATGATGCGGATGTCGCTCGAGCTGGCCCGCGGCAATCCCGTCTACGAGGAGCTCGCCTCGAAGTTCCACGAACGGGAGCCGTTCGTGTTCGACGGCCGCGTCGTCGGTTACGAGCCCGCCGAGTCGCAGACGAAGCTCAAGGGGGGCAACTCCAACTGGCGGGGGCCGATCTGGTTTGCGACCACCTTCCTCGTCGTCGAGTCGCTACGGAAGCTCGGCACCGCGTTCGGCGACGGCTTCACGCTCGAGACGCCGTGATCCGGCGGGCGGCCGATCGCGCTTACGGCGATGGCCCACGACATCGCCCGCGGGCTCGCGCGGGCGTTGGTCGGCAGGCCGCAGCGATCGACTGCGGAACGTCGAGGCCGACTTGGCTCGCATTCGCTCGAGCGGCTCGAGGACCGCCGGCTGCTCGCGTTCGATCCGTCTCCCCAGGCCCAGGAGATGCTCGAGCACGTCAACCGGATGCGGATGAACCCGCAGGCCGAGTTGCAGGCGCTCTTTTCGAGCCTCGACCCGCTGCGGGCCCGCGACGCCGATGCCAACGCCGCGGTCCAGTATTTCCGCGATCCCTCGGCAGCCGAGATCCGCTCCGAGTGGCCGGCCCTGCAGCCGACGGCCCCGCTTGCATGGAACGAGAGCCTGTCGGCCGCGGCCACCGCCCACTCGCGGCTGATGATCCAGCACGACACCCAGTCGCACCAACTGCCCGGCGAGCCCGACCTCGTGACGCGGACCCGCAACGCCGGCTACGCGGGCTACTCGGGCATCGGGGAAAACGCGTTCGCTTTCGCGAAGAACGTCTTCCACGCCCACTCCGCATTCGCGATCGACTGGGCCGTTCCTGATCGCGGCCATCGCACGATGATGATGGACCCGTCGTTCAAGGAGTTCGGCGCGGGGCTCGAGGGCGACGCGTCGCCGGCCACGTCGGTCGGGCCGCTCGTGGTCACGCAGAACTTCGGCAGCCGGTTCGCCGACGGCGGCCCGTTCCTCGTCGGTGTCGTCTACCGGGACGCGAATGCAAACCAGCGGTACGACGCGGGCGAAGGAGTCGGCGGCGCGACCGTGCGGGTGATCGGCCCCTCGGCAACCTTCACGACGACGACGATGTCGGCGGGCGGCTACCAGTTGCAGGTTCCGCAGGGCACCTACACGGTCTCCGCGACCGGAGGCGGCCTCCCCCGGGCTCTTCCAGGCCACCGGCGTGCAGGTCGTTTCCGCGAACGTGAAGGTCGATTTCAACGGGCAGGCGGCTCCGGTCGCCACCGTTCCCTCGGCCCCGACCAACGTCGTCGCCACCACCTTGAATCGGCGGGGAACCGTGCGATGGTCGCCGCCCGCCTCGAACGGCGGCCGGGCCGTTTCCAGCTACCTGGTGCAGGCGTCGAAGGACGGCGGCCGCACGTGGCAGACCGTGCGGACGGTCAACGGCAAAACCACGTCCGTCAACGTCCCCGGCCTGATCTACGGCACGACCTACCTTTTCCGCGTGGCCGCCAGGAACGCGGCCGGTGTGAGCCCGTTCTCGACGGCCTCGGCCGGCGTCGCGCCCTCGAGACCGCCCGTGTGAGGCCGCTTCCATGAATGGGAGGGTTTCCCGGCCGACGACACGATACTCCTGAAAAGCGCCGAATACGCCGACGCTATCCCCTCGCGCGAGTATGCCGTTCCCACGTGCCGCCGGGCGGCCCGGCCGATCGCTTCCCGGTCGATCTCCATCGCCCGACGCAAACCAACTTCGAGGGCCTCGCTGCTGCCTGCGGGAACGAGGATGCCGGTTTTCGCGTCCTCAACCATGTCTTTGGTGGCGCCGACGCAGTCGGTAACGACCACCGGCCGACCCAACGCCATCGCCTCCAGGATTGCGTTGCTGAACCCCTCGTACCGCGACGATGAAACGAATAGATCTGCAGCCCCGACCTCGGCGAGAACCCGGTCGCTGTGCCCCGCCAATTGGACCGAGCCGCCGATCTCGAGCCGATGGGCAAGAGCCTGCAGCGCAGGCAATTCCGGCCCCTGGCCAAAGATGGTCAAAACGGCATCCGGATAATCCACGAGAAATCGTGCAAACGCAGGCAACAGCAGGTCGAAGCCTTTTTGTGGGGCCAACCGACCAACGGCGACCAGCGATGGATTGCCACGCACGCGTTGCTGACCCATCGCCGCCTGCGTGGCACGCGCCGCGTCGATGTCGGCCAACGAAACAGGATTGCCGATCGCGACGATCCTTTGCCGCGGCGTGCCGAATGGAGCCAATTCGGCCGCCATGTCGGATGACTGGGCGACCAATACGTCGGGCATTCTGATCAAGCGTCGCACGACCTGCTCCGCGACCCGGTGCTTCAGCAGCGACGTTCTCTTCAATTCTGCGAAGTCGGCGGCAATGGCGTTCGCCTGCCGTGCGACATGCGGCGGCCGCCAACGCTGGAAAAGTTTCGCCATTGAAGCGGTCGCGTTCATCCGCAACGTCGTGAACACCAGATCGGGGCGCAACGCATCGACGGCTTTGGCAAACCGCCAAAACGGATACCGCCCGCCACCCGTCACGCGAACTTCGACGTCTCGAGGCAGCGCCTTGAAATACCGTCCGCCAGCCTTCGCCACCGCCAGCAATGGCAGAACTTCCGTCCTGTTCAAGCCACAGATGACCTCATAGAAGACGCGGTCCGGTCCTCCTGAATTCAGCTCCGGGATCGCGAACAACACTCGAGCGGGCCTATCCATGCGGCAGCACCCGCTGCTCGTCGCCGACGAACCCGCCCTCCCGATACGACGCCATGGCGGACTCGAGCCGTCGCCGGGCGATCGCCGTTCCGACCGGCCCCAACCAGAGCGCAAGCCTCAACATCCGTGCGAGCCGTGACGACGCCATGAACGCCGGATAGGTCGCTTGCCCGAAATCGTGGTGCCTTCGGGCCAATGCCCTCTCTCCTTCCGCAACCGACTTCAGCCCCCGCAGCGCGACGTCGTGCTCGATGAACGCGCGTGCGAGATCGTCTTTCGTGAGTCCGGCGGCCGCCAGCACTTCCGGCGCGGTGTCGAAGGTCGCGCGATACTGATCGAGCAAATGCTTCAGGGCCCCCGACGAACGCTGGAGCGACCCCTGATTGCTGGTGTGCACCCGATAACTGAACAGGGGCAGATCGACGTAGTAGACGCTCTCCGCGACGCTCAGGATCTTCCAGACGAAAAACTTGTCCGGGTTGATCAGGCTGCCGCCGCCATACCCCTCGACCGCCTCGTAGACGCCGCGCGGGTAGCAGGTCGTCGCGAACGCCATCGGATTGCGAAGGTGAAGCAGCGCCTGCCGCAACAGGCTGCGAGCCGGAACCTCCATGATGGAGCCGCCGACGGCACGGCTCAATTCCGCGTTCGGCCGGGCGTCTACCCATTGCCGCGGATCGAGCCCCGTCCGCCCGGTCGTCTTTCCGTCGCCATCGACGACATGCTGATCCGAACAAAACACCGCCGTCTTCGCGGCCGGCCCCAGCGCCGCCGCCAGTCGCGCGTAGGTCGCCAGAGCGGCCGGACCCGCAAGATCGTCGGACGACAACAGGATCATCCGGTCTCCAGTCGCCCCCTGACACGCCCGGTCGAGGTTGCCGGCGAACCCGACGTTCCAGCGATTGCGGTGCAGCCGGATCCGCGGGTCCGCGATCTCCGTCACCCGCGCCACGGAATCGTCCGTGGACGCGTTGTCAGAGACGATCACCTCGAATTCCGCGTCCTGGGCCAGGACGCTGCGGATCGTTTCCCCGATGTATCGGCCGTAGTTGTAGTTGGGGATGCAAATCGAAAACTTCATGGTCAAGCTGCCTTTTCCGAAGCACCATGCGGTTCGCCCGGGCAGTGACGCCGGGAATCGAACGAATTTTTCGTACGCTGCCGGGGCTCCCCGGAGACCGAGTTTGGGCCGCTCGTGGCACGATGGTCATGAAGCGACGCCGGCCGCGGTGCGGAGCCTTGGCAGCATCGCGTCGGCGATCTGGCTTCGAATCGAATCGAGTTTGACCGCCAGGTCGGCGGCGAGCGTGTCGCGGCGCGACCGGGCCGTGTTGGCCTGTGCCACGACGGCCTCGACCCACCCGTCGGCCGGTGGGCGGATCACCTCGACCGGCAATCCCAGCTCCTGGAACAAACCCGTGATCTTGAACGACGCGCCCTCGACCGGCACCACGGGCGCACCGCCCACCATCGCGAGAATCGCCGTGTGCATTCGACTCGTGACCACCAGGTCGAAGGCCCCGAGCAGCGCCGCGTAACGGTCATAATCGAGCGATGCCCCCTCCATCGACACGCCGAGCCGCTCTTTCAGCTGCTCGTAGAAGGCGTGGTCCGAAGGCGCTTCGTTCGACACCAAAACGACACGGTGTCCGGCGGCCTGCAGTCCGCGGATCACGTCGAACCACCGCCCCGCATACCCCCGAGCCGCCGCCTCCGGAACGTTGATCGCCACCGCGACCTCCCCCGGCCGCCGCGGCAGCGCGGCCGCGGTTCGACTGGCAAGCGCCAGATCGGGAGCCACGACGACGTTGCCAAGGTCGCCGCCCATCTCGCGGAACGCCTGCACGCTCGTGGTATCGCGAAACCCGACCAGGTCGAGTTCGCGATAGACCTTGGGGATGATCGCACGCAGCGTCGCGTCCTCGATATCCATCGTGTGGTTCACGATGGCGGTCGGCACGCCGAGCTTGTGCGAGACATGTGCATCGATCAGGTGATAGAACGCCGGCTCCGGCTCGCGCGGGTAGAATTCGCCGGCCGGGTTGACCACCACGAGACGTGCGCGTTGGCACGCCGCCAGACGCTGCAGATACGAGTGACGGTAGCCGCCGATCCTCGCGATCCAGCCGCGAAGATTGAGCCGCTTTCGCAGTTCCGGGAAGCGGACGGGCACCGGTATCGCTTCATCGAGCATGATCCGCGGCGCCGGATCCGGCGGCTGCTGGGCGCCGGCGCCGGGAGCGAGTCTCGCCAATCTGGTGGTCAGGTCGTCGAACGCACGGTAGGGATCGCGAGACCGCGCCAGCTGCGACAACGTGTATTGCAAAAGATGGGGCGGCCGACGCTCGAGCACGCGGATCGGCACGCCGGGAAACGCTTGTTGCAGCAGCCCCAGCCATGCGGCGGAAAGCGCCTGGTTTCCCTTGTTCAGGGTGCGCAACCGCGTGATCAGCAACACCTCGCCGGGGGAACTCGTCATCGCTTCTTCGACAGCTCGCAACATTGAGGGGAATCGACCTGCTCCGGTTCTTCCTCGTGGCTGCCCAACCGTGCCTGCACGTCCGACCTGGTTCAGATTGACGTCGTCCAGGCCCCGGTGGTCGTGGAGAGCCTCTGGGATCGTTCAAAGATCCGATGATCGTGGAGAGAATGGGCGGAAAGGTCAATGGCACTTCCGCGACCATTTCCAGCTCGCCGGGGGGGTCGCGAGCCACGACACCCTGCCTTCGGTCCCCCGGACCGCGTCTCGGAGGCCAGCCCCCCCGCCCGTGGTGGCGACGTCGTGTCCGCCTTCTGGAGCGGCAGGACGAAGTCCTCTCGGCTGCCGCGGGACGTCGGACACGCTCAGACTTTTTCGAGCACGACGCAGCTCACCTTGAAGCTTCTGAACAGCCAGAGCATCCGGTGCAGCTGCGCGCAGGCGATCCAAGGCCTCGCGACGTTCAGGATCCTCAATCCGGCCATCGTGAAGTACCGCAGGCCCCCGATGATCCCGCCGGCGAACGCCTCGTTTCTCAACGTCCCGTCCACGAGGACGCTGCCCTTCACCAGCTTCATCCCCGGAAACGCCTTCGCCAGTTCCTCGGGCGAAGGGCGGTACAACGTGTCGATCGGGTCCGGATGATAGGGATAGCTGAGCGGAACCGTCACGACGACCCGCCCGCCGTGCGCCACGATGTCGATCAGGGCCGAACTCAACGGCCCACGATCCGCAAGATGCTCCAGGAGGTTCGAGCAAATGACGGAACGGAAACCCATTTTCTTCAACGTCGAGACGAAAGCCGGATCGGTCAGGTCGCCCGCCAGATCGACTCCTTCGTCCTCCTGAATGTCGATGTTGACGACCTTGTATCCGGCCTCACGCAATGGCCGAAACAATCTGTTTTCGATGTGCGGCTTCTTCTTCGTGCGGAACTCGAGGGTTTGCGATCCTATATTGGCGATCGGGGACATTTCGTCCGCGCCCCGCGACATCAGCTCGGCGCGAATCCAATCGGCTTCGTTGGGCCTCATGCTCGTGATCCTTTCGTTGGCGGGGTTGACGTCTGGAATGCGTCCTTCGCAACCCGCTGGAGTGTGGTGCCCTTGAACCAGCGGAATGTGGCCCGCCGGGCCCGGATGCCAGCCGGAAGCCAGGCATCGGGAAGAAAGACCGCGGTCGCGGCAAAAACAGCCGCACAGACACCGGCCCTCAACGTCCAATCCATGATTCCGGGAGAAACATCGGCCAGGATCGACAGTCCTTCGCTCGCACCGATCAACGCCGCACCGATTCCATATCCGGGAATCGCCGCGACGAGCCGCTGAAGAAAGCTGCCCGCCAGCAGCCTGTCGGATGGTCCGCCGGGAAACGCCAGGGTCGCATAGTGTCCGGCCGCCACGACCGAGGCGATGACGACGACTCCGCTACTGGCACCCAGCATGAGCCCTCCGGCCATCAGCAGGACGATCATCAAGTTCCGTCCGGTCAGATGCAGGATCGAACCGCGGGCATACGTGAAGCCGTCGAGATAGACGCGGGCCACGCGTGCCGGAAGAGACGAGGCCAGGATCGACAGCGGAACGACGACCGCGGTCCACTGGCCGCCCAGAAAAAGTGCGACGACGGCCTCCCTCATGGCGATCACGGCGGCCGACACGATCGCCGCAGCAAGCACGACCATCCGCAACCCGCCGAGAGTCGCACGCGCGGCAACCGCATCGTCGAGACTCCGCTGGGCGACAAAGGCCTGCCGGACCACGGAATCGATGGCAGCGAACGGCTCCTTGAGTTGCGTCGTGATGTTGTACGCACGGCTGTAAATGCCGGCGTCGGCCGCCCCCAACGCGGAAACGGCGAACATCGTGTCGATGTTCGCCGTCAGCCACGCCAGCAACCGCGACGAAAACCCGAGCCCCCCCATCCGCCACGCACCGAGCATCCGCATCTGCATCGGTGGAAGAATCGGTATCCCGGCCGAAATGCTCCCCGCGACCGTCGTCGTGCCGAGCGACGCCAACTGCCCCCCAACCAAACTCCAGATGCCACATCCCGCCAGGGCCAGCGCGATCGAAACGGCCGCATGGACGATGCCCGAAAGCAGGACATAGCCGCCGACCTCGGCGTACCGATGTTGCCTCCGCAATAGGGCATAGCTGGCGGAAATGAATGGCTGCAACAGGATTGCAAAACAGGACACGCGAAGAACCGGAGCGAGATCCGGCAGATTCATCACGGCTGCCAACCAGGGGGCGGACAACCACAACCCGCACGCAACCGCCGCCATCAGGGCGACGCTCGCCCATATGAGGTTGGCCAGGTCGAGCCGCGACAGCGAGTCTTCGCGGATGACCGGCACGTCGATCAACCCGTCGAGCACCGCGATCGCCAGCGGCAAGACCATGAAGGCGACGGCGAACAGGCCAAAGTCCTCCGGCGTCAGCAATCGCGCCAAGATCGCGACGCCCAACAGCCCAACGGCCATCCGGGCAAAGCGGCCGCCCAGCAGCCACGCCGTGCCGCGCAGAACCATCGCTCCGACGTGTTTGTCCGATCCACGGCTAAGCTGCATGGCGTAGCCTGCCGCCGTTCAGCACGCTTTCAGCGAAAAACCGGCCGTAAAGGCGGAGCCCGTTGGCCAGCAATGCACGCTGACGCAGCGGATCGTCCGCATGCAGCGGAATCATCGACAGGAACAACGACACCATCGCCGCCATGACGGCACGATCGCGAAATTCGACACCCGCCACCTGGGCGGCCAGAAACTGGCCTTCGAGCCAATCCCGCAGGGGATCTTCTGGAATCGTCAGCGCGAAATCCGACCCGTCTCCCTCGTCTCGCAATCCTTCGCCCACGATTTGGTCGTAGCGGCCGACGATGCTGTGGCCCAACTTGGCGATATCGTAACGGATATCGCCATAAATCGTCGCTTCATCCCCGATCAAACCGCGAGGATCGATCAATTGAATCCGATCGCTCCGCAGGTCGAACAGCATGTTTGAAAAACAAAAGTCGCCATGCATAATGCAAGCGGGGCGGTTCGGGGCCACTGCAATCTCCCGCTCCAATACCGCTGCGATCGAATCCAGACTGCCCACGCCTCGGCCGTTGATCGTCAGGGACGTATCTCGCTGAGGCAACGTCGTGGGAAGCTGGCTCAATCGCTCGCGCAGCTTGCCCGAGACCAACCAATCGAGGGATGAGTCACGGCCGTGCCCGACATGCTCCGCGGCGAGAGTCAAATACTCGAGGCACGAGTCCAAGATGCGCCGCCAAACGAACCTGGAAGACCTCGCCAAATAGAGCTCGGATACCGTCGGATAACTCGTGTACAGCGTCCGGTACTCGCCGGACACGGCTGCGGCAGGATCTTCGATCAGCCTGACGGTGAAAGGCTGCAGGTCGGCTGGCACGGACCGCAACCAATTTGCTTCCGCATCGATTTTCCGGCGATCGTGGCTGCGCTTGCGGACAACGCCCCCATCGACGCCAATCGCGTTGAAGTGCCGTGCAGAGGCCAGACTGCGTCGCGATGCATAGAAGGTCTTCAAATGCCCGCAATCCAGGGTCTGCAGATGGGTCTGCGGCCGCACGCGAGTCTCCCGGCAATAGGCGTCGAGTGCCCGCGTGAACGAGAACTCCCTCGCTGCAAGACACTTGAGCAGCCGCCACGGCTCGCGAATCGCAAAGTAACCCGACAGGATCTGCGAGTTCGCGGTGATCGCGTCGCTACGGTCCGCGTCGCGAACACCGCTAATCAGCATTCCGTCAGCATCGACGACCCCCCAACGATACTGCTCTGTCACCGGTCCGACGGACCATGCGTCCTCGGCCGGATTCTCCGGGGTGATCGCCAACGTATCGCCGTGCAGAATTTCGAGCGGCTTGTCGGGGCCGATTTCCAGGACAGAGTGGAATACCGACAGGCCGAGCGAAGTGCGCGGATCGACGAAAACGGTTCGCACGCCGCCGCTTTCCAGAATGCGCCGTTGCGGTTCGGTAATTCCGTAATCCTGAGGCAAAGACAGCCATTTATTCTTCCGATCCGCAATCTGTGACAATTGGTGCTGGATGACGAAGGCCGCACCGATCGGCAAAAACGCTGGCGGAATCCGGCCGAATTCGGCCTGCATTTCCTCGCCGATATAGCCGCCGGACGTGATCAACGTATTCCATTCATGTTCCATGGGAATCGGACTCCCCACATGAGATGGTCGCCCTCAGCGTGTCCATCGGCAGCGCCAGGAATTGGTCGGGCCGCATGCTCCGCAATTTCACATAAAAACCCTCGTGACCGCACCAGGGCTTGCCCATGTGGATTTCGTCGTAGCGCACGCCATGCTTGGCCAGCCACGCGATCAATACGGGCAGCGTATGTTTGTTGATGAGGCCGATGTTGCCAGCGTAGGTTCGCATGTTGCGCGCGCTGTACAAGACGATCCGCACACCAGCCGCATGTAAGGCGTTGACTCGCTCTATCACGTCGCTGCGAGGCTCCTTCGCGGTGTAGTCGAGACTCGAATTGTCGATCGTCAGCGTGCCATCGACATCGACGATGAGCCGCGGCACCTCCGTCTCGCCTTCCTGTCGTGTGATGCTGACGGACATCTCAGGCTGCACCTTTCCAAGGCTGAGGAGCCGGGATCAGCGCCTCATATTCGTGCGGCAGTCCGCAATGAACCAGATCCTCCGCCGCAACCGTCCCGTATCCGATGCGATGACCGGACGCGATGAGGTGGTTGTAGATCGGAGCGACATAGAGTTCCGGCGCGCTGGGGCGGGACCGCTCCTGCATCAGAGCACTGCGAAACAAGTCGCTGGAGGAAAAATGATAGAGGCCCGTGCAGCATAGATCGCTGATCGGAATTTTTTCCGCAGTCTTCGCGGCGATCCCCGGTTCGCCCTCCTCGGGCAGCACGAACGACCAGTTGTCGCCCGCTCCCTTGAACACCTCGAGCCATCCCGCAAGACCGTCCTGGATGGGAAACGGCGATGCTGTGGGATTTCGAAAAGTATCGATGTTGAAGATCGTCAGCGGCGCCTCCGGCGGCGTTCCCGAAGCCGCAAGTCCCATTTCGACGGTTTCCGCCTGCCCTGCCGTAGGGGCGACGAGTTCGGTAAACAACGCTCGCCGGATTCCCAAGGCAGCCGCCCGCTCCGTCAAAAACGTCTTCACGCCGCCGGTTTCCCGGTAGATGAACAAAAAGGGTTGGGTCTCAAAACTCGGCTGAAAGCTCGAAACAGCGAAATCGAAAACCGTGCCGCCCCACAGCGGCAGCATGTATTTCGGAAGGGTGTATCCCTTCTGCGTGAACCTGTTGCTCAGGCCGGCCATGGGGAAAATGATCATGCAGCGTCCAGCTTTTGGCGGATCTGATCGTAACTGTGGGCAAGAAACTCTTCGGGTGTGATCGCCTTGTCGTCGAGTGTCCATGCCTCCAAGCCTGTGGACGGCTTGCCGAAGACGACGGAATCGCAGATCGAAGCCAAGGAGCCGATTTCAGCCGCCCAATCCTGAACCTTCGATGTGGCGAGGTTCGGACCATCGTGGCCGGCGGAAAGAACGATCGAGAACCCATCCCTGCGATACGATGCGATGGTGTCGCGAAACGCCGGGCCATCGCGCCGAAGCGAGGCACGCACGTCCTCAAGATCCAAAACGACGATTTGCATCAGGTGTTCCACCGCTCACGAACGGTCAAAAAAACTCGTGGCCGAAGGTTCGGTTTGCCTGTGTCCCATGCGTGCCTGTGTGCGGACTACGAAAGGACGCGGGAAACACACATGCTGCAAGCCATGGGCGTGCCGGACTCTGGGAAATTCAGCGTGGTGATTACGCTCGCGAGGGCAGACGGGTCAATGGCACATTCGCAACCATTACGTGTCACTGAGCGACCCGCGGGGCGGAAGACGCCCCCCCCGACGGAAGGGATGTGCTGGTTGGACAAGCCTTGACGGGGAAGCGAAGACGCCGGGGAAAAATGCGACCGGATCCCAGGCCGATCCGCGAACCCTGCGCGTCCGGCAAGTGGCAACGGCCGACCTCGTTTGCTTCAAAGGGCCGCCCGGCGCGAGCCGAAAAGCCTCAAGTGCATACTCACTCGAACCCCCTCTATCGCCCCGAAATCGACGGCCTGCGGGCCTTGTCGCTCGTGGGCGTGTTGCTCTTTCACGCTCGGTTCGGGATTCTGCCCGGCGGGTACGTGGGAGTGGACGTCTTCTTCGTGATCAGCGGCTACCTGATCACGTCGATCATCGCCCGCGATCTCGATTCGAACACCTTCTCGTTCCTGTCCTTCTACGAGCGACGGGCGCGTCGCATTCTCCCGGCGCTCGCCGCCATGCTCGTCCTGTGCTACCTGCCGGCGGCGTGGCTGCTCATGCCCGGAGATTTCGTCGATTTCGCCAAGTCCGCGTGTGCCGCGGTGCTTTCCCTGTCGAACTTCTGGTTTTTTCTCGTGAACGGCGATTACTTTCGACCGATGGCGGAGCGACAACCGCTCCTGCACACGTGGAGCCTTGCGGTCGAAGAGCAGTTTTACGCCTTGTTTCCGCTCGTGATGGTCATCCTGTGGCGAAGGGGCCGTCGAGCGGTCCTGGCGACGCTGTTTGGGATGACGTTGATCTCATTCGCGTTGAGCGAGTGGTGGATGCGGGCAGGAGGGCGGCCGGGGGCCACGTTTTTCCTTCCGCCCTTTCGGGCATGGGAGCTTTTGATCGGGTCGCTCGTCGCGATGCTTCCGGCAGCCGCTCTCGAGCGGCTGCGGACGAGGCGGTTCGTCGGAGATTCGGTCTGCGGGGCCGGGCTGGCAATCATCGTCGGCTGCATGCTTTGCTACGACGATGAGACGACATTCCCCGGCGTCGCCGCCCTCGTGCCGACCGTCGGTGCGGCGGTCGTGATCGCTTTCGCCGACCGACACACGTTCGTCGGTCGCCTGCTCGCTCATCCCCTTCCTGTCGGGATCGGCCTCATTTCCTACAGCTCGTATCTCGTGCATCAGCCCTTGTTCGCGTTCACGAGAATCGCCGTGGAAAGGAAGCTCGACGCCGTCGAAAGCGGTCTGGTTCTCGTGGCTTCGATCGCGCTGGGGTATCTCGGTTGGAGGTTCATCGAGCAGCCGTTCCGAAACCGAGAGCGGATCGGCGGGCGGGCGATGCTCGCCGCCGGGGGAGGCATTACGGTCGTCATCGCCGTGGTCTCGTGGGTCATTTTTCTGGGCGGCGGCATCCCGGAACGCTTTTCCCGAAAGCGACCGGCAACTGGCCCTCGACCTCGACCGGACCTCGGCAGGCCAGTATGTCACGAAGCGATTTCGTGAGTGGCAGCACCATTTGCGGCCCTTCGATGACGACGGTCGCCCGAGGCTGCTGGTCATCGGCGACAGCTACGCGCAGGACTTCATGAACTGCCTGGACGAAAGCAACGCCCTGAAGCAGTTCCAGGTTCGCACGATCTACATTCCGGCGAGACGACAGCTTTACATCGGCGACGAAAACCCGCTCCAATTCGTTCCGCCCGATCAACGGGCCTGGGTCGCCCGAGATCCGGACCTGCGGGGCTGCCTGCCTGCCATCGGCGAGGCGGACCTGATCGTCCTGGCCAGCAGATGGGAGCAGTGGACGGCGGAGCGATTGCCCGGAACGCTCGAGCGAATCCCGTTGCGGCCCAACCAACGACTGGTCGTGGTCGGCACCAAGTGTTTCGAGCCTCCGAGGCCCCTCACTTACATGCGGATTCCGCCATCGGAGCGACAGGCGATGCGAGCCAGGATCGCCGAGTCTTTCCGTCGAGTGAACGAGACCCTGAAGGCGGCGGCTCCGCCCGACGTGTTTCTCGACCTGCAGTCCATCATCTGCGATGCCAGGGGAGACGTCATCCTGTTCAACGACAGTGGCAGGGCTCTCTCGTACGACGGGTTCCACCTCACGCGGGAGGGGGCACGATGGATCGGCCGTCGCGTCTGCGAGTCGGCCCCGTTGAGCGAGGTCGTGACGAAGTAGCGGCGGCTCCGGGAGCCAAACCAGCCCTGCCTGCTTTTTCGTTTCGTCCCCGGGAAAACCCGTTCAAAGACCCCTTGCCGCGGCCTCGGCCACTTCCTAACGTCCCGCCCGTTCTCGGCGGAGCTGATTGGCACCTCCTCCGAGACTCGACCCACTCGCCCGGGAGCTCCAGGATCATGGCCCAGTTCACGTCGAGTACCACCTCGGAATCCACCGCCATCCAAGCCGCTCCCGCATCCCTCCCGCCGACCGGAGCGATCCCATCGCCGACTCGCCCGCAGCCGCGGACGACCCGCTACGACACCGCCGTCGTCGGCCTCGGCTACGTGGGCCTTCCGCTCTGCTTGGCGTTCGCCCGTGCCGGCGCCTCGGCCCTCGGCATCGACACCGACCGCACGAAGGTGTCCGCCTTGGCCGCGGGCCGCTCCTACATCAAGCACATCGCCGCCAGCGACGTGGCTGCCGCGACCGCCGGACGCCGTTTCCACGCGACGACCGAGTTTCGCGAGGCTTCCGAGGCCGATTCCGTGCTCATCTGCGTGCCGACGCCCCTCACCGCCAATCGCACGCCCGATCTCTCCTACGTCGCCAACACGGCCCGATCGCTCGCACCGCACCTTCGTCGCGGGCAGCTGGTCGTGCTCGAATCGACGACCTATCCCGGCACGACGGAAGAGGTCGTGAAGCCGATCCTCGAGCAGGGAAGCGGCCTCGTCGCGGGGCGGGACTTCCATCTCGCGTTCTCGCCGGAAAGGGAGGACCCGGGCAACCCTCGCAGCCGGCTCTCGGAGGTGCCGAAGGTCGTCGGCGGCCTCACGCCCGCCTGTCGCGATCGTGCGGCCGACCTCTACCGCCGGATCGTCAAGGACGTCGTGCCGGTCTCGAGTTGCGGCGTCGCCGAGGCCACGAAGCTCACGGAAAACATCTTCCGGGCGGTGAACATCGCGCTGGTCAACGAGCTCAAGATGATCTACTCCCAAATGGGGATCGACGTCTGGGAGGTGATCAACGCCGCGGCGACGAAGCCTTTCGGCTACATGCCCTTCTATCCCGGCCCGGGCCTGGGCGGCCACTGCATCCCCATCGACCCGTTCTACCTCACCTGGAAGGCGCTCGAGTACGGGCAGCGGACACGGCTCATCGAACTGGCCGGCGAGATCAACACGGCGATGCCGGAGTACGTGGTCGCCAGGGTGATCGATGCGCTCAACGATGCCGGCAAGCCGGTGCGAGGCTCGCGGGTGCTGCTCCTCGGGCTCGCCTACAAGGCGAACGTGGACGACGACCGCGAGTCGCCCAGCTACGAGATCATGAAGCTTCTGGAGAAGCGGGGCGCCGTCGTCGCCTACAACGATCCGCACGTGCCGGTGATCCTCGCCGGTCGCAGCCATCACGACGTTGCGGGCCGAATGTCACTTCCGATCACCGGCGACCACGACGTCATGGTTCTCTGCACGGCCCACGAGGAATACCGCGGCTTCGACTTCGCGAAGCTCGGCGTGCCGCTGGTGGACTGCCGCAACTTCGCCACCCTCCGGCCCGCCGCTTACCACCGGGCCTGAGCCTTCGCGCGGTCGAATCGCGGGGGCCGCTGCGGCCCGATTCCCACCCCGGCCGATCGGGACCGGGTGATGGATGCCGTTGCAGCCTCCCGCGGGCTCGAGGGCGTCTCACCATTCCGTGCGGGGCGTCCCCATCCTGGTGAGAACCCCGTTTTTCCCGGAAAAACCGGCCTCTTGAGGCCCGCCGGGCCACCGGCCAGCCATCTGAGCGGTGGATCGCGTCACCGAGTTGGTGAGCCGCCCCCGCCGCCGCCCGTCGCCGTCATGCGTCGAACGCGGCCCGGAAATCAGCTGTTTTTCCCGGCAAATCCTGCCGGCTGAAAATTTTTTCTCTCCTCAGCGACGAGTGGCACGCCGAGTGCCTTTCTCCTTCCCGTCGCGACGTGCGACGCAGACCACGCGATGCGGTAAGCGGCCTCGGGCCAAACCGCTTCGGTGGCGTGGATCAATCAGCGAGGAGGTGCGTGATGATGGTCGTGGCGGTTGGTATCACGGCGGAGGATTTGCGAACAGCACCTTCGCCGACATCTCGTGGCGGCCGGTTGCCCGGGCTGTCGCGGTGTCTGGTCGTGACGGGCGAAGCCGGCTTCCGGAACCGCCTCCTGGCGGCGACGGAACTTGCCGGCTGGCAGGAGTGCGACGCGCCGGAAACGGACGCCGATCTCCATTCAGTCATCGACGGCGACTATCGGCTCGTGCTGGTCGACGTCGCGAATCCAGTCGGGGACCGAGTTTCCGACATGGTCGAGCTCGCGGAGGAGTTCGCCGCGAGGCCGGGCACGCTTGTCGTGATCTGCGGTCCGGAGGACGGCATGGACGAGGAGTTGTGGGCTCGCCAGCTCGGCGCTTGGGTCTATTTGCCGGGGGCGATCGCCGGAGATGGCCTCGTGTCGTTGTTTCAAGAGGCCGGCCGTCTGGCTGACCGTCGCAGTGTCTTCGTGAATTCGTGAGTGCGTTCGCACCCGGCTTCTGACTCTTCCATTTCCAGTTGCCCAAGTTTTTCATCTGTCCATTTTTCACCGTTTCCAAGTGAACCCATTGCAAAGGAGCAGTCTCATGAGCGCCTCGTGTGTGTCCTTCCGGTCCGAGTCTGACAACGACTACGCAATCGATTTTCGCGGGTCTTTCGAGAAGATTACCAAGCAGAATCGGCGGCCGCAGTATCGCCGTTCGAGCACGCCGCCAGTCAGCGTCAACGGTATTCACAGGCGGCGCAACAGCCGCTGGACGTGGGGCCACCTCCGTGGCGCTCAGTCTCAGAATGTCCTCGCCTTCGCCCGCTGTGCCCTCGCCGCCGCTGCTGCCCTGTGTGCTTCTGCCACATCGGCGGGTGTGATTTCTTTCGGCACTTCTGCAGCTGCCTACAACTTGGTGCCGATCGGAAATCCCGGCAATGTAGCCAACCCGTCCGCACCCACCGGAACCCCCAACGTTCGCTCCCTCGGCGGTGGAAGCGTGGCGTACCTCTACGAGATCGGAGCCACCGAGGTGACGAACTCGCAGTACGCATACTTCCTCAACAGCGTCGCCAAAACGGATACCTACAACCTCTTCAATAGTTCGATGCGTATCTCCAGAACCGGTTCTGCAGGCAACTGGAGTTACTCAACAACGCCCGCCAACGCCAACCGGCCCGTGGGCTGGGTGTCGGCTCTCGACACCTTCCGGTTTGCCAACTGGATGCAGAATGGTATGCCGACGACCGGCGTTCAAAATGCGTCCACGACGGAGAACGGCGTCTACAACATGGCTCTCTCCCAGCCGATTCGGCAGGCAGGAGCCTCTTTCTGGATTCCCAGCGTGAACGAGTGGTACAAGGCCGCCTACTATAATCCCACGCTCAACTCGGGTTCCGGTGGCTACATGCTCTATCCGGTGAACAGCAACTCGATCGTTTCGGGAACGGCTCCGGGCGGCGCCACAACGGCGAGCATTGCCAACGCCTACAACGGCTCGATCAACGTGGGTAGCTACACCAGTGCGACTTCATTCTATGGGGCCTTCGACATGGCGGGCAACGTGTCCGAGCGTCTCGACACCATCAGCGGCTCCAGTTACACCTACGCCTTGTCCCACTGGGTCAGCCCGGCCTCCCAGACGGCTTCGAACAGCTCGACCACGTTCAACGTCGCGTCGATCGGCGGCGAGCAAGCGCAGCTCGGCTTCCGTATCGCGGCCGTGCCGGAGCCCAGCACGATCGTACTCGCCGGCATGGGCGCGGCGTCGGCTTTCATCGGCTTGAATCGTAAGAAGCTGAAGCGTGTCCGGCGGCGGGCCTGATTCGGGTCGGTCCCATCTCTTCGAGGACTCGACGCACGATGCCCTCCCTCCGGGAGGGCATCGTGCGTTCGTTTTCGCGGAACACGTGGCTTGCCCAGCCTGACTGTCCTGCCCCAGGGAGCCAACCCGGGCTTGACCCGTGCCGGCGATCCGGCCTAGCGTCCCAGCCCCGGCAGATGCCGGGGCTTCCCGAGGAGGCTCGTCGATGCCGCAAGTCTGCCTGGCCGCGCATGCGCGGGGCGGTCCGCGGCTGCTGCCGCCGCGGGAAAGGGTGCGGCCGCAAACCGCGTCGCTGTGGCTGGGCGGAGTCTGGATGCTGGCCCTGGCCCTGCTCCCGGTCTATGTCGGCAAGTCTGGAACCATCCAGCCAGGCCATGCCGTCATGGCCGTCGCGGCGGTTGCGACCCTGGCCGGCCATGCCGTCAAGCGTGATGAACTCTGGCTCGCATTCTGCATCCTCGACGCGGTCGTCGTGGCCCGCTGCAGCTGGGAAGGGTTGGTGACCTGGGAACTCCAGGAAATGGCTTCGGCATCTTTTTTCGTCTTCAATTCGCTGGTCGTCCTGTCGCTGCGGGCCTTCGTCGAGCGCGAAGACGGCATGCGATTCATCTGTCGAGGGATCGTGGCGGCACTCGTCGTCGCCGTCGCGGGAATTTTCCTGCTCGGCGTCCGCGAGTCGATCGGCACGAACACGCGGATTGCAGGGACGTTCAACAACCCCAATCAGCTCGGCTACTTCAGCACCTGCATCAGCGTCCTGCTGGCGGTGGCTTATTTCCGAGGATATCTGTCGCCGCGTCTGCTGTGCGTCGGGCTCTTGGCGGGCGGCTTTCTCGCGGTCGTCTCCCTCTCGAAGGCGGCCATGGTGTCAACCGCCATCGGCGTCGGGTTCCTCGCCCTCGGCTTCCGCCGCACATCCTCAGGGCTGTTCGTCGGCATTCTCGCATTGATGGCGACGCTGGCGCTGGTGATGAACAGCCTCGAGAGCGGAATGTTCGAGGACATCCCGGCAGTGCAACGGCTTCGGCTCATCGGGAACGACTCGGATGATTCCCTCGAGGCCCGCGGATACGGGATGCTGGCGTCAGACGAGCCGAGCGTCATCCTCTTCGGCCGGGGCCACGGCGAGGTGATCGATACCCTCGGCCACGAGGTGCACAGCACCCTCGGCTCGGTATGGGTCGGATATGGTGCCGTCGGCTGGCTTATTTTCGTCGGCCTGCTCTGGATCTGGTCTCGGTCGCTGCACGCCCACTATGGACTGCTGCGAACACTGGCCATCGTGGCGCCGCCGCTGCTCTTCGGCCTGACCCACAACGGTTCCCGGGCGACGATTTTCTGGGTGCTGATGGCCGTGGCGCATGCCCGCGATGCCACCGGCACGAAACTTCCGGACAGGAGACGGGCATGAATCTGTTGTTCGTGGCGAACAAGAAACTCCCCCCTCTGACTACCGGGTGCAGTACGGGCTGACGACCAAGGCCTGCCGCGTGTTTTTCGGTCTCCCCGGCCGGCCCGAGGGCGTGCCGGAGAGCCGCTTCGTGCACGTCGACGCCGGTGAGGGCTTCCGTCTGTCGGACCTGAGGACACTGGTGCGGCTGTGGGCCTTCCTCCGTCGTCGCGGCGTGGACTACGCGCATTTCAGTGCCACGATCCTGATTCTGCTCGGCCCCTACGTCGCGGCCGCGGCGGGCACCCCCTGCCTGATCACGCTCACGGGATTCGGCCGGACGTTCACGAGCCGGCGACTCGCGTACCGGCTGTTGCGGCCCGTCTACTGGCTGCTCATGGCCGGCGCCGTGCGGATCGCGGAGCGGGTGCTTCTGCAGAACACCGGCGACGTCGCCGCGATGCGGGCCCGCTATCCGAAGTTGGCCTCGAAGTTCGTGCTCGTGGGCAGCGGTCTCGGCGTCGACGTCAGGCCCGTCGAACGACCCGCGGAGGTTTCGTGCGCGTGTTGCTGGTGGCCCGACTGCTGCCCGACAAGGGGGTCGGAGACTTCCTCACGGTGGCTTCCCGGCTGCACGGGCCGGAAGTGAAGTTCGTGCTCGTCGGACCGGCGGCCCGCGGCGGCGACAGCACGCTCCAAGCGGTGCGGCGCGCCGCGGAGGCCGGCGAGATCGAGTATCTCGGCGAACTCGATGCCGACGGACTCCGACGCGAGTACGCGCTGGCACACGTGCTGCTCTTTCCTTCCGTTGGCGAGGGGATGCCGCGAGTCATGCTGGAAGCCGGCTTCGCGGGGCTGTGCCCGGTGGCCTACGACATTCCGGCCAACAAGGACCTGGTGAGGCCCGGAGGAGGCATGCTCGTGCCCACCGGCGATCTCGAGGGGTTGGCGGCGGCCGTGGCCGGCCTGACGGCCGACCGGGACCGGATCACCGCCAACGCGCGGGCCTTCCAGCGGCACGTGGTGGCGGAATTCGGCATGGAGGCGTTCGTTCGGAGGATGGATGGCATCGTGGCCTCGCTGCGACCCGACCGAGCGGCCGACGGTGAAGGCCCGACAGCCGCCGCAGCGGCACCGGGCATTCGCCCCGCCACACCCGCCGACCTGCCGGCCGTCGTCGCGGCGCACTCAGCGGCCTTTCCTGGATTCTTCCTGACCCGCATGGGGCCTCGATTCCTGGGTGCCTACTATCGGATGGTGCTCGAATCGCCGGAGGGCATCCTGCTGGTCGCCGAATCGGCGGGCGCCGTCGCCGGTTTCGTGGCCGGGATCGCGCGGCCCGCCGCGTTCTACCGCGCCATGATGCGGCGGCCGTGGGCGCTGGGCTTCCCGGCGATGCTGCGTCTCGTCACGCGGCCAAGGTTGCTGCTCGACGTGGCGGAACGCGTGTGCCGGCTCGGCTCGAGCGGGCATCCGCAGGGGCATCGCGGCCCTAGTCAGGCCCGAGCCAAGCTGGCAAGTCTCGCGGTGCTTCCGTCCCAGCGGCGACTCGGGCTGGGTCGGCAACTCGTCGCGGCCTTCGTGGCGGAGGCCGGCCTGCGGCAGGTCGCGGAAGTCCGGCTCACGACCGATGCGGTGGACAACCAGGCGACGCACGCCTTCTACGAGAGCCTCGGTTTCTCCCGCTCCTCCGACGTCCTGGGCACCGCGGACCGGCCACTCACCGAGTACACCATCACGACGGCCACCAGCGGAACCGGCGCCCCGCCCGTCGAGCGGGCGGCCTGACGCGGACCCGTCACGCCGCGACGCCGTGATATCCGCGATACCACGTGATGAAGCTCGCAATGCCCTCCTCGATCGACGTGGAGGGCTTGAAGCCGACGTCACGGGCGAGCGCATCGACATCGGCATAGGTCGCCGGCACGTCCCCCGGCTGCATTTCGACGTACTGCCGGATGGCGGTGCGGCCGAGGTTTCGCTCGAGCAACTCGACGACGTAGAGCAGTTCCACCGGGGAATGATTCCCGATGTTGTAGACCCGCCACGGTGCCGCGCTCGTGGCGGGGTCCGGGGCGAGGCCGCTCCATTCCGGGTTCGGCCGTGACGGCCGCTCGATCAGCCTCACGATCGACTCCACGACGTCGTCGACGTAGGTGAAATCCCGCCGCATCTTGCCATGGTTGTAGAGGCTGATCGGCTCGCCCGCCAGGATCGCCTTCGCGAACTTCCACATCGCCATGTCGGGCCTGCCCCACGGCCCGTAGACCGTGAAGAACCGCAGGCCGGTCGTCGGCAGGCGATACAGATGGCTGTAGGTGTGCGCCATCAGTTCGTTCGCCTTCTTCGACGCCGCGTAGAGGCTGATCGGATGATCGACCGTGTCTCCCACCGCGAACGGCAATTTTTCGTTGGCGCCGTACACGCTGCTCGAAGACGCGTAGATGAGATTCGTGACGCCATGGTGGCGGCAGGCTTCGAGGATCGAGAGAAACCCGACGATGTTGGAATCGATGTAGGCCTTCGGATTCTCGATGGACCAGCGGACGCCCGCCTGCGCCGCCAGATGCACCACGCACGCGATGCGGTTCGCAGCCACCAGTTCGGCGACGCGTGCCGACTCGGCCAGGTCGAACTCGGCGAACGAGAACCCCGGCAGGGGGTCGAGCTGCGCGAGCCGATCGCGCTTGATCCTCGGGGAATAGTAGGCGTTGACGTTGTCGAGGCCGACGACCCGACGCCCCTCCTGCAGGAGCCGGCGGGCGACGTGAAAACCGATGAAACCGGCACAGCCTGTGACGAGGATCGGAGTAGGAGTATCGGTCGTAGTCATGAACACGGAGCCTCTCGTCGGTGGCTTTGCGCCCCGGTTGACCCGGGTCACACCCGCTGAATACGATGCCAGAAAGGCAGCGGCTTTGCAACGTTGCAATGGGGCTTGACTCACCCCATCAGTCACGCCGTGAATGCGGGAACGAAGATGGACCCATTCTCGGTGTCTTGCCGTGAGTTTGCGTCATGCGGCACGAATCAGACTCTTCACCCCGGCCAGTGTCGCCGCTTGGAGCACTTTGCGGATGGCTTGTGACGTCTGGTCGATCTCGTCCGACGACAGCGTCGGGTGGACCAGGAACACGAGGCTGGTCTCCCCCAGCTCCCGGGCCACGGGAAGGCGATGCGGCGGCCGCAACCCCGCGGCGGCGAAGGCTTTTTCCGCGTAGATCTCGCTGCAGGAGCCGGGGCCACAAAAGACCCCCTCGGCCTGAATGGCTTGAACGATACGATCGCGCGTCCATCCCGGCTGTAGCCGTTCGCTCCGCACGAATGCGTAGTACTTGTAGTAGGCATGGCCGACGTGATCCGGAGGCTCCGGGATCCGCAGCGCCGGTTCACCGGCGAGTGCTGTCGATAGCCTCGCGGCATTCGCCCGCCGGGCGGCGACCAAGTGCGGCAGCCGACGCAGCATAACGCGTCCCATCGCGGCCTGTGGCTCCGTGAGCCGCCAGTTCGTGCCAAAGCTCTCGTGGCACCAAAGGAACCCGTGGGGCTTCCGTGGACGTTGCAGAACATCCCAGTCCTTGCCGTGATCCTTGAAGCTCCAGCACCGCCTCCACAGCTCGTGATCGTTGGTGACCAGCAGGCCGCCCTCGCCACCGGTCGTCATGATCTTGTCCTGGCAGAAAGAAAATGCGGCCGCGTGCCCCATCGAACCACAATGCCGGCCCTTGTACATGGCGTGATGCGCCTGGGCACAATCCTCGATGACCTTGATCCCCCGCGATTCCGCGAATGCCATGATCGGGTCGAGGTCACAAGGCCAGCCCGCCAGATGAACGGCGACGATCGCCTTCGTGCGCTGTGTCGCCACGGCGCGAATGGTATCTACGGTGACGTTGCCGCTGTCGGGATCGAGGTCCGCCACGACCGGCTTCGCTCCGCGCATGACCACACAACTGGCCGAGGCGATGAACGTACGGCTGGGAACGATCACTTCGTCGCCTGGCCCGATGCCTAAGCCGTAGAGCGCCAACTCCAACGCCACCGTGCCGTTCGTGAGTGCGATGGCATACCGGCTGCCGATCGCGGCGGCATACTCCGTCTCAAAGTCGCGGCATTCAGTCCCGGTCCAGTAGTTCACCTTGCCCGACCGCAGCACGCGGCTCGATGCCTCGATCAATTCCTCGTCGAAGTAGGGCCATGGTGACATCGATCCCGTCCGCACCGGACGTCCGCCGTCAATCGCCAGTCGGCTGCCGCCGGCACCCGTCGCTGTCATGCCGCCTCCTTGGGGTCCGTCCGGAACCGTGTCATTTCTGTTGAGGTACATTCCCACGCCGCCGCTAGGCCGCCTTGCGGTCGTTCCCCTCTGACTCGAATGCACGCAGGTAGCGCGGCGTCTGCCCGATCAACGTCCTGCCCGGCGGAACATCTCGCACTACGACCGTTCCCGCGCCGACCGAGGCGTCGTCGCCAATGACGATCTTGGGGATGACGCTGCTGCCCGTCCCCAATGCCGACCTCCGGCCTAACGTCACCGTCCCGGCCAGATGGGCACCGGGCGCGATACTGGCGAAATCACCGACACGTCCATCGTGGTCGATGGACGCCGCCGTGTTGATGATCACGTGCCGACCAACGACGACGTCAGGTTGCACGACAGCCCCCGCGAAGACGACCGTGCCGGGACCGAGCTGCGCCGACTGGTGAACGATGGCCTGCGGGTGGATCACCGTCAGCCAGTCGATGTTCAATCGCCGAGCGAGTCGCTCGCGGACCGCGTTATCGCCGATCGCGATCACCCCCGACACCAATCCGTCCAGTTCGTCGATCATGTCGATAGAGCCCCGCACTGGGACGCCCAGCACGTCGGAGCCCCAAGCGCGAGGGCCGTCGTCGAACACCGCTTCGATTTCGATGCCGCACGCCTTCAGGGTGCTGACGACGACCTTGGCGTGGCCGCCCGCACCGATTACGACGACCCGCCTCGCCTGGGGAACCGCTCGCGCGGGGCTGGCGAATTCGGGCATCGTCACATGGCCCGAGGCCGAGATTCCTCTGCGGCTCAGCACGGCGGCGATCGTCATCCACAGAATCCGGATGTCGAGCCACAGGCTCATGTTGTCGACGTACCAGACATCGAGTTCGAAGCGTTTCTCCCAGGCAACGGCATTGCGGCCGTTGACCTGCGCCCATCCCGTCACGCCCGGTAGGACGTCGTGTCGCCGGCTCTGCTCAGGGGAATAGAGGGACAGGTAGTGCGTCAGCAGCGGTCGCGGCCCGACCAGACTCATCTGCCCGAGAAGCACGTTCCATAGCTCCGGAAGCTCATCGAGGCTGCACGACCGAAGAAATCTTCCAACCCAGGGCAATCGCCGTTCGTCTGGAAGCAGTGTGCCGTCGGCAGCACGGGCATCGATCATCGTGCGAAACTTGCAGATCCGGAACAGCCGCCCCCCGAGCCCCGGACGCTCCTGCCAATAGAGGACCGGCGTTCCGAGGTGGATGCGCACGACGATGGCCGTCACCACGAGCACGGGAGCCAGCACCAGCAAGGCTGGAATCACGATCGCCAGATCGAGGAACCGCTTGCCGTATCGGACGTAAAACCCTGCCATCGCGTCACGCAGCCTTGCTGGAGGGGAGTTCATGGACGTGCGCGGTTGGCAGCCGACCCACGGTGCGGTCCCAGGCGATGCCGTGGGCCTGCAACCGTTCGCGATACAGGTCGAGCAGGCCATTCCAGATGCGAGCGGACGGAAAGTCACGAAGAGCGCGTTCCTTGGCGGCCGTTCCGTGGCGCCGGCGCAGGGCCGGATCGGTCAGGTATCCGGTGATGGCGTTCGCCAGGGCGGCCACGTCGCCGAGCGGCACGATCGTTCCAGTGACGCCGTGCTGGATCGCGTCCACGACGCCGGTTGCCGAGAACCCGACCGTGGGCAGCCCGGCACAGGCGGCTTCGAGTGGCACGTTGGGGAAGCCCTCGCGATGTGACGGAAACGCAAGGACGCTCATCACGTGATAGTAGGCTGAAGCATCCTTCACGAATCCCGTGATCACAACATCAGGATCGGACTTGAGCGCAGAGATCGTTTCGGCGTCGACGGGATCGCCGTCCTCGAAGTAACCGACGACGAGCAGCTTGACTCCGGGATGCCCATGCCGAATGAGAGTGAACGCAGCGGCGAGTTCCCGGACTCCCTTGTCCCTGGTGAGTCGACCGACGAAACCGACGACAGGCGCTCCCGGTGCGATACCGTACCGAGCCGCAATGTCGCGGACATCGGCCGAGTTCCTCCGGGCGATTATTCGTTCTGCATTTACGCCATTCGACGAACCGCTGCCGATGACCAAGGCCTTGGCTTCGCGAACGAGCTTGCGCTCCAGGCACGTCGCCCGCAGGCTGGGGCTGACGAACAGGACCCGGTCCGCGCAAAAACCCGCCAGCCGTTCGGTCATCGTCAGTAGCCATAGCCGCCATCCGGAACAAGTCTCCAGACGCAGGCCGCGTTGCGTGTAGATGCGAACTGGGACACCGGCCAAGTACGCCGCGATCATTCCCAATAATCCTGCCTTCGGGGTTCCCGCGTTCACGATCTCCGGCTTCAGGCGACGGAACAGGCGCCACAGCCGAACGAGTGAAACAAAATCCGCAATTGGTGACATTTCCCGGGACATCGGAACGGCGATCACAGTGATTTCGTCTCGTGCGGCCAATTGCCGGAGCTGCGGCCCAGGAGATGCCACTGCGATAACATCGATGCCGTTTTCGCGGAGAAAAGACAACTGTCCCGCCTGTAGCCAGAGCCCGCTCATTGCCGATGTGGTCAGGCTCACCAGTCGCACGCCTAGCCGCGGATTTGTCCTCGTCGATTCAACGACATCAACAAGACGCTTCGCCACGGCTTTGTCCGGATAACGCGAGAGGAAGACGGGCCGCGGAGGCTCGCGGAAATCCGGCTTTGACGCAAGGTCCATTCAGAGCCGCAGCTTCGGCCGCCTCCCCCATCCTGCGCACCCGCCCGTGCCCGCGCCGCTCCTCTACAAACCCGAATTTCCGCAACTTTTAGAGAACGTCTTTTCAGCCCCGGCTTGCAATTCGGTGAACGCTGTCAGCCGGCCTGCGTTCCGATATTCCTCAGTCACGCGTAGTGAAGCAACGCATGGACGATGCGCTCCCCCGCCCTCCCGTCACCGTAAATTTCTGGCCGTTCGACGGTCGGCGCGGAAAATGTTTCCAGGGCATTTGCCAGGCGTCCCGACAACGGAGGAACCAGGATGTTCCAGCCGGAATCAACGAGTTCCACCCACTCCGTCTCTTGCCGCATTGTCACGCACGGCACTCCATGAAAATACGCTTCCTTTTGGAGACCACCGCTGTCCGTCGCGATCAGCCAGGCGTGCTTCTCGAGCTTCACCATGTCGAGGTAGCCGAGCGGATCGGTCGCGATGACGGTATGCGGAAGCACGATGCCGAACTCATCAAGGCGTCGACGGGTGCGCGGGTGCACGGGCCAGACGATGGGCCGGCTCGAGGCCGCAAACGCATCGACGATCGCCGACAGCATTTCGCGGGAATCGGCGTTTTCCTGGCGGTGCACCGTCGCGAGGGTGTACGAGCCCGACTCGCAGCCGAGCCGCTGAAGGATCGTGCTCTGCCGCTCCGCCTGCTGGCCGAATTGAATTGCCGCGTCGTACATCACGTCACCGACGTTGACCACGGCCGGACCCTCGATCCCCTCCCTCGCGAGATTTGCCGTTGCCTCAACGGTCGGCGTGAGCAACAGGTCGCTCGCGTGGTCGGTGAGAATCCGATTGATCTCCTCCGGCATGCGGCGGTTGCGGCTGCGAAGCCCGGCCTCCACATGGGCGATCCGCAGATGAATTTTCGAGGCAGCCAGCGCTGCCGCCACGGTCGAATCCGTGTCGCCATATACGAGCACCCAATCCGGACGCTCTTCGAGGAGCACCCTCTCGATCGCCTCGATCATGCGGCCCGTGTTCTGGCCATGGGTTCCGCCGCCGATGCCGAAGTGGTGGGAAGGGGCCGGCAGGCCAAGCTCCTCGAAGAAGATGTCGCTCATGCTCGCGTCGAAATGCTGCCCCGTATGGACGATTTTTTCGGAGATGGCACCCGCGACGCTCGGCGCGGCGATGGATCGTGACACGACGGCGGCCTTGACGAATTGCGGCCGGGCGCCGACGACCGTGATAAGATTGAGCATCGTGACCCTTTTTCGACGTCTTCCGGATCGACCGTCCCCCCGGGATCAGGCGGCCTTGGTGTCCCCTCGGGTGCCACGATCCTGACCGGGCTGCGGTGCCCTCGGCCCGACCCGCCCGGCGATGGCACCAGCCAGTTCCGGCGTGTAGTCGGGAACGAGGCCGGCGAGCGCCTCACGCACGACGTGGGCGGGGGAGTTCACGATTCCAACCAGGTGATCGACGACCTGCGGCACGTCGAGATCCGCCACCTCGGGCCTTGCCGCGACGATCTTTGGATGCGCGGTGGCCTCGAGCGACTCGACGTCCTCATCGAACAGTTCCTCGTAGAGCTTCTCGCCGGGCCGGAGGCCGGAGAACTGGATCTCGATGTCACGGCCCTCGACCAGATTCGAGAGCCGGATCATGTCGCGGGCCAGGTCGGCGATTCGGACCGGCTCACCCATATCGAGGACGAACACCTCTCCCCCGCGTCCCATGAGCCCGGCCTGGAGCACGAGCCGCGACGCCTCTGGAATCGTCATGAAGAAACGCTCGATGTCGGGATGGGTGACGGTGATCGGTCCGCCGCGGAGGAGCTGCTCTCGAAAAAGCGGCACGACACTGCCGGCCGAGTCGAGCACGTTGCCAAATCGGACCGTGATGAACTTCGTGAGAGACTCTGGGGCGACCGCGCGGACGAGCATCTCGGCGAGCCGCTTGCAGGCCCCCATGACGCTCGTGGGGTTCACCGCCTTGTCGGTCGAGATCATGACGAACGTCTCCACCTCGGCGGCGGCGGCGGCCCGCGCGAGCCCGGCGGTCGCGATCGCGATGTTCTTGACCGCCTCTCCCGGATGCGCCTCCATGAGCGGCACGTGCTTGTAGGCGGCGGCGTGGAAGACGATCGAGGGCCGCTGCTCGAGCAGGATCGCCTGCATTCTCGTGGAGTCGGTGATGTCGCCGATGCACGGCAGGCACTCGATGCCGGAAAAGTCGCGATGCATCTCGCGTTCGAGCCAAAACAGCCCGTTTTCGTTCCGGTCCACGAGGACGATCCGGGCCGGGGCATGCCTCGCGACCTGACGGCAGATTTCTGCCCCGATGCTGCCGGCCGCACCGGTCACCAGCACAGTCTCTCCCGAGAGCCACGCCCCGATGCCCTCGAGGTCGATCTCCACCGGCTCCCTCCTGAGGAGGTCGCCGATGTCGAGCGGCCTCGGCTGGACGTGCAGGCCGCCGCTCACGAGCGTCTCGATTCCCGGCACGATCCGCACGCGGCAACCTGAAGCGAAGCATCGCTGCTCGATCGAGCGGACCTGGCGGCCCACGAGCGTTCCCGAGACGAGCATCACCTCGTCCACTCGATGCAGGGCGACGAGACGCTCGAGATCGTCGGTCGTTCCCAGAACCGGCACGCCGACCGTGGCGCGGCCGACGAGTTGTGACTCGTCGGCCGGGGCAATGACGCCGATGATGCGGCTTTCGGACCTGGGAGAGCCGTTGACCGTCCGAACGATCGCCTCACTGGAGAGGCAGGTGCCGACGAGCAGGCAGCGGCTCGCACTGCTCTGCTGACGGCGGTGCAGGATGTCATGCACCTCGCAGGCAGCGGCCCGAATCCCGGCGAGGATCGAGATGGAGACGAGCCAATCGATGACGGCAACGCTCCGCGGCACCCCGACACCGGCGAACTGACAGACGACGAACCCCGCCAGCGATCCCAACGTGACCGCCCTGACGAGCCTCCAGAGGTCGTCGCGGCTGACGCCCCGTATGCTCCGACGATGGAAGTCGGCCAAAATGAGAAACGCCCACTGGATCGGCACCACGATGCCCATCGCCCCGTGCAAGGTTTCCCATACGCGGCCGTCGAGTTCCCAGTCGAAACGCATCAGGTAGGCGATGACCATCCCGAGCGAGAGTGCGGCGAAGTTCACGCCAGCCCGGGCGACGTCGTTCTTCGACCATCCTTGGAACGCCTTGAATGCCCTCGAACGGCGAATCAACTGTTGAATGCCCATGGCCGATTTCCGGGAAGAGGAATGAACCCTTGCCCGCACTATCGGCACAACCGATCCATCTTCTCCAGGAATTGCTTTCGGCAACTTCCGCGTTACCGTCGCGTTTTTTCAGGCTTTGCCGCAGCCGACTGGGATCCTTCGCCACGACTTCGGGCCTCCACTCTGCCCAGCTTCCCCCGAAGATCGTTCCTGTCGGGCCTCCGCAGCAGACACCATTCGAGTTCTTTGGCGGCGGTGGCCCAGTCTTCGACGACGATCGCCGCATCGGCCGTAGCTCGATGAGCCTCGAACGATGATGGGTCGGCACGGATCGCCTCCTGGACCGTCGCGAGCGCCTCGGCCGGGCGGCCAAGGCGTTGCTCGATCGCGGCGGCCTCCAAGAGCAGTCGGCTCCTCGTCGCCGGCTCAGCCCGCTCGGCGGCACTCGCACGAAGCCGCTCGAGCCGACGTTCTCGCACCTCGGCCAAGGCCTCGGCCTTTTCGCGACGGCTCCAGGCCGCATCGATCGCCCGCAGGCCGTCGAGGTCGGGGGCGAGCAGGTCGCACGCCTCCGCCGAAGAAAGTCGCGGCAGGAGGATTGCGATGATCCTCGTCCGCTGACGCGAGTCCGCCGCGAAACTTCTTCGCCAGAACTCCGCAGCCCGGTCCATGTCGCCGTCGAGGGCCGCTTGGTTGGCCACCTCGAACAGCACGAGCGAGTCGGATGGCCGCACGAGCAGGCCCTGCGCGACCAGGTCTGAGGCCGCTTCGGGCCGACCGGCGAGGAAGGCCAGTTGCGCGAGCACGCACCAGGCCTCGCCGGCGAGCGGGGAGACGCGAACGGCCCTCGAGGCATCGCCGAGCGCGAGTTCGAGGTCGTCCGCATCGGGGGCGGCGGCACGCCGGACCCAGTCGACCAGTTCACCGTGCGACGCGAACCCCCCCTTGCCGGCGGCGAGCCTGATGTCCATGAGTCCGATTGATTTGCCATCAGCCAGTCGGCTTCTTCCGAATCGCTCCATGCGCGCGAGGGCCAGAGCTGAGGAGGCCCGCGGGTGATCGGGCCGCAGCGACACGCACCGCTCGAGCGCCGTGATTCGAGCGTCGAGCTTGTCGAGCAGCCGTTCCTGTCCGTCATTGCCCTCCGATCCGGCTTGCTCGGCAGGCCTTGATGCCGCCATCTCGATCTCCCGGGCGAGCTTCACCGACGCCTCCCAGAAGGGTTCCGCGCGGGCGGCCGCGATCTGCCGCACGGCACTGCCGCACAAAAGCACCATGATTCCCACGCCACCGACGACTGCCGCGTGTCGGCCGAGTCGCAGATCGATCGTGGGCAGCCAAGCGACACGCCGCGACGCCAGAGCGATGCCGCAGCCGCCGAGCGTCACGAGCAGCGTCGAGCAGGCAGGCACGTACCATGCGAAGTCCACGAGCGCATGCACCACGCCGGCCGCAAGCCCCGACGCGATCGCCACGCCGACATGCCGTTCCCGCTCATTGCCGAGAGCGACCAAGAACCATGCGGCGGCGGTTGCCGCCATGATCGCAATCACGACGACGGCGAGACCGACGAAGCCGGTCTCGACACCGACATTCAAAAAGCCGTTCTCGGCATGCGTGAAGACGATTTCCCCGGTGGGTGGCATCGCAAGCGGCGAGACGTCCGCATGCGTTCCAGCTCCGGTGCCAAGCCAGGAAAACTCCGCGATCAGGCGGCACGCTGCCCGCCAGATGGCGAGCCTTTTGAAGTCGACGGACGTCGGTCCACCGGACTCGAACCCGAGCCCCATGACCTCAAAACGACCCATCAACCGATCCCATCCATGGATTCCCAGCGCGGCCGAGACGAGGGCCGCAGCGGCAATCAAGCCGACGGCGGAGGAGACCCGCCACACGGTCGATCGTGCGAGGCAGCACAGGGCGACCACGATCGCGAAACCGCATGCGAGCGACCCTCCCCGCGAGAGCGACGACGCCGCCGCAAAGGCCACCACGGCCAGCATCAACCAGCCCGCGAGGCGTTCCCGTTCGTAGAGCCCTTTTTGGAGCCCGGATGGTGAGGCCATCGCCCGAACGAGCACCGCCCCACAGCCGATCGCGAGGAACCCCGCGAAGTGATTGCGGTTCGTGAATGTGCCCTTCACGGCTCCACCGGCATCGTTGTGGGCAAACTCATAGATCCAGAGGTATCTGCCGTTGCCGGAGAGGTACTGCACGATTCCAAGCGTTGCGAGGATGCCCATCGCCCACGTGATCGCCCTGAGGATCCGTTCCACGTCCTCCACGGAGCGGATTTTCTGCACGACGACCGCGGTGAAAACGCCCTGAGCGAGCAGGATTCCCAGGCACGCGAGCGTTTCGCCCGGCACGAGCGAGAGGCAGTCCCAGCGTCCGAAGCTCCGAGCGCCGCCATCGAGGCAGGGCAGCAGGGAAACCACTCCCTGTGAGATCGCCTCGATCCACGGCCGTGGCAATGGAAGCACCTGGAGAAACCCGATCGCGATGCCGAGGATCGCCAACGCATCGAGCAGGCCGAATCGCCAGGTGCCGTCGCGCCGCCAGGCGGCGATCGTCCAGGACGCCATGGCTGCCAGGGCGGCCCCCGTGAGGATGGCCTGTCCGAGAGGGTGCCGACCACCCATGGCGAGCGGCATCGCCACGATTGCGAGCACCACCGCAAGATCGAGGCATCCTCGCTCGACTCGGTCCAGGGGATCGGCCACGACCGCTTGCGGCGGGTTCCCGCGATGCGACTGAGCGGACCTGCCCCTGGGCGACGCCATCACGCGGCCCTCGCACGCGGAGGCTCTCCGCCTGGCGGGCGACCACGGGAATGATCCATCTGGACGGCGACGTCGGCATCGCCCTTATCCACATCGGTCGCGGACTCTTCTTCGCCATATGGCTTGCCGTAGCCGTAGCCGTAGCCGTAGCCGTAGCCGCCGTAGCCATAGCCATAGCCATAGCCGTGCTCCTCGAAGCCAACCGCGTTGATGACGGCTCCCGCCAGCGTGGTGCCGAGGGCCCGCAGCGTCTCGACGGTCTTGCGGATGGAGTTGCGTCGGTTTTTCTCAGGACGGATGACCATCACCGTGGTGTCGCTCGCCCTCCCAATCGCCGCCGCATCGGTTCCCGCGAGTACCGGGGGCGAATCGATGATGATCTGGTCGTAGACGGTCTCGGCCCAACCCAGCAGATCCGCAAAGCGGTTGCCAAGCAGAAGCTCGGCTGGATTCGCCGGTCGCCTGCCGGACGGAATGATGTCGATCGGCACGGCTCCGGACCGGCAGATCACGGCCGCGGCGACGTCTGCGACCGGATCCGAGCCCGAGAGGATCTCGGCGAGACCACGATGCGACCGCTCGCCGATCAGGTTCGTCAGGCCGGGCTTTCGCAGGTCGCCATCAATGAGCAGCACACGCCTGCCCGCCTGGTGGTAGGAGATCGCAAGATTGACACTCACGGTCGTCTTGCCGTCGCCCGGCTCCGAACTCGTCACGCTGACTCGCCGCACGTCGCCGCCTCCCATGACGATCACGGTCCGCAGCGTGCGAAAACCCTCGCTCGCGGCGTCGGAGGATTCCTTCCACACGTGCGCCTTCTCGAGGCCGGCGGAACCATCGTCACCGGCTTCTTCGTCATCGTCGGCCATCCCGGGGATCGTCGCGAGCGTCCGCAGCCCGAACCTGCTTTCGAGGTCGGCGGGCGACCGCACGCGATCGTCGAGACTGTCGAGAATCAGGACTAAGCCCACACCGACGGCCAGACCTGCCGCCGAGAAAAACAGGATCGTCAGGTTGGGCTTCGGCGAGACGGGGCTTGTCGGCACGACCGCCTCCCGCACGACCGTTGTCTTCACCCCGCCGTGCTCCTGCCTGAGATCGACACTCGCGATCTGGCCGAGAATCGTGTTGCGGAGTTCCCGCAGCCATCGCAGGTCGTGCTCGACGATGTCGAGTTTCGCGGTTTCGCTCGCAAACCCGATCGACTCCTTCTTCGCCTGCTCGTAACTGTCCCGGAGCCCTGCCTCATGGCGGCTCGTCGCCTCGAGCTTCTGCCGCAGGATCTGCTCCACCGCCCGGGCAACCGTGGCATCATCTTGGCCGAGCGACGGCCCGTTTCCGACACCGTCCAACTGCTTGAGATACGCCTCGACCTGGCCGATCTTCTTGCGACGCTCGACGACTCGCGGGTGATTGTCGCCGTAATACTCGAGCATCGTCTCGAGCTGCGCCCGGTCCTCGATAAGCTGCTTCTCGAGCGAGACACGGGTCTCCTTGTTTCGGCCGCCGAGCCCCATCGATTCGAGGAACGCATCCTTGCCGAGCGTCTCCTCGATCGCCATCAGGCTCTTGCGGAGATCGTCTCCCCGCTGCATCGACTCGACGAGGGCGTGGTGCGTGGCCTGGAGCGCGAGCCGCTTTTTCTGTGTCTCGACGAGCGCTGCATTCAGCTGGATCGCCCGCTCCACGACCGGATGGGCCCGCTTGTCGTCACTCTTGATACCGAGGTCGCCGACCCGCTCGCGGATCGCGAGGTATTCCCGCTGCTTGCCCTCGATCCTTTCGTCGACCGACGCCTTCTCCTTGTTGAGCGTTTCAACGAGAGTGCCGGCCTTTCCCTTGTGCGACTCCTCCATGAACCGGGCGTAGGCCTGAACGACCGACTGCAGCACCGCGGCGGTCAACTCGGGCTGCGGCGAGCGGAACCGCAGGTCGATCAGGTTCGTCTGCTTCACACCACGGATCTTCAGCGACTTCGAGATTCGCGTAGCGAGCCGTTCCGGATCCCGCGAGCCCATCATGGCTTGCAGCGACGGGTCGAGGAGCGATGCAGCCGATTGGAGAACGAGCGGGCTTGCGATCAGGGTTTCGTAGGTCGTCATCGCTTTCAGTTCTTCGCCCCTCGCGGCCAGCGACGTGCTGAGCGACTCGCGGTGCGAATCGACGACGAGGATCTCCGTCTCGGCCTCGAAGATCCGCTCGGCCGTTGCGAAATAAAGACCTCCAAGACCGAGGCTGGCGGCGAAGCACGACACCACCACGAAGCGTCGCCGCCAGAGCAACCCCAAGAGCCGCATCGCTCGTTGGACCATCGCCTCCGCGGAATCTTCGGCCACGAGTTGGCTCTCGATCATGGACTGCATATGTGGCTCGGAGTTCCCCGGAGATGTCAGAAGAGCGGCACGCTCGCGCCGATGCCGATCCGGAAGACGCGGTCGAAGATGGTCTGGATCGTCGTCAGCGGCGTCCCCTCGACGCTCACGACGTCGCCCGGAGCCAGCCGCAGGTTCGATGCGTCTTCACGCTTCGCGGCGGCGATGCTTGTCTGAATCACCACTGGCTCCTTTTCGCCCTGGACGTTTCGCGTGATGATGATCCTGTCGGCCACTGGATTGCTCCAGCCACCGGCCAGGGCGATGGCATCGAGCACGTGGATCGGCTTGCTCACCGGCATCTCGTACTGCCCGGGCTTTTGCACGAGACCGATCACGCTGACCGGCATCAGATCACGAGTCTCGACACGGACGATGTCGCCATCCCGAAGCTGTACATCCCGGCCGGACGCGGGGTCGAGATCGGCGAGGTCGAGCCGCATGAACGTGTCGGCTTCGCCCACGGCGTCTGGCGGCGGGAGCGGCAACGGCCCGCCCGCATCGACGAGCGCGACCGCCGGTTGCACCTCCCCTTGACCACCGGTGGCCGCCGCGGCGGAGACAGGCAGCGGCCGCGCGGCCATGCGAGCATGCCGACGCACCTCGATGACCGTGCCCGCGGCCTTGTTGAGCGATCCGGCCGAGACGAGCGCCGCCAGGAGCGTGCTCTGCCCCCGAGGCAGTTCCTGCACACCCTGCTTTTCCACGGCGCCGATAACCGTGACTCGGTTCACCGCCTTCTTCCGCATGGTGACGGTGACCTGCGGCGCCTTGTAAAGTCCGCGGGCGACGGCGGCCTGCGAGATCGCCTCTTCCGCTGCGAATGGCTCGAGGCCTGCCAGCCTCAAGGGCCCCACGAGCGCGAGCGTCGCCACGCCATCGTCATCCAGCCGCACCGGCGTGGGAGCCACCTGTCCGGCCGGCTCGAGGCCGCTGGCGATCGTGACGTCGATGACGTCCTGTGGTTCGAGAATGTCGCTCGCCACCGTCGGCATCGAGAGCCTGCCCAGGTCGGCCGTCCTGGCGTTGCCGATGTCCGCAGCCTGGTAATGGGCCGGCATCTTCGACGCCTTCACGACCCGCCGCGCACAGCCCGAGAGTGGCGTCGCGGCGAGCATCACCGCGACGACCATGAGACGACGGGTTGACAGGGACATATCTTCGCCCGCACGCGGGTTCGCGGACGGTCGACAGCAACAGCTGTCGAAATCTTCAGGCCGTCCGAGGTGAAGATGTAGCGAACCCCGCCCCCCCGACGCTACGGGTGTTTTTGGCCGGGTCAAACCGACAGAAGTTCCCGGATTTCCTGGCTTCCGACCTCGGGCCAGCCTACCCCGCCATCACCCAGGACGGCCGGCCGAAAACGGAACCTTTGAAGAACGTCGGATTCCGACCTCACGGGCTGGCAGGCTTTTGCGACGTCGCGATCGGAATCGCAATCGCCGCACCGATCCCCGCGGCGACGAGCGCCGTCGTCGCAAGCGGATAGGCGGCGAAGGCCCTCTTCAGCGGGCCGCGCCGGGGAGGATCCACCCTTTGCTGCTGGGGCGGGCAGTCGTCGCAGCAACTGACATGGGCGACCTGTCGAACCTGAGGAGGGGCCGTCTTCTTCGGCCAGAGCCGGTAACTCGCCGTCGACGTGCCCGATCGGATCTCATGCACGCCCTCGCGAAGCCCGGCGACCCGGAAGTTGCCGCCGGCATCGGTCTGCGTCGTGGCGATCACACCACCGGCGAACATGACCTCGACGTCCTTCGCTGGCACGGGACGCCCCGTTTCGGTGCTGACCTTGCCGACGAGAACACCCTCGTCGATCACGACGTCCTCGACATGGACGGCCGCAACGGCCTGATTCGCGGATCCTGCGGCCATGCAGGAAAGCGGCTGGCCGAGCATGCTGACCATGCACGCAACCACACCGAACCGCTTGATCAAGCCGGTGACGCTCATGTCCCCCATCCTTATTCCGGAGCGTAAGGCCTGCGGTCGCCGGCTTCCTGTAAGCCAGAGCACAAGCCAAATCACCATGTTGATCGGCGGGACGCGATCGGCGGCATGAGAACACTATCGGAAAGTTCAGGTTATTCCGATTTCAGCCGGTCAGCCGGGCGAACCAGCCCCGGCCGCTGCCGGGCCGGCCGGAGCGTCCTGCGGCGACCACCTCGACGCCCTCGGCCACCTTTGCCGGGTTTTCGCAGACCACCAGATCTGCCAATTCTGCGTCGGCGAGCACCGCGACCGCATCGCGGGCCGCCGACAGGCCGAACGGCCGCCGGCTCGTGTCGTGCGCGTCACTGGCCACGAAGTGCACGAGCCGCTTCCGCACGCACCACTCGGCCATCTTTCTCGCCGAGCCACCAAAGCCGCCGGTCAGGCTGCCGGCGGTGATCTGGATCAGGCCGCCGGCGCGGACGACCTCGGCCACCGTTTCCGGTCGGGCCTGCATGCCGCGGTTTCGCTCGGGATGCGAAAGGATCCCCGTGAGGCCCTGCTTGGAGAGCGCGGCGAGCAGCGTTTCGAGCGGAAAATAGACCTCGTGCGGAAGCTCGAGAAGAACGTGCTTCCCCCGGTCGGCGAGCGTGAGAACCTCGCCCCGCCGCAGGAGCTTCGGCAGCTCCGGCTCGATCCGGACATCGGCGCCCGGCAGCACCTCCAGCTCGATTCCCGCCGCGGCGATCGCCCCGTTGAGCGATGCGACGCCGGCGCGGATCGCCGACGCCGTCACGTGGGCGTTGCCACCGAGCTGGTGGGGCGTGGCGATGACGGTCGTGGCGCCGTCGAGCGACGCCGCGGCGGCCATCGCCAGCGACTCCTCGAGATCGCTCGCGCCATCGTCGATGCCGGGAACGATGTGGCAGTGGATGTCGGTGTAGGCGGCGGACATGGCCGCAAGACGTTCGCAGGAGACGGGGTGCGAGACAACCCCAAAAAATGCCCCGCCCCGCTTCGGGTATAAAACGCTCCATGAAAATCGTCGTTCTCGACGCCTACACGACCAATCCCGGCGACCTGTCCTGGTCGCCGATCAAATTGCTCGGCGATTGCTCGATCCACGACCGCACGCCTGACGGCGAGACGGTCGCCCGGGCTGCCGCCGCCGACGTCGTGATCACGAACAAGACCGTGCTCGACCGCCGCACGATCGAATCGCTCCCGGGTCTGCGTGCGATCGCACTGCTCTCCACCGGGACGAACGTCGTCGATCTCGCGGCCGCGAGGGAACGCGGCATCCCGGTGATGAACGTCCCGGAATACAGCACGCCCGACGTCGCGCAGGCCACGTTCGCGCTCCTGCTCGAACTGACCAACCGCACCGGCCATCACGCGGCCCTCGTGCGAAACGGTGCCTGGAGCCGCTGCGAGGACTTCTGCTTCTGGGAAGGGGAACTCGTCGAGATCGCCGGGCTCACGCTCGGCGTCGTCGGCTACGGCAAGATCGGCCGGGCGGTCGCGGCCGTCGCACGTGCCTTCGGCATGCAGGTGGTGGCGAGCCGACGGACCTCGATGGGCCAGGCAGCCGACGACGGCACGCCGCTTCTCGACCTCGACACGCTCTTCGCGGAAGCCGACGTCGTGAGCCTCCACTGCCCGCTCACGCCGGAATCGGCGAAGCTCGCAAGCGCCGGCCGGATCGCGCGGATGAAGCCGACCGCGTACTTTCTCAACACCGCCCGCGGCGGACTCGTCGACGAGCCCGCGCTCGCGGAAGCTCTTCACGCCGGCCGGATCGCAGGAGCCGGCCTCGACGTGCTGACGGCTGAGCCGCCGGCGGCCGACCATCCGCTCCTCTCGGCCCCCAACTGCATCATCACGCCCCACGTCGCCTGGGCCACGAGGAAGGCCCGCGAGCGGCTCATCCTCGAGGTCGCCGAAAACATCCGCAGCTTCACCGCCGGTCGCGACCGCAATCTTGTCAATCGCTGACGCGATGTCGTGTCGTCAATCGCTGACGCGCGACGGGCGGCCGACGGGCAGCGTCATCCCCGGTTCCGCGGCCGCCTGAGGATCATGAGATCGTCGGCCTCGCCGCGGACGTCGCCCGACGCCATCGGCTTGGCGAGCAGCATCCCGGCGATGAATCCCGCGACGTGCGCCGAATAGGCGACGCCGCCGCCGCCCGCCCCCGACTGGTCAAAGAGGCCGCTCACGACCTGGAAGAGAAACCAGATTCCGACGGCCACGTAGCCGGGCACGTCGATGATCATCCTGAGCATCATGACGCTCACGCGGCGGGCGGGGTGCAGGACGAGGTAGCCCCCGAGCACGCCCGAGATCGCGCCGGAGGCGCCGAGGCAGGGCGTCAACGAGGCCTCCCCGGAGCTGTTGAGCGCGACGAAGGCGAGCGACGCGAGCACGCCCGTCGCCAGATAGAAGAGCAGATACTTCACGTGCCCCATGTCGTCCTCGACGTTGTCGCCGAAGATCCAGAGGAACCACATGTTGCCGGCGAGGTGCATGATGCTGCCGTGCATGAAGATCGCCGTCAGGAGCGTGAGCCAGACGGGGATCGGCGTGGGCTCGAGCCCGGGAACCTCCAGCGACATCGTCTGCCCCTGCACCGAGATCTCCCGGACGGAGGGCTCGGTGACCACGTCCCGGCCGCTCAGGATCTCGGCCGGCACCTGGCAGTAGGCGAGCGTGACGGCGTTGTTGGCCCCCATCTGCTGGAGCACGACGAACACGAAGATGTTGGCGGCGATCAGGGCCACCGACACGATCGGAAAGATCCGGCGGTCGGAATTATCGTCGGCAATGGGGAAGACCATGCACGAACCTGCGGGGTTTCGGGAATTACTGTCGCCGGGCGAGCGCAGAGAGTATGGCCGCCAGCGGCCCCCTCGGCCAAGGTCGCAGCCACGAGCCGCGGAAAGCCGCCGGCCTGTCCCGGGGAAACTTCGCCGCTCCAGGTCGGCCGTCAGGGCTTGGCCGGTGTCTTTGCCGCACGCTGACCGGGCGAGTTCTCCGCCTCGGCCATCTTCTGCTCGATCCAGCCGTCGACGCTCCAGGGGCCGGGCCCGAACGCGGCCAGCATCAGGAGCCCGCCACCGATGGCGACGTTCTTCATGAAGTGCCACGTTTCGCTGAACTGCGTGTTCACGTCCTGCACCTTCCAAAAGTCGTGGTAGTAGAACGTCGCCGCGGCGAGGAACGCGAAGAGGAACATCGCGCCCACCCGCGCCCAGGCGCCCGCGATCACCGACAGGCTCCCGATCAGGAGCACGCCGATGGCGCAAAAGAGCGCGAGCCTCGGCTGCGGCACACCCTCCATCCCCATCCTCGCCACCGTCGCCTTGAAGTCCGGGATCTTGTAGGCGACCGTGAGCCAGAGGAACACGGCCGTCAGCATCAGCCGGGCGAGCAGCGTCATGATCCCTTGCACGATCGTCGCCATGAAAAAACCCTACGGGAAATGCCTCTTGGCCGGTGGATCAGCCGCAGCATGCGGCCACTGCCCGGAATGGTCGCGGAAGCGTGCGGTCGGGGGCAAGGCGTATTTTCAGCGGCCTTCAGCCGGATTCCAGGCGGGCTCGTCCCGCGTGATGCAGTGGATCGCCCCGCGTCCCCAGACGAGGTCGCGGCAGTCCACAGGCTCGATCGACCGACCGGGAAAACAGTCGGCGAGGGTGCGGATTGCGGCGGCGTCGGTCGACCCGCCGAACACCGGCACGAGCACCGAGCCGTTCGTGACGAGGAAATTCAGATGGCTCGCCGGCAGCTGCACGCCGTGCCGCTCGAACCGCGGCGGGATGTCGATCGGGATCAGCTCGAGCCGACGGCCACGGGCATCCTGCATTCCCGCAAGCCGCCGCAGGTTCGCCTCGAGATCCGCGTGGTTGGGATCTCCCACATCCGGCTGCCGTGCCGCGACGACCCTGCCCGGCGCCACGAACCGCGCGATCTGGTCGACGTGGCCGTCGGTGTCGTCCCCCGCGAGCGCCCCGTCGAGCCAGCCCACGGCATCGACCCCGAGCGTGTCGCGGAGAATCGTTTCGGCATCTTCGCAAGTCAGCCCGGGATTGCGACGCGGATCGACGACACACCGCTCGTTCACGAGCAGCGTTCCCTCCCCGTCGGTCTCGATCGCGCCCCCTTCGAGCACCATGCTCGGCCGCACCACCGGCAGCGACTCGCTCGCGGCGATCCGACCCGACACGGCCGCGTCGAGATCCCATGGCGGATACTTGCCGCCCCAGGCGTTGAACGGCCAGCAGACGGCCAGCGGAGGGAGCCCGCGGCCGGGCCGCGGCAGGAGAAACACGGGAGCGGTATCGCGAATCCAGCCGTCGCTCGTGAAGACCTCGATGAAGGAGATGTTCGGCTCGCCCTCGAGATGCCGCTTCGCGTCGGCGAGGGCGCGGCCGCCTGCCACGATCCGCACTGGCTGGTGCCGCGCGATGAGCCGTGCGACCGTCGCGTAGACGTCCGGGATCGGGTCGAAGTGGCCGGGCCAGGTCGCGAGCCTGTGCGGCCAGGCCAGGAACGTGGCCGCCTGCGGCTCCCACTCCGCAGGCAGCCGGTAGTCGTCTCGGAGCTTCACGTCATCGCCCCCAACGATCGAGCAGGCCGCCGTAGGCGTCGATCCGCCGGTCGCGGAAAAACGGCCACCGCGTCCGCGACCATTCGATACGGGCGAGGTCGCACTCCACGACCACGGTCTCGGGCGTGTCGTGGCCGGCCCTCACGAGCGTTTCACCGCTCGGCGCGTAGACCACGCTCGCCCCCCAGAATCGCAGCGGTCCTTCCCGGCCGGTGCGATTCACCGCGACGACGAACACCCCGTTGGCGATCGCGTGGCTGCGAAGCATGGTATCCCAGGATTCATACTGGGCGCGGTGGAGCGACTCCTCGCCGTCGAGCCAGCCGATCGCGGTGGGATAGAAGATCGCCTCCGCGCCGGCCATCGCCGTAAGCCGCGCCGCCTCGGGGTACCACTGGTCCCAGCAGACGAGCGGGCCCACCTGGAGCGTCCGCGGCTTCGCCTCCCGCGGACCGATCGCGGTCGGCACGGCCAGGAAGCCGGTATCGCCCGGCGCGAAGTAGAACTTCTCGTAGTAGTGCGGGTCATCGGGGATGTGCATCTTGCGGTAGGTTCCCGCGTGCTCGCCGTCGCGGTCGATCACGACCGCGGTGTTGTGGAAGAGCCCGTCGGCTCGCCGCTCGAAGACGCTGCCGACGATCGCGACGCCGTGCTGCCGCGCCGCCTCGCGGAGTTGCTCGGTGAGCGGCCCGGGCACCCGCTCCGCCTCGGCGAATTTCCCGTGGTCCTCCGCCTGGCAGGGATACTCGCCGGCGAAGAGCTCCTGGAGGCAGACGATGTCGGCCCCGCCGGCCGCCGCCTCCGCGATTCCCGCGAGGGCCTGCGCGACGTTCTGCTCCCGGTCGCCCGTGCAGGCCGACTGCACGAGACCGACCCGCACGATCGAGGGCTTCGTGGACCTGGATTGGCGATTCATGGAGGTATGGTACGTCGCCCGATCGATCCTTGCAGCCATCCGCACCGCCCTCCGGCGAATCACGATCTCTCTTCGTGGCCCGGCTAGCGGCGACGGGGCGACGGATTGATCGGGGCGTTTCCATGCTTTCGGCCGGGCCGTTGCCGACCTGCAATTTCGGTCATGGCTGGCATCGCCACGAATCTCCGGCTTACCACATCCGAGCAGGAGGGCATTCGCCGTGCGGTCGCGAGGGCATGCGAGGAACTCGGCGTCGTCAGAATTCGTCGTCGCGGAGCCTGCGGTCGTCCTTCTCTCCTCCGCGCTTCTTCATGGGGCAACCGTCATCGCAGTCCTTGCAGCCCGAACCGCCCCGGTCGCCGCCGCGTTTGCCCTGCGAACGCATCCACTCCTTCCGCTTCTGCTCCCAGTGATCGGCCATCTTCGCGACGACGGCCCAGACCTCCTCGGCCGGGGCATCCCACACGATCATGCAGGTCGAGCCCTCGGTTTTCGTCTTCACACCGTCGATGAGTTTCATCGCGGCCGCGTCGTCGCCGAAGCGGAGTCGGCCCAGCGCCTCCATGCCCTCGACCACGTCCTCCGTCTGCCCGGCCGCCTCGGACGACGCCATGTCGAGCTTGGCCCGGTAAAACGAAGAGCCCTCGTTCTCCCCAATGGCCACGCGGAACGACCGCCCCTGCCGCAGCACCGGGCACTTCGTGCCTGGATCGACCGCGGCCGCCCGCGCCACGATGATCGAGCCGGGCCGCACGCGGCCGCCGAGCGGCCCGTCTTCCGCCGCCGGCTTCTCCTCGCCGTCGAGCACGTCGATCGCCGCCTTCACGCGCTCCGGCTTCCGTGAGAACACCATCACGTCGTCGCGGTAAAACGTCCCCACCACCTTCTCCCCGGCACGGCCCTTCCAGCCCTTGTGGGTCCAGGCGTGCAACGTGTACTTCCGATGCTCCATCGTCTCGTGGTCGGGCGCCTTCTCGACCATCTTCTCGAGCATCTGGCGGTTGGCCTTCACCCGCACGATCATCACGCCGTTGCGTTTGTCGGTGTCGAGGCCATAGGCCGTGACGTCGCGGAGGTCCTTCCGCAGGTCCATGCCCATCATGCCGGCGCCCATCCGCATCATCTGCTCGACAGCGGGATGAATCTTCAGCGCCCGCTCCCAAGCACGCTGCATGACGATCGACTCGCGGGCGGCGTCCATGTCGAAGTGCATGACCCAGGTGGCCCCGGCGGCCACACGATCGAGGTCGAACGGGGCCGCAGGCACGGGCGTCGCCCATGCGAGGGTGATGGCACACAATGGCAGCACGCGGGCGAGCATGAGAGGTCTCCGGAAAAAGTGTTCGATCTGCGGCCGGGGCTCCTGCGGCCCCACTATATACACCGCCAACCCGCCGAAGGTTTCAACAAACAGCCCGATCAACGCCGCTCCCGCCGGTTTTTCCGGGCGGCCAGCGGCCGATGAGCCCTTGCCCGAACCTCCCGAGCCGCCGCAGCGCGGCGAACGAGCAGTGTGTCGTGCGTCACTTCCCCGGTTTCTCGAACGACACCCGCTCGTGGTCGTTGTTCATGCCGGTCCATCAGCCCGCGACCGCCTCCTCGAGCTTCGCCGCCGGCACGGGAAACTGCTCGGCCAGTTCCGCGACCTCGCGGCGGGTGGTCTCGACGACGGCGGCGTCACCGGGGCTCTTGAGCGCCCGCAGGATCCAGGCGGCGATCCGCTTCATCTCGTCCGAACCCATGCCGCGGGTCGTGAGGGCCGGCGTGCCGAGCCGGATCCCGGAGGGGTCCATCGGCTTCCGCTCGTCGTAGGGGATCATGTTCTTGTTGCAGGTGATCCCGCAGCGGTCGAGCGTTTCCTCGGCGAGTTTGCCGCCAATTCCGAGCGGCGTCACGTCCACGAGCATCAAATGGTTGTCGGTGCCGCCGCTGACGAGCTTCACGCCGCCGGCAGCCAAGGCCTCGGCGAGCGATCTCGCGTTGGCGACCACCTGCTTCGCGTAGGCTTTGAACTCGGGGCGGAGCGCCTCGGCGAAGGCCACGGCCTTGCCGGCGATCACGTGCATGAGCGGCCCCCCCTGCTGCCCCGGAAACACCGATCGGTCGAGCAGCTTGGCGTTCTCGGCCCGGCACATGGCGATGCCGCCTCGCGGGCCGCGGAGCGTCTTGTGGGTCGTGCTCGTGACGAAGTCGGCCACCGGCACGGGGTTGTCGTGGATGCCGGCGGCGACGAGGCCCGCGTAGTGGGCCATGTCGACCATCAGCTTCGCGCCCACCTCGCGGGCGATCTCGGCGAACTTCCCGTGCGGGATCTCCCGCGGGTAGGCGCTCGCTCCCGCCACGATCAATTTCGGCTTGTGCTCGCGTGCGAGGCTCGCGATCTGGTCGAAGTCGAGCCGGTGGTCGTCGCGGCGGACGCCGTAGTGGACGAACTTGTAGAGCACGCCCGAGGCGTTGAGCTTCATGCCGTGAGTGAGGTGGCCGCCGTGGGCGAGGTCGAAGGCGAGCACCGTGTCGCCCGGGGCGATCGCCGTCATGTAGACGGCCGCGTTGGCCTGGCTGCCGGAGTGGGGCTGCACGTTGACGTGCTCGGCCCCAAACAGCCGCTTGAGCCGCTCGCGGGCGAGATCCTCGACCGTGTCGACGAACTCGCAGCCGCCGTAGTAGCGGTGGCCGGGGTAGCCCTCGGCGTATTTGTTGGTGAGGACGCTGCCCACCGCCTGCATCACGGCGGGGCTCGTGAAGTTCTCGCTCGCGATCATCTCGAGCCCTTCCTGCTGCCGCGTCTGCTCCGCGACGATCGCCGCGTGGACCTCCGGATCCTCCGACTCGATGAAACTGAGCGACTGCGACCCAATTTTGTTGAGCGAAGTATTCACCGACGTTCTCCTGAAGTCTGTCTCGGGGAAGGCTGCCAAGGCATCCGTGAACCCATCGGTCAGCAGGGTTCCTTGAAGCGGATTGTAGCCGACATCGCGGCCCCCACGAGCCGCGGCCGCTTCCGCCCGAAATTCACAAACCTCGCACCGGCCATGAGCCACATTCCTCCGGCTGAACGGCCTGAGCAAAACCCCGAGGACGCATCAATGGGTTCCGATGGCGTACCCCGTGCATGATGTTATTGACGTCGATTCATCCCTTGCTCCTTTGGCTTGAATTTTCGGACGGCCTGACGGTGCTTTCGCACAGAGCTTGGGGAATCTGTTCCGCCATCACCGTGAGGAGATCATCGGGAAGCTCGCAGAATCTCCCTGCAACTTCGGGTCGCCTTGGCCGGTGGTCGAGGGTCACTCGGGAGTTGATCGCCCGCCACCCTTTTCCACGACAGCCTCAATCACGACGCGGAATCTGCACCCGCAACGACTCCATTCGGCCACCGGGAGCCGCGGGCTTCACGCAATGCTCCTTGAGATCGTCGCGGCCGATGATCGACAGCCGGGTCCGCGGGGCCACCACCCCTTTTTCCAACACGATGTCGAAGACGTGACGGACCACATGCGCGTCGTCCTCGACCGTATGCTGAGCCCGTTCACAGGGCGCGGCTCGACAAACACGAACGGGCAGGCGTTGACAGCTCCACCTGGGCGGACTTCGGCCCACAGTTCCGCCGGTGGCGGAGAGAACAACGCGGGATTACTGTTTTGCAGCGAAACGGGAAACCTTACTACCGGGAGCATCAAGTA
>DHLZ01000079.1:50437-50600 GCA_002405515.1 Planctomycetaceae bacterium UBA4655
GCAGAAAAGCGGCGTCGAGGCACTCAGAAAAGCTCGGAATGGACACTGTTTTGCCAAATCACCCGGCTCTTGGCGCGACCCTGACGCCCCTCTCGGCTCGCGCCTCGGGCTTCCGGGTTTTTCACAACTCGGCCTGCAGGGACACTCGCGCCTCGGGCTTCCG
>DHLZ01000079.1:50792-54933 GCA_002405515.1 Planctomycetaceae bacterium UBA4655
ACATCGTGCTCGGGGTAGTATCTGCCTCGCCGTTTCGCGCTTTGGCAGATGCGCCGCGACAAACCACTTGAAATTCGCGTCGCCCGGATCATCGAGCCTGTCCTGGCTCGCGCGAATCCCCTGCTCAGTGCCCCCGTCGTAACGCCGGTGCTCGAGCGGGCGATCATTGCCCGCCGCAAAAAGCTCGAGGATTTCTCACCCCTCGACGACAACCTTTGATTCCGTCGCCTTGTGGCCGTCGATACGCACGGTGTATCCGCCCGGCGGCACCTCCAGCGGGTGCCCTAGTTCCGCCTGAAGCGTCGCACCTGCGTCAGCTGTTCGATATTCTGGGCGCTCCGCTACTGCACATTGGCTTCCTTCACCAGCAATCACAGTTCGTCATAGGCCAGCTTTTCGCCCCCGTCGCGAGGCTCGAGGTCGACCGCAACGACGTCGATCGCCACCGGATTGCGGCGGCTGCGATTCACGTTCGCGACTTCGTTCACGACATCGCGGAAAGTTGTCGGTGTGTTCGCGCGAGGAGTTCGGTTGACGCCGCGCCTTTGAACGACGCGAGGCTTGGGACCGGCCGAAATAGTCCGCGCAGGTTTCTTGGCTTGCGCCGCTCGCTCGGATGATAAATTCGAGTTCTTGAGTAGGACTTGCCGTTGATGCAACGGCCCAAGCACCCACAAACCCAATCCAATGGGGGGGTTATGGCGGTTTTTCGGGTCTGAGAAAATTTGAGGAAGTCGACGTAGCGCTCCGATACACCCCGCTGTTTGAGGCGGTTCGCTCACCTTCGGGGGGTAACGGAGTTATGGGGCGCTCGGAATCGACCAGGGTTTTTTTTGTTCGTAAGGCGTTCTTGTTTGCCTGGATGGGTTGTGTCGCCCCTTTGAACTCGGCGGCCGCCCAAGGCCCGCTGCCGAATTTGCCTTCGCGGGCCAAAACGGCATCCGATGGACGGCCAACCACCGGACCGGACTCCGTCGTCACTTCCAGTGACAGCACGTCCGCGATCCGACCGTCGCCATCCGTCGCTCCTTCGCCTTACATTTCACAGGAAAATGCCGAGGTGCCCTCGCTGCCCGAAGTCGAGCGGGCAGCCCAAGCCAACCGCAATCTCGCACGCAACGACGTGGGCGGCTTGCGATCCAACTGGTCCAACACCCCCGTTCTTGTTGGCGACGGCGGCGGGCCGCAAGCTACGGGCGGCAGAATTTCGATCGGCCGCATCATGATCGAGGCGGCAGGGCTCACTCAGAGCGGGGCCACGCTCACGGGTTCCGGGCCAACTCAACTTGGCAATTTCCAAGCCAGCGACGCTGACCTCAACAGCATCCAGGCGATTAACACAGCCGGCTACCCTTCGTTCACGCTCCCTACGCAACCGCTCGGGGCGGTGCCCGGATCGGATCCCGTGACTCTCGCTGGGGCCGGCATTGGCGGCATCAGTGATCCGGGCGGCGCGTATCAGGCGGCGGCCCAGAACGCGTTTGAGATCGACCCAAATCTGCCCGGCACCAACGGGATCGCCGGCACGGCCACGTTCAACCAAGGTGCATCGGGTTCGCTGCCGAACGGGTCGGAGCAGGACGCGTTTCTTTTCTACGACTATTTCATCGACGCGTCGATCCTGTTTCCGGGGTATGCCGTGGGCTTCGTCAAGTTGACGGAGAACATGAGTCCGATTCCACGCGACCGTGTGTACATGAACTACAGCTACTTCAAGAATGCGAATTTCTTCGGCGCGCGAGCGGATGCGAATCGATTCACGCCGGGCTTTGAAAAAACCTTCTTCGACGGTTGGACTTCGATCGAGATTCGAGCGCCATTCGCAGGCACCCTCGACAACACGCAGTCCATCATCGGCACGTCGACAGGACAAGCCGAGGTCAGTCAATTCCGGGACGTTCAATTCGGCAACATGTCAGTGATTTTCAAGACGATGCTGCTGGAACAGAAGACCTGGGCGATCACTGGCGGCGTGCAGACGATGCTGCCGACGGCGGACAATACCTTTGTGAACGGTCCGACGGCGACCGGCGAGAACATCCAGCACGTTTTCGTGGCCAACGAGTCGGTGCACGTGATGCCGTTCGTGGGCGGCATCTGGGCCCCGAACGACAGGTTCTTCAATCAGTTCCTGTTCCAGATCGATTGCGACGCAAACGGCAATCCGGCGTACGTCAACAGCCTCCAAAGTCCGGCACTCCGCGGCCGCGACCTTCAACTGGCAGGTCGGTCGTACTATCCGACGTTCATGTATCTGAGCTTCGGCACCGGATATTGGCTGTACAAGAATGACGCTGCTCGGTTTACCGGCTTCTCTCCGGTGATGGAATTGCATGTCAACCAGGCCTTTCAGGAGTTCCGACCGATCCATTATCAGGGCTATCAGCTCGGACAGAATCCAGGCGTGTTGTCGATCACCAACGCCCTGATCGGCTGCAACTTCGAGTGGACCACCCGCTCGACGCTCACGTTCGCCTACGTCACGCCGCTCGGAGGCGGTGTCGACCGATTCTTCGACGGCGAACTGAGGGCGATCTACAACTGGCGGTTCGGCCCGCAAAACCGCCTCAGAAGAGTCCAATTCTGAAACGTCGGCCCTCGTCTGACCGGAACGTCGGCCAATTGGCAGAACGCCTGGCGAATAACCAGAAAAGCTTTTTCCAACTGGTTCTTAGCCTTTTTTTCCTCAGTCGCAACCAAGGGACACCTGTTCCTTGACTCGGGTTGATGGCGAGGTTAGCACCGTGGGCCGACTTGAGTTTCCCCTTCGAGGGCCTCTTCCCTTCTGCAACAGGCTGCGAAAACGTTCGTGCAAAAAAGGCAGGAAAACTCAGGGAGAGGCGGGCCGGACGTCGGAGACGGTGGCCGAGACCGCCGACAACCGATGGCGGCGCAACCGTTTGAAAAAGTCACGTTCCAAACCCAAACCTAACCCTAGTCAGCGCAGGAGCGCATCATGGCAGCAAGCGGCAGCCCTTTCCCGGCCAGGCGATCAATTTCCCGTTCCGCGATGCGTCGACGGCAGCCCAGGCAGCGACTTTCCTCGCCTCGCGACCGTTTTTTCTCATCGCCTGCCGTCGAAGGACTCGAGTCGCGGGCCCTGCTGGCGGTGACGGCGACGCTCTTCGGCACCGACCTGCAGATCGTTCTGGGTGCGGCGGACGACGTCGCCTATCTCTCAAACGACGGCACGAACTACATCGTACGGGGCACGGGACTCTCAGGCTATGCGGCGGCCAATGCCGCCGTGAACTCGGTTTCGGTTGCAGGCACTGCGGCCGCAAATCAGTCATTCACGGTTGCGGCCGGTATCGGCAGCGTGCTCACCGACCCGCTCACCGTCTCCGCGTCGATCGAACGCACGACGATCGTGGGCCCAGTGAACACGACGGGCGATTTGCTCGTCGACTCACCCACGATCACGCTCGCCTCGGACGTCACGACGACCGGCCAGCAGCGGTTCAAGGGAGCCGTGGGGCTCGTCGGTACGCGGACGCTCTCGGCCGGCGGGGGGAATGTGACGTTCGAGAGCACGGTCGATTCGTCGCCCAGCCTGTTCGCGGATCCCGACGCGTTCGCCGTCAACACCAGCCTGACGAACGCCTTCACGGGGATCACGCTCTCGGCGGTCGGCACGAGCGACGCCGACGTCGTGGTGAAGTCCGGCGGGAGTTCCGTCTCGTCGCCAACCACCGGCGACTACGCCCCGACGGGCAATCGCATTTTCCAGGGATCGGCTTCGGATTGGAACGCTCCGGGACATGTTTTCAAGGCGGCGTTTGCGTCTTCGGTCGCCGAAGTGTCGCTCGATTTCGCGGCGAACGACTCTCTTGACCAAAACGCCTACATGGAAGCCTACGACGCCGCTGGTAACTTATTGGGATCGGCGACCTATCCGCCCGCGATTCCCGAAAGCTCTTTCGTAACGCTGACGGTTTCCGACCCCAATATCGCCTACATCCTGGCCTCTTTCGATCCGGGGTCTGGGCCTGGCCCTGCGGGCCTTCTCGACAATCTTCGCGCGACGCTGGCCACGACCCCAGCCGCGGCCTTGACGGTCAACTCCTCCGGCACGACCACCTTCGGCGGCGTGGTCGGCGGGACGGAGGCGCTGGCGAGCCTGACAACCAACGCCGGCGGC
>DHLZ01000079.1:55084-66204 GCA_002405515.1 Planctomycetaceae bacterium UBA4655
CGGCGAGCCTGAAGAGCGTGACGACGACGGGTGCTCAGACCTACAACGACGACACGGTGACCCTCAACGGAACCTACACGACGACCAACTCGGCGTTCACGGTCGACAAGGCGACGACGCTGGCAGGAACCACCATCGTCTCCACCGGCACCGGGAACATCGATTTCAAGGGCACGGTGAACGGCGCCCAAAGCCTGAACGCGAACTCGACGGGAGCCACCACGTTCGGCGGCGTGGTCGGAGGCGGCACGCCCCTCACGAGCCTGACAACCAACGCAGGCGGCACGACCATCGTCGCCAGCAGCGCCATCACGACCGTGAACGACCAAGTGTTCGAGGACGCATATGTACTCAAGGCCGACACGACGCTGGCGAGCAAGAACAACGGCCGGATCGCGTTTTTCAGCACGGTCGACTCGTATGACACGACGTATCGGGCGCTGACGGTGAACACGGGCGGGAGTTCGGAGTTCGGCAACGGCGGCGAGGACTACGTGGGCAAGACACAGCAACTGCTGTCGCTGACGACAAATACCGGCGGCACGACGCAGGTGTGGATCACCCCGAGTTCCTGCGCGCAGCCCAGCATTCGCACGCAGGGAGCCCAGACGTATAACGACGACGTCGTGATCAAGGACGCGACCGTGTTCCACGCCGGCACTGGCACGATCACTTTCCAACAGAAGCTGTCGGGTAACTACGCCGTCAAGACATCCGGTCTGGTGGACTTCCTCGGGGCGGTCGACATCGGCTCGTTTGCCCAGTGCGACGCGAGCACCGTTGACCTCAATGGTGGTGCGTTCACCACCGCGGGCGACCAGATCTTCAGCGGCGACGTCGTGCTGACTGCAAATGCGACGCAGACATCGGGAGGCGACATCGACTTCAAGAAGACGGTCAACGGCGGCTACACGCTCACGTTGGATGCGACGAAGGACGTGTACTTCCGCGGCAAGGCGGGCAACGCGGTAGCGCTCGCGGGAATTGCTCTCAAGGCCGCCGCGAGTACCACTGCCTCCGATTCGGTGAAGCTCGATGGCACCACGCCGCGAGCTGGAGGAACGGCGACCCCGTTCGCCGACGGCCTGACGATCTACGGCGGCGTCAACAAGGTGTCGATCACGGCGACCGGAACCGAGGTCAAGAACTTCGCGGGCAGCGGCATCGTGTTCCTGGGCAACTCGACCCAATCCACGCTGAGCAACATCGAGATCACAAGCAACAAGCAACACGGCATGGTCTTCAACAACGGCACGTACACCGGCACGACGATCCGCACCAACACGATTGCCTTCAACGCGCAGGACGGCATCAGCCTCGCGCCGGCCGGCGGCTCGATCACGAGCCTTACGATCGGCGGTGACAAGACCACGACGACGAGCCAGGGCAACGCGATCTACGGCAACGGCTCCGACGGGATCGAGGCCGACGCCGGGACGTACACCGGTACCGTGATCCAGGGCAACCAGATCGGTTCGCCGGCCATCAACTACACGGTCGCCGCCGGCGGCACGCAGGTGACGGTCGCGGGCGACCAGCGGAGCTTCTTCGCGGTCGGCCAGGCGGTGGCGCTCAAGTCGGCCACGACCGGCGGCTGGGAGGTGCGGACGGTCTCCGCCGTCGCGCTTTCCGGCGGCAACACGGCGGTGACGATCTCGTCGAAGATCGACGACACGACGACATCCGGCACGCTCGTGACCGGCAACCTCGGCAACGGCATCAACCTCAACGCGGCCGGCGGCACGATCTCGAGCCTGCTGATCGGCGGCGACGCCACGAAGTTCGGCAACTCGATCTACGCCAACACCCAGGACGGCGTCTTCATCGGCACCGGCACGTACCCCGGCACGACGATTGGCTCGTTCAACGAGATCGGGCTCAACAACGAGAACGGCATCGATCTGGCGGCGAGCGGCGCCACGAGCCTGACGATCGGCGGCAACTTCATCGGCACGCTGGCCGACGGCACGACGGTTCGCGGGAACCGGCTGAACGGCATCGAGGTCAACAAGGGCACCTACACGGGCACGACGATCCAGCAAAACAAGGTCGCCTTCAATCTTCTCAATGGTATCTCTCTCAACGCGGCAGGCGGCTCTTTGTCGAAGCTGCTGATCGGGGGAGACCCGCGCGCGACGCTCGGCAACAAGATCTACCGCAACGGCAGGCTCGCTGAACGAAACGGTATTGCGGCGTCGGTTGGTGACCTTGCCGGCACGACCATCGTCGGCAACACGATCCGCAACAACGGCAACAAGACCTCTCGCGTCGGCAACGGCATCCTCGTCGAGGGAAGCAACCTGATGGTCGGGTGGACCTCTGATGCTTCGAAGGCGAACACGGTGGCCAACACGATCACCGGCAACGCCTTGCACGGCATCGAGATCAAGGGTGCCGCGGCCCAGGCCAACACGATTCTTTCGAACTCGATCTACCTCAACGGCTACGTTGACACGAGCGTCGCCGGCGTGAAAACCGTCGTCGGCGACGGCATCGCTCTTACTGCCGGCGGCAACGGCGGGCAGATGGCACCCTCCATCCTCCGCGTCGTGGACGACGCGACCGACGGCAAGCTGCGGGTTCATGTGTACGTGCGGGCGGCCGGCAATTACTACGTCCAACTCTTCGACAACACCGTCGCCGACGAGCGGTCCATTTTCCCGGCGGACCCGAACGGCTTTGAAGGACGGACGTACGTCGGCGACACGCCGGCGCAGCCCGGTGCGGCCGTCACGCCGAGCAAGCCGGCGATCGCGGGTACGCTCGTCGCAGGCAACACTCTTGCGATCATCGAAATTGATTCATCGCGAGTGCCCGCCGGAAACTGGATCACGGCCACCGCCACGCAGGTGAGCGGCACCACTCCCGGGAACACGTCGCCTTTCTCAACCGCGGTGCAGCGAATGGAAGCGCCGGTGCTCGCCGTGGCAGGCGAAGGGCCGGCCACCTGGGCCCGCGAATTTGCCTACACAGTCATCAATCAGAATCAAATCAGAGTCACCGGATTGTCCAGGGGCTTCGCGGCATCGCTTGCCGCGCTCAAAAACACGAGCATCGTGCTCACTCCGGGATCCGCTGCCGCGGGCTCCAACGTGGTGCGAACCGTCACCACCGGGCAACTGCAGGGGACGGGCGTGATTTTGAATCTGTCGTCAGGAAGCCTTCCAGCCGCTGGCGGCACGTTCGTCATCGGGTCTGCCACGCTGCCCGCTGCTCGTCTCTACGACGCCTCGAATCCGACTGCCGCTCCGTTGGCCGATCCCGGTTCCGTACAGATCGCGGCGGCGATCATCGCCGCCGGCGTCCCTTCAACCTCGGCGAACGCCTTCGTGAACCGATTCCAAGGAGGTCTTCGCGTCGCCCACGGCGATCTCGACGGAGACGGCTACGCTGATTTGGTCACCGCGCCGGGCACCGCACCGGCATCGATGAACGCCACGTTCGGCGACGCAGCCCGGGTCATCACCATCCACAACGGCAACCCCGCGGGCACGTGGCAATCAGCTTCCATCAACGTTTCGTCGGTCTTTGGAGCGACCTACACGAATGGTTTCCTCGTCACGCTGGGGAATGTTCGCAGCGAGACCGCCGGTTCAGGCAATGCCGTTGCCGAACTGATCGTGGCTTCGACGAACCTCGTCGCGGTCTTCGAAGTGACCGTCGCCGACCGGGGCTTGCAGCCGACGATTTCCCCCGCGCCCGCCGCGACACAGACACTCGCAGAGCGCATCACCGGTGTGACCACCGGGGATTTTTCAGCCGCGGTCACCGACGATATCGTGATCGCGACCACAAACGGCACGGGTTCGCTTCCCTCGAGAGCAGTGGCGAGGCAGCCATCGTTCGTTCAGGCCTACACGTTTGCGACGGGCGCGTTCACCTTGTTGAACAGGTTCGGGATCACGAGCGTTGTGGCGAACGGGCCTGCGCCGCGTGGCTACAGCCAAAATGTTTTCTACAACGGTGCGTCACTTGCTGCCGGGGATATCGATGGCGTCGTGACGATGGTAGGAGGCCATCCCACCCTCGCGCCCGAGCTCGTCATCGGGGCATCGGCTATGGGAATGGCCAATTTCCGTGTGCTCGCCAACAGCCTCGTTGTCGGAGGCATCCAGGGTGACATCGATACGGCTCTTACGCTCGGGAACGGGTTTACCCGAGAAGCCAGATCGATCACTTCCGGATGGCAACCGACGGGTGGGCCGGATTACTTCGTCGGAATGTCTACCCTGAAAGCGCCGTCGGCCCTCGGAGCCAACGCCCCGCTATCAGTGGCCGTGGTGGACACGGACGGCAAAAACAACGCTCGGGCCGAGGTCTTTGCGGCACTTGGTTCGACGAACTCGACCCAGAATACGGTTCGTCGACTCCAGTGGAACGGCACGAACGCCTGGATCGGAGCCGCCACGCTTCAGGGCAACGGTTCGATCACTGTGGCGGAGTCGCCGACGAAAACCAAATTTCCATTTGGGTTTGGCCTCGGGCTGGGTTGATCAAACACGGACGACGCCCTCGCCAAGATTTCCATGGGTCGGCCCGACCGGGTTGCTCGGATGAGAACTACCCGCTTCGAAACATCGCCTCCACCCGCTGCCGCTCGCGGTCGATCTGCTCGCCGCCGGCTCCCAGCCGTTCCAGGATCCTCACGGCGAAGGCGAGGGCCACCTCCCCCTCCGCCGCAAACACGTCCTCGGCGCCCGCCCGCTGCAGCTTCGGCAGCTCGCGAACGTACTGCGTTCGGGCGAGGACGTGGATGCCGGGGTTGATTTCCTTCGCCCGGCGAATGATCTCCTCGTCGAGGCTCCCCGCCCCCGAGGTGAGGATGAGGTTGGCCGCCCGGGCCACGCCCGCCTCCACGAGCACCTCGGGCCGGCTGGCGTCGCCGTAGATCGCACGAACGTCGAAGACCTGGAGCCTGCGGACCGTGTCGAGATTCAGCTCGATCACCGTCGGTTCGATCCCGTTGTCGAGCAGGAGCTCCGTGACGGTCTCGCCGACGGGCCCGTAGCCGACGACGATCGCCCGCCGGCTCGGCGCCTGCTCGTCGGCAGGCTGCTCCTCGTCGGGCATGGCGGCCGCCGGCAGCAGCTGGCCCAGCCAGCGGTCGAACAGGTCGATCGACCGGTAGAGCAGCGGATTGAGGGTGATCGACACGATCGCCGTCGCCACGAGCGTGTTGACGGCGTCGGCCGGCATCACCCCGAGCTGCGATCCGAGGGAGGCGAGAATGAACGAGAACTCGCCGATCTGGGCGAGCGCCACCGCCACCGGCAGCGCGACCCGCCGCGGATAGCCGAGGCCGAGCACGATCGCGATCGCGGCGAGCGGCTTGCCCACGAGCACGATCGCGAGGGCCAGCGCGGTCGCCCACGGCGACCGCATCGCCGCGAACGGGTCGAAGAGCATCCCCACCGACACGAAGAAGAGCACCGCGAACGCGTCCCGCATCGGCAGGGCGTCGGAGGCGGCCCTGAGGCTGAACTCGCTGCGGCCCACCACCATGCCGGCGAGAAACGCGCCCAGCGCCATCGACACGCCGAAGATTTTCGCCGAGCCGACGGCGATCCCCAGCGCGATCACGAGCACGGCCAGCGTGAAGAGCTCCCGCGACCGCGTGGCCGCGACCCGCTCCATCACCCACGGGATGACCCGGCCACCGACGACGACGGTCATCGCCACGAGGGCCGTCATCTTCACCGCTGCGACGGCGACCGCGGCGGCGATCCCGCCCGGCACCGCTTCTTCCGGTCCCGCCACCGCGGGCAGCACGACGAGCGCCACCACCGTCAGCAGGTCCTCGACGACGAGCCAGCCGACCGCGATGTGGCCGGCCCGCGTGTGGAGGTCGTTGTTGTCGGAGAGCACGCGGATGAGCACAACGGTGCTCGCGACCGCGACAGCCCCGCCGAAGATCACCGCCGTCGGCCACTCCCAGCCCAAAAACCGGCCGGCGAGCGCCCCGAGGAGGGTCGCCACGCCGCTCTGCACGAGCGCCCCCGGCACGGCCACCCGTCGCACGGCGAGCAGCTCCCGGAAATGAAAATGGAGCCCCACGCCGAACATCAGCAGGATCACGCCGATCTCCGCCAGCTGCTCGGCGAGCCCGCGGTCGGCCTGGAATCCGGGCGTCGCCGGACCGACGACGACGCCCGCGAGGAGATAGCCCACGATCGGCGACAGCCTCAGCTGCTGCGTGATGAAGCCGAGCACGAGGGCTGCGGCGAGGCCGCCGGTGAGCGTGAGGATGAGGTCGATGTCGTGCATGGCATGCGGCGGCCGCGCCGCTCAGAAGTAGCCTTCCCGCTTCTTCTTCTCCATCGAGCCGGCCTCGTCCTTGTCGATCAGCCGCCCCTGCCGCTCGCTCGTGTTCGCCAGGAGCATCTCCGTGATCACCTCCGGCACGGTCGTGGCGGTCGATTCGTGGGCCGCCGTCAGGGGATAGTCGCCCATCGTGCGAAACCTCACCCGCTTCATCACGGGCGTCTCCCCCGGCTTCAGGCGAAACCGCTCGTCGTCCACCATGATCCACTGGCCTTCGCGTTCGACCACGGGCCGCTCCGCCGCGAAGTAGAGCGAGACGAGCGGGATCCGCTCGCGGTGGATGTACTGCCAGACGTCGAGTTCGGTCCAGTTCGAGAGCGGGAAGACGCGGATGTTCTCGCCGCGATTGATCCGGGTGTTGTAGAGGCTCCAGAGCTCCGGCCGCTGGTTCTTCGGGTTCCACTGGTGGTGCGAGTCGCGGAAGGAGAAAACGCGTTCCTTCGCCCGCGACTTCTCCTCGTCGCGGCGGCCGCCGCCGAGCGCCGCGTCGAAGCGATGCATCGTGAGCGACTCGACGAGCGAGTGGGTGTTCATGGTGGGCGTGTAGACGCTGCTCGGGTAGTCGAACGGGTTCATCCCCGATGCGATCGCCCGCTCGTTGACGTGCACCATCAGCTTGAGGCCGTGCTCGGCGCAGTAGCGGTCGCGGAAGGTGATCATCTCGCCGAAGTTCCAGGTCGTGTCGATGTGGAGCAGCGGAAAGGGCACCGGCCCGGGCGCGAAGGCCTTGCGGGCGACGTGCAGCATGCACATCGAGTCCTTGCCGATCGAATAGAGGAGCACGGGGTTCTCGAACCCGGCCGCCACCTCGCGGATCACGTGGATCGCCTCCGCCTCGAGGGTGTCGAGATTCCGCAATCCGTAGCTCATGCTTCGTCGCTCCTTCAGGTGAGTCGCTCTTCAGGTGAACAGCCGGCGCTTCGCCTGGTCGGCGATGAGCCGCACGGCCGGGTGGGTGATCCGACGCTCGACGGAAATACCGTAGAACCGCTCCCGCACGCGGTCGAGTTCGCCGACCCAGGCGACCTTGTAGCGGCGGCAGATCTCGCGGCGAACCACGGTCGGCGCCGCGAAGAGGCCAAGCCCGTGCTCGCCGAGCGTCTGCAGCATCGCCATGTCCTCGACCTCTCCGACGACCCTCGGCTGGATGCCGTGGACGTCGAACCACTGGTCGAGCGACTGACGCACGGCGGTGTTGTTCGTTTGCAGCAGCATCGGGGCCCCGTGGAGCGAACCGGGGAACTTTTTCCTCGCGTCGCGGGCCAGCGTCGCGGTCCCGAAGATCGAGACGGTCGTCTCGCCGAGCAGGTGGCTGAAGGCCCGCACCTTGAGCGACGGCATCATCGGCGCGTCGGCGACGACGAGATCGACGGCGTGGACGGCAAGCTCGCCGAGCAGCCTCTCGGTCTTGTCGATCCGCACGTGGAGCCGGAAGGCCGGCTGCATCGCGAGCGCCGGCTCGAGCAGCCGGTAGGTCGTCAGCTTGGGCAGGGCGTCGGAGACCCCGACGCGAAACCTCTTCGGCGCCGCCTGCGGCTCACCCTTCACCGTCTGGAGCAGCTCGCGGCCGAGCGTGAAGATCTCGTCGGCGTAGCGGAAGACTTTCTCGCCGTCGGAGGTCAGTCGAAGTTGACGACCCTGCCGCTCGAAGAGCTTCTGCCCCAGCGACCGCTCGAGCGACCTGACCTGCGCGCTCACGGTCGGCTGGGCCACATGGAGCATGGCGGCCGCCTTCGAGACGCTCTGCTCCCGGGCGACGGTCCAGAAGTAGAGCAGGTGGTGGTAGTTGAGCCAGTCCATGCAGATCGTGCGGCGCGGTTCGGGCGGCGGGCCAGGCCCTCACGGCCCCGCGACCGCGAGGTCGACGGGCTCGACGCGGCCCGACTGAAGGTCGAAGATACCGCCTGCGACGACCAGCTTCCCAGAGGAAACGAGCGACGAGATCACGGTCGACCCCTCGACGAGCGTCTGGGCCTGGATCCGCACGTTTTCCAGCACGGCTCGGGCGACGTCGCCCCGGGCGGCCCGCACGGCCGGCCGGATGTGCTGGAAGAGCGCCGAGATCTGCCCCGGCACGGGATCCCCCTTCGCGGCCGCCGACACGGCCCCGCAGGAGGTGTGGCCGAGCACGTAGAGCACCTTCGCACCGAGCACCTCGGTCGCGAACTCGAGGCTCGCGATGTTCTCCGTCGCGGCCACGTTGCCCGCGATCCTCGTGACGAACAGGTCGCCGAAGCCCTGGTCGAAGACGATCTCGATCGGCACCCTCGAATCGGCGCAGCCGAGAAACGCGGCGAAGGGCGTCTGCCTCGGGGCCACCTCCCGCAATCGATCGATGTCCCGATTTGGTGCGGCCGTCTTGCCGGCGGCGAACCGCTCGTTGCCGGCCTGCAGGAAGGCGACCGCCTCCCGCGGGCTCATGTCTTTCGGCGGGGCTACCGACGAAGGAGAGGCGAGCGACGACGGCGTCGCCGCCACCGCGCCGGGAAGCCCGGCAGCAGTCACGCCGCCGATCGCGGCGGTCGCGAGCCACCGCCTTCGAGTCTGAACCGTCTTGACGCCGTGCACGCACATGCGAGGTCTCCTGGGAACGCTGGCCGTGGGCGGCTGGAGGCATGCTTGCCGTAGCCCTGGAGGGTGTATCGGCTCAATTCGAGGCAGATCACAAATAGATACTTTTTTTCCTTCCATAGAAAAAATGGATTCACAGCATCGCCAAGCGATGGATCAATCTTCCGACCGGCGCAGAATGACCTCGACCTCGCCGTCGTTGTCGCCCAGCTGCGTCCAGTCATCAGCACACCGCAACACCAACCGGCCGGCGGCCGGCGCCGAGAACGTCCCCTTCTCCCCCAGGGCGAACGGGTCGGAGAGCGTGAAGCCGGCGTCGGTCTCCGCGAGAACCGCCCCCTCGAGCCGGCCCCGGCCCGCCGCGTCGCCGGCCGCAGTGCACGGGTCGCCGGCGGCCGCCGTCTGCCAGGTGCCTGCCGCCTCGAACGCATACGTCCCGGGCTGCGCCAGCTCCAGGCCGCTCGCCTGCCAGCCCGCCCGCGCCTTCACCTTCGCTCCGAGGCTCCCCCCGGCCTGCAGCTTGCGAAACCGCGCCCTCCACGGCCAGGCCGCGAGATCGGCCCGGTAGCCGTTGCCCACGTGCCGCAGGAACTGGTCGTACTCGAACGACACCTGCTTGGCGACCGGCCCGTAGACCGACTCGAACGACACGCCCGGCTGATCCTCCATGAGCGCGATCGCCAGCGGCTTGAAGCGGTCGGCGTAGTTGGGATTGAAGGCCAGCATGTGACAGAGCGCCCACCGCCAGGCGTAGTCCTGCCAGGTGCCCGCCGATGCCCGCCCCGGCACCGCGATCTCCAGCAGCCTTCGTTTGGGCTGGGCCTTCTGCAGGTACCCCATCACGCCCGGCTCGACATCGACGGCCGTCTCCCCCTCCTTCCAGTACTGCCCCAGTTCGGCGACGCCCTCGGCGAGCCAGGTCGGCCCGGTCGAGCCGAACGTCATGTGGCAGAAGCCGTGGGTGCACTCGTGCTGGATGACGCCGTGGTCGGCGCAGGAGTAGAGCGTCGCCTTCCGCTGGCCGCCGAGCCGGAGATTGAAGCACACCCCGGCCCCCTCGCGGATCTTGGCGACGCCGGCGGCCTCGGTGAGCGTGCCCGGCGGAAACGCCGCCAGGTCGCGGACGATGAAGCCCTCGATCGGCCCGGCCGGGCCGCGGCCGAAGTACCTCTCCAGCTGCCCCGCCATGCGTTCGAGCTTGTCGAGGATGATCTTCGCCTCACGATCGGAGACGTCGGTGAGGAAGGCGAAGTGGGCCGAGCGGACGAGCCGGGGCTCCTTCTTCGGCTCGTCGGACAGGCTGCGGTACTTGTTGGCGAGCTTCTCGTCCCCCTTCTCTTTGACGACCGCGGCCGCGGCCGCCTCCACCATGAGCGTCTTGGCCACGATGTCGCCGCTGCTGAGCCGCACGGCCTCCAGCCGCGTCACCGTGGCCCCCGCCTCGATCCGCTTGAGATCGCCGCTTTCCAGCCGCGTGGCGGCGTCTTCGGCCACCTTGAACGCGAGCACCGTCTTGCGATGAAAGGCCTTGTCCTGCGGGAGTTCGACGACGATCCGGCCCTTGGCAGCCGTCTTCACCGCCGCGATGACCGTGCAGGCGGCGAACTCCGCCGCCTTCTCGGGCTCGTCCGGCATGGTCACGCCGATCGTGGCGCCGGCGGCGTCGATGAGCGTGATCGCCGCCAACTCACCCTCGGACTTGCCGAGCCGGTTCAGCCGCCCGGAGAAGGTCACCACCTGCCCCGGCTTGAGCTTGGCGACGTCGAATCCGCCGGTCACCCGCACGTCGGCCGGGAAGGCGAGCCGACGGCCGTCGGCGAGCGGCACGCCATTCTCGTCCTTCGCCTGCACGCGAATCTCGTGTCGCTTGCCTGCCGCGTCACGAACCGTCAGCCGGCCGCCGACCGCCGCCTCGACGACGCCCTCGATGTCGAACCGCTCCACGATCGACACCTGGCCCCAAGCCGTGCCGCCAACCCCAGCGAGCACGCCGGCCACGAGGGCGGCACGCAGCGATCCCGACGTGCGATTCACGAGCGACACCACCCCGAGAACGATGTAGTGGACGGCGGTTTTTGGCTGACTGATCGCCACCACGGTTCCACGGAAGCCCGAGGCGCGAGTTTCCCTGCAGGCGTTTGCTGGAAATGCCCGGAAGCCCGAGGCGCGAGTTGCCCTGCAGGCGTTTGCTGGAAATGCCCGGACGCCCGAGGCGCGAGCCGAGAGGG
>DHLZ01000160.1:0-339 GCA_002405515.1 Planctomycetaceae bacterium UBA4655
CTCGCCGTGCCGAACAGGATTGCATGACGGGCCTCCGCACGAGCATGACGGCGACGGCGATCAGGCCACGCCGCTCCAGCGGTCGCGGACCTGGCGGCCGGCGTAGAGGCCGCCGTCGCCGAGCGACTCCTGGATCCGCAGCAGCTGGTTGTACTTCGCGACGCGGTCGCTGCGGGAGGCGCTGCCGGTCTTGATCTGGCCGGTGGAGAGGCCGACGGCGAGGTCGGCGATCGTGGCGTCCTCCGTCTCGCCGCTGCGGTGGCTCGCGATCGAGGTGTAGCCGTTGACATGGGCGAGCTGGACGGCGGCGATCGTCTCGGTGAGCGTGCCGATCTGGTT
>DHLZ01000160.1:556-12135 GCA_002405515.1 Planctomycetaceae bacterium UBA4655
AGGTCGTCGCCGACGAGCTGCACCCGGTCGCCGAGCGCGTCGGAGAGGAGCTTCCAGCCCCGCCAGTCGTCCTCGGAGCAGCCGTCCTCGATCGAGATGATCGGGTACTTGCGGGCGAGCCCCTCGAGAAACGCCACCATGCCGGCCGAGTCGAGCGAGCGGCCCTCGATCGTGTACGAGCCGGTCGTCGCGTTGAACAGCTCCGTCGCCGCCACGTCGAGGGCGATCGCGATCTCGCTGCCCGGCTTGTAGCCCGCCGCCGAGATGGCCGAAAGGATCACCTCGAGGGCCTCCTCGCAGGTGCCGATGTGCGGGGCGAATCCCCCCTCGTCGCCGACCGCGGTCGCGAGCTTCTTGTCCTTGAGCACCTTCTTGAGTGCGTGGAAGGTCTCCACGCCGGCCCGCAGGGCGTCGTCGAAGGCGTCGAAGCCGACGGGCATCACCATGAACTCCTGCACGTCGAGCGGATTGTCGGCGTGTGCGCCGCCGTTGATGATGTTCATCATCGGGGCGGGCAGGAGCCGGGCGGCCGCGCCCCCGAGGTAGCGGTAGAGCGGCAGGCCGCAGTGCTCGGCGGCCGCGTGGGCCGTGGCGAGCGAGACGCCGAGGATGGCGTTGGCGCCGAGCTTCTTCTTGTTGGGAGTGCCGTCGAGCTCGATCATCCGCTCGTCGATCGCCGTCTGGTCGAGCGCGTCGCAGCCCTCGAGCTCCTCGGCGATGTCGGTGTTCACGTGCTCCACGGCCTCGAGCACGCCCTTGCCGAGGTAGACGTTCTTGTCGCCGTCCCGCTTCTCCCAGGCCTCGTGGGCGCCGGTGCTCGCCCCCGATGGAACCGCCGCGCGGCCGAAGGCGCCTCCGGCGAGGCTGACATCGACCTCGATCGTGGGATTGCCGCGGCTGTCGAGAATCTGGCGGGCCTGGATATCGACGATCGTGGACATGCATGAGCCTTTCGGTTGGCGGGGAGGCGGACGGATGCGATTTGGTCGCCATTGTGACCGCGGACGACGGTCATGCAAGCGGCCGACGCCCCGGCTTGCAGGCCGCTCGGTACACTGAGGGCACCATGTTCACCGGACTCGTAGAAAGCCAGGGCCGAGTGTCACTTCTGAACCCGGAGCCTCCCGGGGTCAGAATCGGCGTCGATGCCCCACAAATCGCGGCGGAAGCGTCCATCGGGGAGAGCGTCTGCGTGAGCGGCTGCTGCCTTTCGGTCGTCGCCATCGCGGGGCCGATCGTGCAGTTTCAGGCAGGCCCAGAGACGCTCTCGCGAACGACGCTCGGCCGCCTTGCGGTCGGCAGCCGCGTCAACCTCGAGCGGGCGATGCGGCTCTCCGACCGGCTCGGGGGGCATCTCGTGAGCGGCCACGTCGACGGGATCGGGCGGCTCGCCGCGAGGGAAGAGCAGGGGGAGTGGGTCACCTGCCGGTTCGAACCGCCGACGACCCTGCTGCCGCATCTGGTGCCGAAGGGATCGATCGCGATCGACGGCGTGAGCCTCACGCTCTGCGAGGTGGGCGACCGCTCGTTCACCGTCGCCCTCATCCCTCACACGCTCGCCGCGACCACGCTCGGACGACTGGAAGTCGGCGACGAGGTCAACCTCGAGACCGACATGCTCGCCAAGCTCGTGGAGCGGCAGGTGAGGCTGCTCGTGGGAGGCCGGCCATGACCGCCGCCGGCTCCCCCCCGCGACAGACCGCCGCCTACCTGCGGAAATGGTTCTCCGAGGTCGGCTTCACCCTCGATCCCAGACGTGGCCAGAACTTTCTCGTCGATCTCAACATCCTCGACGTGCTGATCGCGGCGGCGGCGATCCGCGCCGACGACGTCGTCCTCGAGGTCGGCTGCGGCACCGGATCGCTCACGGCGAGGCTCGCCCCGCTCGCCGCACGGGTGGTCGCGGCCGAGATCGACCCGCGGCTGGCGCAGCTCGCACGTGACTCGCTCATCGAGGCCGACAACGTCGAACTCGTGGAGGGAGACGTGCTCGCGCGGAAGCACGCGATCGCCCCGGAGGTTCTCGCGGCGATCGACCGGGCCCGCGCGGCTTCGCCATCGGGCCGCTTCCTGCTCGTGGCGAACCTGCCCTACTGTGTCGCGACGCCGGTGATCTCCAACCTGCTCGCGGCCGAGCGGCCGTTCGACCGGGCCGTGGTCACCGTGCAGAAGGAAATGGCCGAACGGATCGCCGCCGTGCCCTGCACGGGCGACTACAGCGGGCTGTCGGTCTGGATGCAGGCCCAGTGCACGGCCACGATCGAACGAACCCTGCCCCCGAGCGTGTTCTGGCCGCGACCGAAGGTCGATTCTGCGATCCTGCGGGTCGACCTTGATCGAGAGCGACGGAAACGAATCGAGGATCTGCCGGGATTCCAGACGTTCGTGCGGGAGGTCTTCTGCCACCGCCGCAAGGCCCTCAAGGGAGTGCTTGTGCGCGTGGCCGGCGGCAAGCAGAATCCCTCGGCGAAGGCGGCGGTCGACGCCCTCTTCGAAGAGATGGGTTTCGCGGCCGGCATCCGTGCCGAGGAGATTCCACCAGACCGGTTCGTCGAACTGCACCACACCTTCCGACGCCTCACGGGACCGCATCCATGAAGTTCATCGAGATGAACGGCAAGACGCTCATGAGCATGCTCGAGCCATCGGAGGTGAGCCCCGTCGAGCTTCGCGAGGCGGGCCTCACCGACACCTGCCTCGTGCGGATCAACCAGCAGGGCGACATCGAGGTCCGCCGTCGCGACCGCTGGGACGTGATCGGAGGCTTGCGCGGCAATTTTGGCCCCCGCGCCGAGCAGGCCAGCGGCCGCGGGTTTGCCTGAACCGCCGGATTTCGTCGGCGGCCGCGGGGCTGGCGGCCCACGAAATCCTTCCGCATGACGCTCATCAGGGGGGTATTTCGTGCGGGAAGCGACGCGATTCTGTCGTTTGTAGCGGTTTGGCCGCTACAATTTTCCCGACCGTGAGCCACCTGCCGAACTCAATGGGGATGTTTCCACTGGGGCCGGCGGGGAGTGAGCAAGGACGGGCGGAGCCTCCACGTATCGTGATCCAAAACGCACTCGCCGAAGGCTCCTTCGCACCGACGATCGTCGATCTCCTGCGGCAGCGGGCGACCTACCGTCCCGACGACCGGGCCTTCACGTTCCTCGTTGACGGGGAGGTGGAAGAACTCAACATCACCTATGCCGAGCTCGACCGGAAGGCCCAGGCCATCGGGAGCTGGCTGGCGGCGTCGGGGATGCGGGGGAAGCGGGTCCTGCTGCTCTACCCGTCGGGCATCGACTTCATCGCCGCCTTCATGGGCTGCCTCTACGGGGGAGCCGTCGCGGTGCCGGCCTACCCGCCGCGGAAAAACCGGTCAGTCGAGCGGATCGAGGCGATCGCCAACGACGCGAAAGCGGCCGCCGCCCTGACCACCCGCGACGTTCTCGACCGGTTCGACGCCATCCGCGCCACCGCCCCGAGCCTCGAGAAGGTGGTCTGGCAGGTCACGAGCGAGATCGACGAAAACCTCGCCGGCCGCTGGGAGCGGCCCGACATCGACGGCGAGACACTCGCCTTCCTCCAGTACACGAGCGGCTCGACCGGCACGCCGAAGGGGGTGATGCTGTCGCACGCGAATCTCCTCCACAACTCGCTGAGGATCGTGCAGGCATTCGAGATCACCCGGAGCCAGTCGGGCGTCTTCTGGCTGCCGAGCTTCCACGACATGGGGCTCATCGGCGGGATCATGGTGCCGCTCTACAGCGGCAAGTTCAACGTGATCATGTCGCCGGTGGCGTTCCTGCAGAAGCCGGTGCGGTGGCTCCAGGCGATCTCGAAGTACGGCGCATCGATCAGCGGCGGCCCCAACTTCGCCTACGAGCTGTGCGTGCGGAAGATCCCGCCGGAGCAGCGGAAGGATCTCGACCTCTCGAGCTGGTCGCTGGCCTTCAACGGCGCGGAGCCGGTGAGGGCCGAGACGATCGACGCCTTCTGCGAGGCGTTCGGCCCCTGCGGATTCCGTCGGGAGGCGTTCTACCCGTGCTACGGGCTCGCCGAAAGCACGCTCATGGTGACCGGCGGCATGAAGTTCGAGCAGCCTGTCATCCGCGGCTTCGACCCGGCGAAGCTCGAGACGGGCGAGGTCGCAGCGGGTGGATCTGACTCGCAGCGGCGGCTCGTCGGCAGCGGCAGGCAGGTCGATGGGCAGGCGGTCGTGATCGCCGACGCCGAATCGTTCCGGCCTCTGCCCGAGGGGCGGGTGGGCGAGATCTGGGTGAGCGGGCCGAGCGTCGCGCAGGGCTACTGGAACCGGCCCGAGGAGACGCTGGCCACCTTCCACGCACGACTTGCCATGCCTCCGGAGAGCGACGAGTTCGGAATCTTTCCCGGCCCCTACATGCGGACGGGCGATCTCGGCTTCTTCGACCGCGGCGAGCTTTTCGTCACGGGCCGGCTCAAGGACCTGATCATCGTCCGCGGCCGCAACCACTATCCCCAGGACATCGAGCACACCGTCGAGACTGCAAGCGAGGTCGTGCGGGCGGGCTCCGTCGCCGCCTTCTCGCTCGACGTCGAGGGCCGCGAGCGGGTGGTCTTGGTCGCGGAGCTCGAGCGTGGCAGGCGGGATTCCGAGGAAATCGCCGCGGCGTTCGAGGCGATCCGTTCGGCCGTCGCCAAGGAACATGAGCTCGCGATCGACGCGCTCGTGATGGTCCGCCCCAACAGCATTCCGAAGACCTCGAGCGGCAAAATCCAGCGGCACGCCTGCCGCCGCCATTTCCAGGACGGCTCGCTCGAGGTCGTCGAGGAGCACGTCGCCTGGCGGCCAGCGGCCGAGAAGCCCGCCGACGGGGCCTCCACCGTCGGCCCGCGGCTGGCCCGCAACCGGCCGGTCGGCGAGACGGCGGGCGTCGGTCGCGACGTCGCCCCCCATGTGCTGCAGGCCGTGATGGACGCCGTGCGGGAAATCGGCAAGGAGCGGGTCGGCGAGCTCACCGCCGACACCAACATCGTCGAGCTCGGCCTCGATTCGCTCGAGCGGATGGAGATCATCGCGACGCTCGAGCAGGCCTTCGGCGGCCGCCTGCCGGAGCAGGTCCTCCCGCAGATCGAGACCTGCCGCGAGGTCGCGGAGGCGATCGCGACGCACATGCCCTCCGCGCTCGACCCGACCGTTTCGCGGGCCGGAGGGCCCCTCCTCGACGTCGGTCCCGAGGCCCACGACATCTCGCTCTTCCCGGAGGTGCGGGCCCTCGAGCAAAACTTCGAAATGGTCCGTTCTGCTGGCCTCGAGAATCCCTACTTCAGCCTGCACGAGGGGCTCACGAGCGACCGCACGACGATCGGCGGCCGCGAGATGATCAGCTGGGCCACCTACAACTATCTGGGGATGTCAGGCGAGCCGGAGGTGGCCGCCGCCGCGAAGGCCGCGATCGACCGCTACGGCACGAGCGTGTCGGCGAGCCGGCTCGTCTCGGGCGAGAAGGTGATCCACCAGGAGCTGGAGCGGGCGATCGCGCGGATGGTCGGCACAGAAGACGCGATCACCTTCGTCGGCGGCCATGCCACGAACGAGACCGTGATCGGCCACGTGGTGGGCCCGGGCGACCTCGTGCTCCACGACAGCCTCTCCCACAACAGCCTCCTGCAGGGCGCGATCCTTTCCGGCGCCCGCCGGCGTGGATTCCCTCACAACGACGTCGAGGCGGCCGACGCGCTCCTGACGCAGCTGCGGGGCCAGTATCGCCGCGTGCTGCTCGTGATCGAGGGGATCTACAGCATGGACGGCGACTACGCCGAGCTGCCGAGATTCGTGGCCTTGGCGAAGCGGCACAAGTCGCTCCTCATGGTCGATGAGGCGCACTCGATCGGCGTCATGGGCCGCCGCGGCCACGGCATCGGTGAGCACTTCGGGGTCGATCCGGCCGACGTCGATCTCTGGATGGGCACGCTCTCGAAGGCCTTCGGCAGCTGCGGCGGCTACATCGCCGGCTCCCGCACGCTCGTGCGGTGGCTGAAGTACACCGTCCCCGGTTTCGTCTACTCGGTCGGCCTGCCCCCCGCGGCTGCGGGCGCGGCGCTCGGCGCGATCGATCTGCTCGACCGGGAGCCGGAGCGGGTGGTGAGGCTCCATGCGAACGCCTCGCTTTTCCTCGACCTCTGCCGCAAGGCGGGGCTCGACACGGGCTCCTCCGGCGGCTCGGCGATCGTTCCGGTGATCCTCGGCAACTCCATGGCCAGCCTCGCGCTCTCGCGGGCCCTCTTCTCCCGCGGCATCAACGTGCAGCCGATTCTCTACCCGGCGGTCGAGGAGGCGGCGGCGCGGCTGCGGTTCTTCATCACGGCGAAGCACACCGAGGAGCAGATCCGCAAGACCGTGACCGCGATGAAGGAGGAGCTCGACCGGCTCGATCCGGCCCTCGGCCCTGTCCGCTCGGCGGTGGAAATACCGACCGCGGACCATGGCGGCGATGGCCGGGCGCTCCGTGCGGGCTGAGTACGTCCAGGCTGCAAAGGTCCCGATGGAATCCTCGCCGTTCACCGCCGGGCAGTCGCTCGAGACCACGAGCCACCGGCTCGTGCTGCCCGCCGATGCCAACCACTACGGCACGCTCTACGCCGGCAGCCTGCTGCGGTACGCGCTCGAGGCCGCCTATGCCGCCGCCTGCCGCGGGGCGGGGCGAGGGGCCAACCTCGTGCTCCGACGGGTGCTCTCGCTCGAGTGCCGTCGCAGCGTGCCGGTCGGCACGCTCGTCGACATACGGGCGGCCGTGCTCCACGTGCGGCAGTGCTACCTTGCCGTGGGCGTCGTCGGCATGCCGCTCGAGGGGCACTCGCTCCCTTGGATGGACGGACTGATGGCCTTCGTGCAGGTCGACGGCTCGGGCACGCCGGTGGAGCTGCCGCGATCGCTCGAACCGATCCCCGATTGCCCGCTCTGGAGGCCGCTCGTCGAGCGGCACGAGAAGCTCGCGAAGATCCGCGGCTCGACCGGCGACTGGATCGAGGCCGGGTTCACCGGCGAATACGACGGCGAGGATGGCTGAGGCGAGCCGTCCCGGCGGCCCGACCGCCTCATCAGGCGATGATCGCTCGGCGTCTCGCGCGGTAGTCCCAGAGCACGAAGCGGTCGAGGTCGCGGCCGCTCGAGAAGAAGACGCGTCCTTCCGACGCCCGCGCGAGCCTGTAGGCGAACTGGACGTCCTCACGCGACTGCGACCAGCCCGAGAGCAGGAAGACGTTGATCACGATCCCCTCGCGCCGGCAGGCCTGCGCCTCGCGGAGGGTCGCCTCCTCGGTCCGCCGGTGCGGCGGGTAGAGCAGGTAGAGCTGGCTCCCCTCGAAGTGCGCCGTGGGCAGCCCGTCGGTGATGAGGATCACCTGCCGATTCGGCGTGTCCTGGCGGGCGAGCAGCTTCCGCGACTGGGCGAGCGCGTGCTGGATGTTCGTGAAGTGCGGCGGCACGTCGCTCTCGGAGATCTCGGGATCGGCCATGTCGGCCCGCAGCCGCACGACCGAGTCGAAGATCGTCACGGGCTTGGGCAGCATCGCCGTCAGCTCCGAGAAAGCCCGCGGCTTCGCGAACGAGTACATCTCGAGAAACTGCAGGTAGTCGCCGGGAAACTCCTTCTGCACGAGCCCCTGGAGCGCCAGCGCCATCCGCTTCACCGCGACGTGGAGCCCGCCGTACCGCATCGACCCGCTCATGTCGAGGCAGCAGACGGTCGCGGCCTTCGGCGTGTTGCGGGTGTGGTGGACCTCGATGTCGCGGGCCTCGAGCCGGATCGGCAGCGCGACGCCCCCGGGGCCCGCCTGCCGCAGCATCGCGTTCTGGAGCGACCCCGGAATGTCCATGTGGGCCACCGAGTCGCCAAACTCGTAGGGACGCGTGGGCACCTGCTCGACGGCGCCGTCGCCGGTCACGGCCTGCTCGTGCCGGCCGGTCTTCGACGCTGCGAGATCGGAGAAGATCCGCGAGAGCAATCGCCCCTGGAAGAGCCGCATGGCCTTCGGCGTGAGCTGGTAGCCCTTGGCGGATTTCGAGAGGCCCTGCTCGGCCGCGAGCCGCTCGACCATCTCATCCACCTGCTCCTTGAGCCGCTGAAGCTCCTCGAGATCCTGCTGCTCGGCGAACCGGCTGAGGGCCTCCAGATCGATGAGGTAGATCTTCGCGTTCTTTCCCGCCTCCTCGAGCTGCCGCAGAAGGGCCTCGATCGTCTCGAGCTCCTCCTTCACCTCGAGCGCCTTCGGCACCGACAGGCTCTCGCGGCCGAAGAAGGCCCACTTCGACGCGAGCTCCTCGATATGGTATTGGTCGCCAAGCCGGTCCATGATGCCGACGATTCCAGCCGCGAACGGCGACTGGTCGTCGTCTTGCGCGTACCAGAGCCGCTCGAGCTGCCGTAGCTGACCGTCGCGGACCGCCTTGTGGAACGCCTCGCGGTGCTCCGCCGGCGGCTCGGCCCGCTCAGCGGCGGCCTTCACCGCCTTCCTCGCCTGCTTTTTCACCCGGTCGGTCTCGTACCGCTCGAGAATCCTCCGCCGCCGCTCCTCGAGCTGCCTCTTCAGCGACTCGAGCGACGGGCCAAACCCCTTGATCTGCTCGGGGTCGAGCACGACCACCTCGGCGAGCTGCTCGTCGGTGAGCTCGTCGATCGAGCCGAACTCGAGCAGGTGCTCCATCGCGGGGCTCACGAGATCGGCCTCGGGAGCCCGTGGCGGCGGAATCCTCGCCGGGTCGTACTTCTGATAGCGGTGAACGACGCCGCCAAGCGTCTTGCGACTGGGCAAGGGAACCTCCTCCCGATCGGGCCCTCCTGCGATTCATTGAAGTGTAGGCGACCCGGGCCGCCGGCGTACAATTTCGACGTATGACACAGCCGCAATCAGCCTGCGAACTCACCGCGAAACGCTGCGTGCCCTGCGAGGGGGGCGTGCCGAAGTATTCCCTCGCCGAGGCCGAATCGCAGCTTGCCAAGCTCTCCGGCTGGCGGCTCTCCCACGACGGCGAGCGGATCCGCAAGGACTGGCGGCTGAAGCATTTCCGCCAGGCGATGCAGTTCCTCGGCGAGGTCGCGCGGGTCGCCGAGGAGGAAAAGCACCATCCCGACCTGCACCTCGAGGGCTACCGCAACGTCTGGGTCGAGATCTACACGCACGCCATCGGCGGCCTCTCCGAAAACGACTTCATCCTCGCGGCGAAGATCGACGTGGTCGCGCCGGCGGCGTGATCGGCAGCATCGTTTGATCGAAAGCATGGTTTTTTGTACACTTCCGCTTACGTCAACGGCATCTCGCTTCCAACCGCGATACACGTTCGCCGACTACTGCCGGTGGCAGGGAGAGTGGGAGCTTTGGAACGGCACGGCGGTGGCCATGAGCCCGTCGCCGCTCGGCCCGCACGAGCGGGCGGTGGCCAAGCTCGTGTTCCAGATCGAAGCGGCCGTGCAGGAGCAGCGGTGCGACTGTGCGAGCTACGCGGGGCTCGACTGGATCGTGGAAGACGACACGGTCGTGCGGCCCGACGTGATGGTCGTCTGCGGCCGGCAGCCAGGCCGCCATCTCGAATCGCCGCCGACCCTCGCGATCGAGGTGCTCGGCGACTCGACGGCTGAAAAAGACCGCACCGCCAAGCGGGACCTGTTCGAGGCCAGGGGCGTGGCGCACTACCTGCTCGTCGATCCGGCTCTGCGGACGATCGAGTGGCTCGCGCTGGGGCCGGACGGTCGATACCGGGATCGCACGGCAGAGATTCCGACTGATGGCCGCTGGACCGTCGAACTGCCCGACGGATGCCGCATCGCATTCGACCGGCAGACGACGTTTGCGTGAGGTCGGCGTTCGCTTGAAATGGCGGTCGATCGAGCCTGGGTTTGCTCAACACTGGGCTCAGCGGAATCCGCGGGTGTCGTAGACCGTGCGGCCGAACTCCTGGATCCGGCTGATCCGCTCGGTGGCGTAGAGGCCGGCGAGGACGAACTCGATGCAGCTCGCCCGCACGGCCACGTCGGCCGAGGCGTTCACCTCGAAGGCCCGGTCCCAGATCGCGGGAATCTCCGAGACGATGCCGCGGTAGTCGGCGGAGGGAACCATGTCGCCCACCTCGATCCTCACCCCCTCGCCGAACACCTTCGCGATCTCGTCGAGCCCGTGCCGGTCCACGTACTCGCCAAAGACCGTGGCGATCGCCTGCGCGACGACGGCGTCGAGCACCTGCCGCTCCGTCATCTGGTGGCTCCCCATCAGGTCGAGCTCGAGCTTGCCGAGGCTCGAGGTGTAGAGGTGGCCCAGGTCGCTGATCCGCGGCACGGCCGGCTTCTCGCCGAGCCGCACGGCCCGGTGGCGGGCGCTCGCGATCGCGGTCTCGTAGTTGGCGATCGAGAAGCGGGCGCTCACGCCCGACTGCTGGTCCACGAACGGGCTCTTGCGGGCCTGGATCGTGATCTCTTCGAGCACTTCCCGCATGAACGGCGGGACGACCACCGGCCAGTCGCCGCCGAGGTCGATGCCCGCTTCCTGCGCGGTCATTTCCATGCCGAGCTCCCGCTCCCTTGGGTAGTGGGTATGGATCACGGCACCGATGCGGTCCTTCAGCTGAGGGATCACCTTGCCCGAGCGGTTGAAGGTGGAGGGGTTGGCCGAGAAGAGGAGCATGACGTCGATGTCGAACTTGACGGGATAGCCGCGGATCTGGACGTCCCGCTCCTCGAGAATGTTGAAGAGGCCGACCTGCACGAGCTCGTCGAGCTCCGGCAGCTCGTTCATCGCGAAGATGCCCCGGTGCATTCTCGGGATGAGCCCGAAGTGGAGGGCCTCCTCGCTCCCCATGCTCGTGCCGCCGGCGAGCTTCGCCGGGTCGATCTCGCCGATGATGTCGGCGAACTTCGTGCCGGGCGCGAGCCGTTCGGCATACCGCTCCTCGCGGGGCCACCAGGCGATCTTGATCTCCGCGGGATCCATCTCGGCCACGATCCGCCTCCCCTCGCGGCTGATCGGCGCGGAGGGGTCGTCGTGGAACGGGATCCGCGGCGAATCGAGATAGGGCAGGTGCGGATCGAGAAACCTCGCGAGCAATCGCATGAGCCGGCTCTTGGCCTGCCCCTTCTCCCCGAGGAAGAGCATGTCGTGGCCGGCGAGCAGGGCGATGTCGATCTCCGGGATGACCGTGTCGTCGTAGCCGATGATCCCGGGAAAAAGCTCCTCGCCCGAAGCGAGCAGGCGGAGGAAGTTCTCCCGAACTTCCTCCTTCACCGGGCGACTCTGCCAGCCGCTCGCGCGGAGCTCGGCGAGCGTGCGGGGCAGGGGAGAGGGGGGGGTGGTCATGGTGGAAGAGCTCCGGCGAACTTGAATCCTCGCATTCTAGCCCAAGTTACGCACCTGGGAGCGTAAAGCCCGGGGTTCACGCGAATCTTGGGTCAAAGTCTTCACTACATTTGCGCGGGGTTGTCGAGTCGTTTGAGCCGCCTGGGAAGGGTCAACCCGAGCCGCTGGAGCAGCGTCTTCTGCTCGGCCTCTGGCTCCGTCACCTGGCGCAAGCGCCCCGTGGTGAGAATGCCACCGGCTGACTCCGCCGGCAGGCAGCCGTCGCCGCT
>DHLZ01000274.1 GCA_002405515.1 Planctomycetaceae bacterium UBA4655
TTTCTGCACATCGTCAACTCTCCTCTTGGCTCGCGCCTCGGGCTTCCGTGAAAGGCCGCAGGCCGGGTTGCCCGCAGAATAATGTCAACTACTTGATGCGCGGGGGCTGGGCAGGGCGATCGCGCGGGGATGCGCCGCCGGCGGCGCGAAGATGGTGCTCGCAGACCGCGACGCGGCGGAGCCTCGAGGATCTCGAGCGGCTGTGCACGGCCACGGTTTCCCGGTTTGGCCGCATTGACGGTCTCGTCAACAACGCGGGCGTCAATTTCGTGAAGCCGGTGTTGGAAGTGACCGAGGAGGAATGGGACCGCGTCATCGACATCGACCTCAAGGGCGCCTTCTTCCTCAGCCAGTTCGTGGCCCGGCGGATGGTGGCCCAGCGACCGGCCGGTGCCGCGATCGTGCAGATCGCGAGCGTGCACATCATCGCCGCGGTGTTTCTCCTCTCCGACGCCGCCCGGGATTTCACCGGCGCGAACCTCCTCGCCGACCTGGGCATGACGAGCCTGCTCGTGGGCCGCGAGCCCTGCGCGTCGCGGCCGATCACCGGGGCGTGAACGCATCCGCTCCGCGAAGGGTCCCCTCGCCCGCGGATCCGCCCGGCCCGGTTGGCTGTCCGCCGCCAGAGCACAACATGCCAATGATTCGGCATCAGGCAAAACGTCAGCAGTCGCATCGGCACCGCCTCGCAGGTCTCGGCGAGCAGCCTTTTCGAACGCCGCATACGCAGCCGCCGATTGGAGTATCGCCGCCCGCCCAACCGCCCGGTTGAGCACGCGGCAGCCCAGGTCAGGCCAGAGGTGTACATGCGTTTCGTTTTTGGCGTGCCGTTCTTGGCATGCCGGGCATGCTGCCAACCTGCCCGCCGGGTGCAACCGACAACCGAAGAATCGGCTCCCGTCCCCGATATTCCTTGCTCACGGCGGTTGCGAGCGGGCTGGCGGACGGGATATCCTGCTCGCGGGTCTCGTGCTCGCCCCGTTTCTCCTTGGAGCCTTCGGCATGGTGTCTCGAAAATCTCTGGTGTCGTTCGCGATCGCAGTGCTGCTGGTGGCCCAGGCCGCGGCCGCGGACCTGCCCCAGCCCGTCCGCATGGGTGCCGGCGCGATGACCTTCGACACCGTCCCCGGCTGGGGGCTCGGCGAGGACGGCAAGTCGCAGATCGGCTCGACCCACGGCGGCGTCTGCGTCGACAAGTCGGGCAACATCTACACCAGTTCCAGCCTCGGGATCTTCGTCTTCACGCCGGATGGGAAAGTCGCCCGCCGCTTTCTCGGCGACAAATACACCAACTGGCACGACATCGAGATCCGCGCCGAGGGCGACGACGAATACCTCTACGGCGCCCGCAACGTCGCCGGCGAGGGGATCAAGGTCCACGCCGTGACGGGGGCCGTCGTCCTCTCGCTCGGCATTCCGGCGGAATCGGGCCTCAAGATCGGCAAGTGGTCGCCGACCGCGATCACCGTCGCCCCCAACGGCGACATCTTCCTGTCGGACGGCTACGCCAGCAACCGCATCTTCAAGTACGACAAGACCGGCAAGTACCTCGCGCACTTCGGCACCAAGGGCAACGGCCTCAAGGAGTTCAACACCGCGCACGGCATGACGCTCGACACCCGCTACGACCCGCCACGGCTGCTCATCTGCGACCGCAACCACCAGCCCAAGGGCCGGCTGCTGCACTACGACCTCGAGGGCAACTACATCGACGAGGTCATCACCGGTCTCGGCATGCCGACCTCGGTCGCCGTCCAGGGAGACTACGTCTCGGTTCCCGATCTCCACGGCCGGCTCGTCATTCTCGACAAGAGCAACACCATCATCGCGGTGCTCGGACACAATCCCGACCCCGGCAAGCGGATGAACTTCAACATTCCGCAGAGCCAGTGGGTCGAAGGGATCTTCAGCGGCACGCACGGATCCTCCTGGGACGCTGCCGGCAACCTCTACGTGCAGGACTGGAACGTCGCCGGCCGGATCATGAAGCTCGCCCGCGTGAAGTAGGCCCGATTTCGCCATCGACCTGCACCACCGCGGAGCCGGAGTCGATGCGGAGTTGCATGAAGACCTCGCTGATGCGGTGAAAGAGCCAGTTGGCAACGGATTCGGCCAGCGGCTCGCCCTGACGTCTGCGGATCGTCGTGCCCTCGTCGAGGATCTGTCGGACGATCGGCACGCCCATGACGCTCGCCTTGCAATCGATGCCCTCGTCGTCGGCCTGGCTGAGCGTGGCGTCGCAGAGGTACTCGTAGCCCCAACGGGCGGCCGCGACCTGGCCTGTGAGCATTTTCTCCGCGAGTCGGCTGCGGAGAAGCGGCCCGGAGGCCCGCACGAATGGGCTGTCCACGAGCCGCATCACGAGCCGCGAGGCCACCTCGCGGCCAAGCCCTTTTTCGATGTCGCGGCAGCGTTCGTCGTCGGGCTCGATGACGACCACGGAGGGTTTTTCCAGCCTGGTGTCGGCGAGCGTCGAATCGGCACGGGTTCCGACGACAGGCCGGGCCTCGGCGACGACGAGCCGGTAGGGTCCGGGAGTGATGCCGAAAACGATCGGGTCATCACGGCCGACAGAGGCGTAGTAGTCATCGAGCGCCTTCCGGAGCCGCGTGACATGCGTGCGAACGTAGGCGCTCTTCGTCGGGCGAAAATCGCTGGGTAGGCCGAGGGCGTGGGTTGCGATCAGCCGCTGGTTGATGGCGGCCCCGCCGTTCCGGAGCGATTCCTCGACAAAAAAACGCAGCATCGCGGCCATCCGCGGCCGAACGACGAACAGCCGGCTTTCGAGCATCCTTTCAAGCTGGAAACGGTGGCGCTCCGACATGGGTTGCCTAGGTGCAAAGTCTTTGGTGAGGCCCGGAGTCGGGCGGGGAGCTTGTGTCGCATGAAGCTCTTCCGATTATTTAACAATTGTAAGCTATCTGCGCTCCCGCGAGCAGGGGGCAACGCGTGCGTTGCCCCTGTTCGTTTTTCAGGAGACTAGGATCCGAAGCTCGACGAGCCTTCAACCCTCAGTTGCAGGAAATGCCGAGCCGCACGGCTGCCATGCGGGCAAGGCTTGACCGCAGTTGTCCGGACGAACTGAAGGTCGGAATCGGCTGCCGAATCAACACACGAGCAACGCAGCTGTTGCTGAGGTGTTCCGCGACAGCAACGCGACTGTTGCCGAGGCGTACAGCTCAGGTAACGTGTGTGTTGCTGCTGTCATTCGCACCAGGCAGCATGCGTGGTGCCTGGAGTGAAATGCCCCGCTTCGGACAGGGGCGATGTGCCCGCTTCTGCAGCGGGAAATCAGCGAATCGCCGTTAAACGTCTGGAAAAGCGGTTTTCTGGGCGTGGGGTACCACGGTGAGAGCCGAGGGGGCGTTGATTGGCACGCCACTTGCGTTAAATGAGGTCGGTTCGTCGTCCCGCCGGTTTCACCTTCCCTCCCCCCGCCGCCTTCCCGCCTGACAAGGATCAGTTCATGCGAGTCTTCAACTCCTTTGCCGTCGCAACCGCTGTCTCTGTGATCTCGCTCGTCATCATGCTCTCCCAGCCCGTCGGTGCGGGAACGATCTCCATCAGTGCACCCGCCGTGACCGTCGGCACCGTCTCCACGGTCTCGGATTGCCAGGAGGCCAGGTGCACGGACGGAGTGACCACGACGCTCTCGGATCTGTCGTTCATGGCGTCGCCTGCGTTCGAGCAGCCAGTGGCATGGATCGACTCCACCGTCTCGACTCCTGTCGGCGTCCCGTCGACACCGATCATGACCCAAGGCCTCGTCCTTTCGGCTGGCACCCTCCTCGATTATGCGTGGACGCTGACCAGCAGGGCCAAGGACTTCAGGGACTCCAGCGGCGAAGAGAAGCCTGTCGCTTCGACAGCGGGCAGCCGTCATCCCACGATCCATGCCGCCCCCGAGCCGGACCAACTGGCCTACGCGGCGGGAGCAGCGGCGATGTGCTGTGTCTGGCAGCTGCGACGTTTCCGCCGGTCGCGTTCACTCAGCGGCGTAACCGCGGCCGTTGCCTGAGCGAAGGCATTTCTTTCGTCGGCGTCGCCCGGTGGAGTCGAACTCGACCAACGCCGAGCCATCGCTGTCAAATCACCGCTGTCAAATCATCTTCCGGACGACACGGCGGATCACCTGCGACCGCTGGCAACGCACCGTGCGCGGCGGCCGGAAATCATCTCCCGTTCGCGATGTCCCCGATGAGTCCCGCGTAAAACGAGAAGAACCGCACGACGACCAGGGCGATGAGCAGGGCCACCGCGGCCCAGACGGCCCAGCCGGCCATCGTCACGGCGGCGGCCAGCCCCGCGCGGGCCTCGTCTTCGAGCCGGGGGGCCAGTCGGTCGAGCGTCTCGGGCGTGGTGCCGGTGAGTTCGCCCACGCCCACCGCCTCGATCACGCGGTTTGGCAGCCGGCCGCTCGCGGCGAGCGCGGCGTCGAGGGTGTCGCCGGCCCGGAGCCGCGACTCGATCTCGGCCGCGGAGATTCGCAGACCCGGCGCGGCGCCGGCGGCGAGTTCCACGAGCCTGCCCGCATCGAGCCCCGCATGCCCGGCCATGGCCGCCGCCCGGCACCACGCCGCCGCCTCGCCGGCCACGAGCGCCGGCCCGATGCCGGGCAGCCATGCAGCCAGTCGTCGCACGATGCCGCGATCGCGCCAGCTCCGCGCGGCGAGCGGCACCGCTGCCAGCGCGATGCCGAGCAGCACCGCAAGCATGGCGAGATACCGCACGAGCCCCGCCCAGCCCTTCAGCCCCAGGCCCAGGATATCGACGGGTCGGCCGCCGATATCGCCGATCGAGCCCGACACGACGATGAGCACTCCCACGGCGGCGGCCGTAGCGAGCAGCTGGATCGCCGGCTTCACCAGGGCGGCTCGCAGCTGCCGCGCCGCCCGGTCCGATTCCGCGAGCGCCGTGGCGAGGCTGCGGAAGACCTCCGGCTCGCGGCCGGTGCGGTCCCCCACCTCGACGATGCTGCTCACGACCGCCGGAAACGCCCCGCCGGCGGCCCGCAGTGACGCCGCGAGCCCGTCGCCTCCGGCGAGCCCTCGGGCCACCTCCTCCATTCCAGGTCGCCATCGGCCGGGCAGCCTCTCGATCTCCGTCGCCCATGCCCGCCGCAGGTCGATCCCCGCCCCAACCGCGATCGCCAGCCGCCCGAACAGATCGGCCAACACCCGCGTCGGCATCCGGGGAAATCGGGAGCGGGAGTTGATTTCCCTGGTTGCCATCTCACGTCATTTCTCAGGATGCCAGGGAAATCGGCTCCGTCCCCCGATCTCCCCCTCACTCAGCCCGGGTATCTACGTCGAAACATCTGGAAGGTAAAGTTTCGAAAACATCTCGAATCCCGGGTAAGTAGTATCCCATGCTGGGTTAGAAAAGGCTGATTGGGAGTCTGTGATGGAGGCGTGCAATAGTCGCCTCCGGTCGGTGGCATGTGACGGTCGCGGAAGCCTTCCAAAGGAGTCTGGTATCCCAGCGAGATCGATCGATCCCGCCGACCGTTCCGCGAGTCGGGCCCACGCCCTCGACCACCAGCTAAGCCGCCGGGCGTTTTTCGGCTCGGCCGTGATCCGCTCCATCGAATCGAAGAACGTCAACCACGACGACAGCTCGCTCTATCCCAGCAAGAATGTCGTCGCCGGGCGCCAGATGCCGAGCATCGGGTCGATGCTGGCACGGGTCCTGGCAGATCCTGCGAGCTCAGTGCCATACCACGTGATGTTCTCGAATTACCTGGGGGCGAGTTACTACCGGGAGCATCAAGTAGTCGACATTGTTCTGCGGGCAACTCGGCCTGTGACTTTCACGGAAGCCCGAGGCGCGAGTTTCCCTGCAGGCGAACAGGTGCCCCGTACGGAAGCCCGAGGCGCAAGTTTCCCTGCAGGCGAACAGGTACCCCGTACGGACGCACG
>DHLZ01000203.1 GCA_002405515.1 Planctomycetaceae bacterium UBA4655
CTCCTGCAATCCTCCGGTTTGCGTCGTATGCTACGCATCCGGGCTTCACATCCCTGCGTAGCGTCCTGCCTCCGGCAGGACCGCCGGGTAAGGCGAAGTGCATGATGCTTGGTCGTTCCCAGGCCATCCTGGCCTGCGAACTCCTGCAAACCTCCGGTTTGCGACGGATGCTACGCATCCGGGCTTCACATCCCTGTGAAGCGTCCTGCCTCCGGCAGGACCGCCTGGTAAGGCCTGTTCTGCTGGTTGGCCTTCCAACGCGAAGAAGCCACTCGCTCCGGAAGCCCGAGGCGCGAGCCGAGAGGAGCGTTGAGGTGGCCCCGCAAACCGGGATGTTTTTTCATCCCGACCGGTGCGGAGGGTTTTGGGCGAACGTAAAGTTGACCCACGGCGCAAGCCTCGACTCCCCGCTCGGCTTGCCCCTCGGGCTTCCGGAATTTTCAGACACGTTCTGCGGGGAAACCTGCGGCTCGGGCTTCCGTGAGTGCCGCAGGGTATGCTCATGCGTCCATGAAAGACTCGGTCTGCGACATCCTCCGCCAACTGCTCGTCGAACGGTCGCTCGCCGCGGTCGGCACGCTCCACGAGGGGCGGCCGTTCGTCTCGATGGTGCCCTTCGCGGCGCATCTCGACGCGGGCCGGCTGCGGTTTGTCGTGCATGTGAGCCGGCTCGCGGCCCACACCCGCGACATGCATGTGTCGCCTGAGGTCTGCCTCATGGTCACGGCCGCGGAGTCGGAGGAGACGCCGCCGCAGGCGGTCGCCCGGGTGTCGATTCCCGCCGTCGCGGAGTTCGTGCCTTCGGAGCATCCCGACCACGCCGCCCTGAAGGCCGCCTACCTCGCGAAGTTCCCCGATTCCTCGATGCTCTTCCAGCTGGGCGACTTCTCGATCGTCGCGATCGAGCCGACGTCGGCCCGGCTCGTCGCCGGCTTCGCCCGCGCGATGACGCTGCCACCGGAGAAGCTGGCGGAAGCGATCGCCGAACGATGACCCGCCTGATCCGTTTCGATGGTCCTCGAGCTACTTTTGCTCGAAGGCTAGCGATCCGCCGCCGGGGCCGCGGATGAGTGGATTCCCTCGACCGCGGCCAGTTCACGGTCGATGGCCTCCGCCATGAGCAACAACGCTCGCGAGGACCATCGCTTCTGGCCCGTCGGCTCCGTGTTTGAGCCGAAGCATGCCACGATCGTCCCGTGCCCGGGATGCACCCACAGCATCTGCCCCGAGTGGCCTTGGTGGACGATCGCTCCATCCTTGGAATACGAATGGTTGTGGTAGTGGTAGTCCCGCATGATGAGCAGGCCCTTGCCGGAGGTATTCTCCTGGAGCCATGCTTCGGCGAATACCCGCGTGCCATCGGGCGCGACGCCGCGGTTGGCCCAGATCGTGCCGTAGCGGGCCAGGTCGCGGAGCGTCGAGCACAGCCCTCCGCCGGCGAAAGGCACGCCGTGGCGATCGACGCTCACCGCGGCGTCGGCCACGGCGCCGATATGCCGCCAGATACTCTCCTCGAAGTACTGCGGCAGCGGCCGGCCGCTCTGCTTTTCTATGATCCATGCCAGCGCCTGGCTGTTGGACGAGGTGTACCGCACCTTCTGCGCCGCCTCGTCGGAAGGCCTCGGCTGCCGCTCGATGGCGAGCATCAATTGCTTCACGCCGCCCGGCCACTGGCCGTCGTCGGCGAACCAGCCGATCGCCCGTCCCCACTTCCAGAATGGCGCCCCCGGGGCGGTGTAATTGGCCTCGTTCATGTCCACGTCGGCGTCCATGTCGGCCACCTCCTGCACGGTGAAGCTCCCGTAGCCCTTGCCCGTCAGTTCCGGCACGTAGTCCTCCACCTTCCGGGTGAGGTCGAGTTTGCCCTCCATCACGAGCTTGCCCATCAGCATGTTCAGCGCCGACTTTGAAATGCTCATCCAGTGGTGCCGCTGGGCGGGGTCCATGCCGGGGTAGTCCTCAAAGACGATCTTGCCGTGCCGGACGACGATGATGCCCTGGCCGTTGCAGAGATCGAACACCTGCCGGGCCGCCAGCGGCACGTCGCGGTGCGGAAACGTCTCGTCGGGGATGGTGACCTGCGTCCGCACGAGCAAGTCCGGCCGGCGGTCACTGCCGAACATCCACACCGGACCGCCGCCCCGGCCGATTCCCGTGCACGGCACCACGCGATCGAGGTGCAGCAGCGCGTAGATTCGCATCCAACCGTCGTGAAACCAGGTATCGAGCGTCAGGCCTGCCGGCCGCTGCAGCATTCCGGCGGCATACCCGCCGGCGAACAGGCCTTCGCGTGGGGCCGTGCCGGGTTCGATTGCGTCCCACCGCAACGGCGGCGGAGACTCCTGGGCCGATGCTGGCGCATCCGCGGCGGCGGCGACGGAAACCGCGAGGAGCAGAAGACAGAGCGTCATCATGGAGACCTCCGGAATCGTGATGAATGCCGGGCGACGCGGGCTGCTCGCGGCCCAGCGCCGTCATCCGGGCGATTGTGCCATGGCCGCGACGCGGCTGCCATGGGGAGGTGGCGGGCAGTTGGCTGGCCAACGATCGTGCCGCACCCGCCGCGAGGCCCACGGCCGTGCCGCGCGGTGACCAAGCACTGCCTTTCATCACGAACCACGGCTTTTATACTATTCGTCTGTTCCCCGCCGATATATGTTTCGGCTGTTCCCCGCCGTCCGCAGGAAACCTCCCGATGATCACTGCCTCGCCCACGGCCTCCACGTTCCGGGAGCGTGGTCGCCCGCTGCCTGCGTTCATCTTGATCGCGGTCATCGCCGCCGGCTCGACCAGCCGCGGGGAAATCCCCCGGCCCGACGACGCACCGCAGCCGCTCGCGCCGGCCGCGTCGCGGCAGACCTTCCGCCTGCCCGCCGGCCTGTCCGTCGAACTGATCGCCGCCGAACCGCTCATCAACGAGCCCTCGGGCGTGTGCTGGGATGCCCGCGGCCGGCTCTTCGTCTCCGAACTCCACGGCTACAACCTGGAAGGGCAGTTCGACATCGAGGAACTGAACAAGTCCGGCCGGCTGGACACGCAGGTCCGCCGGATCACCGCCGGTCCGGAGGCCAAGGCAAAAGCCGCCGCGGCGACCTACGGCACCGTCAAGCTGCTTGCCGATACCGACGGCGACGGCCGCATGGACAAGGCGACCGTGTTTGCCGACCGGCTGCCGGGCTGCTACGGCATCTGCCCCGCCCGCGACGGCATCATCGCCGTCGCCGCCCCGCAGATCATCTTTTTGGCCGATCGCGACGGCGACGGCGTGGCCGAGATTCGCGAGGTGCTCTTTGAAGGGCTCCCGACCGGCATTTTCGAGCGCGGCGTCAGTCAGCCGCAGTGGGGGCACGACGATTGGATCTATGCCGGAGCCAGCGGAGCCGGTGGCGGGCGGATCACCGGGCCCCGGCTCGCGGCGCCGGTCGATCTCCCCATGTGCGACTTTCGCTTCAAGGCCGACGGCTCGGCCATCGAACCCCTGGTGGGCTTCACCCAGACCTTCGGCCTCACGTTCACCGACCGCGGCGAGAAGCTCGTCATCAACACGACGACGCCCGTGATCCTCTCGGCCCCCGTCCCCTGGCAGGCGTTGGTCCGCAACCCCGACTATGCGCTCGGCTCCGTCCAGCGCAAGGCCACCCGCGACGAACGCGCCTACCCCACCAGCCGCCCGCATCCCTGGCGGACCAAGCGGGCCGAGAACGCCGAGTTTGCCGAGTTCTACCGGCAGCGGTACGGGGTCGCGGAATCGGCCGCCAGCGGCTACTTCACCTCGTTATGCGGCCCGTTGTTCTACGACGACACGGCACTTCCCGGCCTGGCCGGCCAATGCTTCGCCTGCGAGCCGTCGCAGAACATCATCACCCGCGGGGCGCTCGTCCGTGACAACGGGACCATGAAGTTCACCCGCATCCCCGCCGAGGCGGAAAGCGAGTTCTTCACGTCGACGGACGTCTGGTTCCATGCCATCGCCCTGGCCCATGCCCCGGACGGCGGCATGGCCGTCGTGGACTTTTACCGCGAGATCATCGAGGACTACTCGGCGATTCCGCGTTACTTGCAGCAGCAGTATGAACTCGACCACGGCAAGGACCGCGGGCGGATCTGGAAGATCGTGCCCGAGAAGCGGGCCGCGCAGGCCGCGGCCGACATGAGCGGGCTGGACACGCCGGCCCTCGTGCAGGAACTGGCGAGCGAGCGGTTCTGGCGCCGGCAGACCGCCCGCCGGCTGCTCGTGGAACGTGGCGATGTCGCGGCTGCGGTGCCCTCCATCCGCCGCCTGATCACGCCGACGGCGGTTCGCACCACGGCCATCAACGCCCTCCGCACGCTCGAATCCCTGGGCATGGCGGCTCCGCAGGACATTCGCGTCGGCCTCCGGCATCCCGACGCCGCGGTCCGGATCCACGCCGTGGCCATCGCCGAGCCGCAGCTTGCGGACCCGGAGCTCCGCGCGGCGGTCTTCGCCTTGGTGGAGGATCCCGACGCCGACGTGATGCGGCGGGTGGCGATCGCCGTGGGGGGCCTGAACGACCCGCAGGTGCTCGACACGCTGGCGGCAATCGCCCGGCGTGCGGGCGACGTGCCCTGGATGGACGCGGCGGTGATGACGGGGCTCACGGGCCGTGCCGGTCGGATGCTCGACACCTTGCTGTCGCAGCCGGCCTCGATCGGCAAGGCAGATGCGCTCGTGGGCCCGCTGGCCACGGCCATCGCCGCCCGCCGCGCCCCCGACGAGTTCGCGGCGGCGATCGCGGCGCTGGGCCGGTGTTCTGACGCGTCGTTGCGGAAAGCGGCCTGGCAGGGCCTGCGGAACGCGTTCAACGCGCCCGTGGCGGTGAGTCTCGAGCCGGCGACGGTGGCGGCCGTTCGGGCGGCGGCGGAAGGCGCCGACCCCGTCATCGCCGCGGCCGCCCGCGATCTGGTGCGGCTGATGAAGCTCGAGACCGCCGCTGAACGCGAGCGGCGGATCGCGGGTCTCACGACGCGGGTCGGAGAACCCCTTGCGGAGCCCGAGTCACGGCTGGCGGCCGTGCGGGAGCTCGCCTCCGAAAACGACCCCGCCGTCACGGCGGCCCTGATCCGCAGCTTCGAGGCGGCCACGCCGGTCGTCCGCGAGGCGATTCTGGAGGCCTGTTTCGCCCGCACCGACCGGCTGGCGGCCGTGGTCGACGCCCTGGAGGCGGGAGCCCTCCCGGCGTCGGCGTGCACGGCCATGCAGCGGGCGGCACTCGAGCGGCATCCCGACGCGACGCTCGCCCGGCGAGCCCACACCCAATTCGCCAAGCTGGTGGCGAACATCGACGGACAGATCGCCGAGTATTCGCAGGCCCTGGCCAACCCGCGGGATCGGGTCCGCGGCGCGGCGCTCTACAAACAACACTGCGGCGTCTGCCATCAGGCCCATGGAGTCGGCGTCGTGGTTGGGCCGTCGTTGACGGCGGAGGCACAGCAGCCCGAGCAAACCCTGCTGTTGTCGATTCTCGCCCCCAGCGCGCAGATTTCGGGCGGATATACCTCGTACACACTGGTGACCACCGGCGGTCAGGTGTTCACGGGCCTGCTGGCGGCCGAGACGGCCTCCAGCGTGACGCTCAAACAACAGGAGGGAAAGACGCAGACGGTGCTCCGGAAGGACATCGACGACCTCTCTGCCAGCGAGGTGTCGCTGATGCCGAATTCGCTCGCCAGGGTCCTCTCTCCCCAGGATGTCGCCGATATTCTGGGCTGGCTCCGCAGCCCCGCGCCGGGCGATGCGGCTCCGCAGGCTCCCCCGACAGACCGGTCGGGAGTCAAGCCATGAGGCCGGCCGACGGCGACCACGGGTGAGCCGGGGCGGCCGGGAACGAAGCATTCCGACCTTGCTGCTGCGAGCAACCAAGCGTTGACATTGCTCTGCGGCCAACTCCGGATGGATTGCCACTGAGCCAACCCTGCAAAAAGGCCGACCCTGCAAAAAGGCCGTCCATGAACTTCTTCCAGGTGCAAAACCTCGTTTTGCACGGGGCTGCGATCGCGGGGGTCGCCTCCATGTGACCCAGCAGTCCGTTTTTCACGGACCGTTAGGCATCGCGTGAGAATATGTCAGTCAAA
>DHLZ01000007.1 GCA_002405515.1 Planctomycetaceae bacterium UBA4655
GGCATCCATGCCCTCCGCTCACTCGGATGCCGACTTCGCTCCGCAATCCTTGCTTCGCTTGTCGGCATACGCCGGCTCCTGGGCACGGGCAGCCCCTCACGGTCTTCACCGGGACGGCGAGATCGGGACAAGCGGGGGATTCGTGACGTTCGGCGGGAGCGGTGCGGGGGGCGAGGGTGTGATCGGCGTGAGTGGCACCGTCGCGGGCTGGGGGGCAGGAATCGGCGCCGACGGTATTGGGACGATGCGGGTGGGGGCCGCGGGAGCCGGCCCTGTGGGAAGCAGCGCCGTCGGCGTCGCCGCGGGCGGCTGGGGAGTGGACACCGGGCGGACGCGGGCGGCCTGGTCCGACCGGGCGTTGAGGTCGTTGATGAGTTGCTGCACCTCCGAATGCACCGCGAGTTCGCGGTTGGAGAAGACGTCGGCGGGCGTGACGCCGAAACGACCGTAGAGCATGGAGTTGGCGTTGTTGTCGATCGAGATGTCCGCGCCGTTGAGCGATACGCCGAGAAAGAGGCCGCGGCTGCGGGCGTACGAATAGATCTCCGCGCCGAGCCGCGCGTCGGTGCCGGCGTTGGCCTGTCGGCCGACCGGGCCGAGCGCCACCGAGGCGTCGGCGCCGAGCGTGACCTTCTGGCCGTTCATGATCCCGCGGAGGCTCTGCGGCGTCGCGAAGACGAGCACGATGTCGGCCGCCTGCACACCCGCCTGGAATCCGATGCTGCCGCCGCCGCACGTCACCATCACCGGCGGGCTCCACGTGCGGTCGGCGTTGCGGACATGGAGCACGCCCTTGCCGAAGTTGGCGCCGAGAATGAATCCTCCCTTGATCATGTTGGGGAAGATCGCGATTCCCTCGGCGGACGAAAGCATGTTCGCGGGAATCGCCTCGACCGCGAGCCCAGAGAACTGGTCGAGCGTCTGCCTCGCGGCGACGACGGTCTGAAGCTCGCTCCCGCCGGCGGTGAGCTGGGCGACGGCGGGCGTTCCACCGGCGAGGCAAGCCGCCAAGGCGGTCACGACGGCGGTGCGGGAAGCATGTCTGGGATGCATGGCGACTCCTTTCGTCGGTGGCAAATCAGGCCTTCGTCACGATGCCGAGGGCCTCGAGCTGGGGCAGGCCCGTCATGATGAAAGCATCGCAGGCATCGCTGACGAGTTGTCGGCGGGCGGCGGCGTCGGTCACGGCCTGCCCGTTCTGCTGAAGCGAACGTCCGCTCCCGGCCAGCCGCGTCTCGACCCGCTCCGCCACGCCATGGCGGCCCCGTGTCGCAAGCTCGTCGAGGATGGCCGCATCGAAATCCCCGAGCGCGTGTCCGGTGCCGCTCGACGTGCTCGCCAGCGCCAGCGGCCTGCCGCCGAGCGAATCGGTGCGGAGAATGGCGGCGTTGAACGGCAGGACGACGCGGACGGCCTCGGGAGCCCGCGCAGCCGCCGGCCTCACCGGGCCGGCCGTGACGTCGAACAGGCCCATCGCGACCCCCGCGTCAACCGCCTTCGCGAGGTCCGCTGGAGCGGTTCCGCTCACCTGTGGTGATGCGAGGATCTCGGAGAGCCGCATGCTGCCCTGGGCGAGCATCCCGAGCAGAGACTGGTAGAGCGGGCCCTGGACGGTCGATGTCACGACACCGAGGTTGACCTGGTAGGGCACCGTGATTCCGGGCCTCGCGAGCCGGAAGTGAAGGTCGTCGATCTCGCGGAGCCGGTCATTCACCGTCGGCATCAGCCGGGGTGCCTTCGCGTAGAGATCCCAACGGAAGGCGGTGTTCGCGCAGAAGTCCTTGTGCGACTCGGTCACGAGACGGTCGTTCGTCGTGCGAAAAAGCTCCTGGAACTCCGGCCGAACGCAGAGATCCCAGAAGTTCGTGTGCACCGGCAGGCTGCCGACGAACGCCAGGCCGGCTTCGCGGAAGAGACCGGCCACTTCGGCGAAGTAGAACGCCGTCCAGTGCTCGTTGAGGTATTCGTGGGCAACGTAGCGGATGTCCTGCTTGAGGATGCCATCGACGTAGGCGGCCGCACGGGGATTGTCCTCGAAGTACTTGCCATGCTTGTCACGCATGTAGACGAGATACCCGAGCGCTTCGCGGACCTTCTGCACGCTGTCGCCGGCCCGAAGTGCCGCATACTGACGCAGAATCCCGCGAATCGGCTGGAGATGTGCCCAGCCGGGCATCGCGTTGTAGCTCACAAGCAACAGCCCTCCGGCCTTCAGCCGCGACTTCGCGATCTGCAGCACGGCCTCTCGGACCTCGGGCGACACCCAGCTGAACACGCCGTGCAGGGCGATGAAGTCGAATTCGCCGATATCGTCGGGCAAGGTCGAGAAATCGGCCGTGATCACGCTGGCGTTCGAAAGGTCGCCGGCTGCGATCTCCTCCTCGACAACCTTCGTATGGGCCGGATTCACGTCGACGCCCACGAAACGGCCCTTGGGGTTGGCGGCGGCGAGGGTCGTGAGCGAGCGTCCGAGCCCGCAGCCGAGCTCCAGGTAGCGAAAGCCGTCGGCCATCGGCGGTGGCGCGACCCGGTTCAGCGACGCGACGTACCGCATCGCGACGGGCGACATGTTGGGGTAGAAGCCGGGAATGTAAGCGACGTCGGTGATGTAGCCTTCGGCGGTCATGCCTGGTCTCCTGACTGGAATGCGGCGGTGCAGAGTTTACGGTACTTGCGTACGAGCCGTCTGCGGATGCTGTTCGCTTCGGCCGGGATCCGGTGGAGGCCGAGGGCCCTGCCGAGGCCGCCCCGGCGGGCCACCGGCTCGATCGGCGTGCTGAAAATCCGCATGAATTGTCCGAGAATCGCGGCCGGATCGGCCCCATGCGGGACCCGGTTGCTTCGGTACCAGGGCCGCTGGAGCAGCTGCCGCTGCAGGTCGGGGCTCTCCTCGACGGCGACGACCCGATCGACGAGGTCGTCGAGCGAGGCCGAGTCGTGTGCCGAGAGGAAACTCGTGGTGTCGAAGTCGCGGCCGACGAGCGGGTCGCCCCAGTAGATCGGGATCGAGCCGGCGAGCATCGCCTCGGGGAGCTTCTCCGTCGTGTATCCCGGGTGCGACTCGTTCTCGAACGCGATCGTGAATCGGCACTCGGAGAGGAAAGCGTGCTTGTCCGCGACCGGTCCGCCGATGTTGTTGAACAGCCTGCCACCGGCGTCGATGGGCTTGTACTTCGAGAGCGAGTGGAAGAACCGGTTGCGGGTCTTGCAGAGCGGGTTCGACACGACGAACCCGCAGAAACGGGGCTTCCGGGAGAGCACGGCGGTCGGGTCGATGCCCTCGGGCTTCACGAGCCTCGCCGGATCGAAATAGATCGCCCAGAGCGGCAGCCGGAAGTGCCTCGGATGGCAGGAGTGCTCGAACGTGAATGCCCAGTCGCAGGTGTTCCAGTCGGGGGCCATCTGCTCCCCGGTGAAGAAGATCCTCGTGCAGTCGTGCCGCAGATGGTCTCGCCGCCCGCCGCCCACCTGCGAGTAGATGAGATAGTCGGGCCGCTCGACGATCTCGAGCCGGTACGCGGGGGCGAGGAGCCACGTGAAGAAGTTGTCCTCTGGATCGAATCCGTCCCAGAAGCCGGCGAAGCCGATCCGGACGGCGGGCCGATCGTCATGCTCTCGGTTCATGGCGGCACACTATAAACGGTCGCCGGTTTTTGCTCGTGGGTGGAGGTTCGGGGCTGCCCGTGCCCCTCACGGTCAACGCTGGTCAACTCTGCTGGCTCGGGGCTGCCCGTGCCCTCTCGCCCGGACGTTCGCTGTGCGACCAATCCGCTTCGCGGATCGGTGCCCGCCCTGCCCTCCGCTC
>DHLZ01000042.1:0-6790 GCA_002405515.1 Planctomycetaceae bacterium UBA4655
CGACCGCGTCTATGCCTGGGGCCATCCCGACGGGCTGGAGGCGGGCCGCAGCCTGCAGGCCAGGGACGACATGATCCGCCACATCCACCATGCCAAGGCGATCGGTGCGACCGTGATGCGGGTGGTCGGCAGCAGTTTCAGTTTCGTGCGCGAGCCGCACGAGCCGCAGCTCCGCATCCTCGGTGAATGGTTCAAGGAGGCCGTGCGGGTGGCTGCCGGCGAGGGCGTCTCGCTGGCCGTCGAAAACCACATCGACTACGACGCCGATGAGATCCTGCGTCTGATCGCCGAGGTCGATTCGCCGTTCTTCGGCGTCAATCTCGACACCGCCAACTTCCTGCGGGTCCAGGACGACCCGGTCGAAGCGACCGCGAAGCTCGCCCCGCACGTGCTCGCCACCCACGTCAAGGACATCGCGCCCGTGAAGGGCCGCAGCGTTCGTGCCTGGAACTACTTCGCCTGCGTGGCCGCCGGCGAGGGTCTCGTCGAAATCGACAAGATCGTGGCCATCCTCACCCGCACGGGCTACCGCGGGTTGCTCGCCTTCGAGGTGGACATGCCGGCCCCGCAGTGGCTCGGCCGCGAGGACGAGATGGTGGAGCGGAGCATCGCGTATCTGAAGCGGCTGGCGGCCGCGGAGTCGGTCCATGCCTGATGTCTCACCGCTGCGGATCGGCATCGCCGGCACGAGCTTCATGGGCCGGGCGCACTCCAACGCCTGGCTGCAGGCCCCGCGGTTCTTCGACCTGCCGCGAACGATCGAGCTGCGGGCGGCCTGCGGCCGCGACCGCACCGCGGCGGAGGATTTCGCCCGCCGCTGGGGCTGGCAGAGCGTGGAGACCGACTGGCGGGCGCTCGTGGCCCGCGACGACGTCGACGTGATCGACGTCTGCGTGCCGCAGGCGCTGCATGCGCCGGTCGCGATCGCGGCGGCCCGGGCGGGGAAGCATGTCTTTTGCGAGAAGCCCCTGGCGCTCAACCGCGCCGACGCGGAGGCGATGCTCGCGGCCGTGCAGCAGGCGGGCGTGCGGCATGTCGTGAATCACAACTACCGCCGCGTCCCGGCCATCCAGCTGGCGAAGCGACTGATCGACGAGGGCCGGATCGGCCGGATCTTCCACTGGCGGGCGACGTATCAGCAGGACTGGATCATCGACCCCGAGTTCCCGCTCACCTGGCACCTGCAGCGGGAGCACGCCGGCTCCGGCCCGCACGGCGACCTCAACTCGCACAGCATCGACCTGGCCCACTTCCTCGTGGGGAGGATCGAGACCGTCTCCTGCCTGACCGCGCGGTTCATCGGCGAGCGGCCGCTGCCGGGCGCCGGAGCAGCCACCTTCTCCGCCGGCACCGGAACGGCCACCGCGGCCCGCGGCGCGGTGACCGTGGAAGACGCCGCGCTCCTGCACGTGCAGTTCGCCGACGGCGCGGTCGGCTCCTTCGAGGCCACCCGCTTCGCCGCCGGCCGCAAGAATCGCAACCGCTTCGAGATCTACGGCAGCGAGGGCAGCCTGGCCTTCGACCTGGAGCGGATGAACGAGCTGGAGTTCTACTCGCGGAGCGATCCAGAGCATGCCCGCGGTTTCCGCACGATCCTCGTCACCGAGGCCTGCCATCCGTACATCGGGCGGTGGTGGCCACCGGGACACACGATCGGCTACGAGCACACGTTCGTCCATGCCGTCGCCGACTTCGTCACCGCCGTCCACACGGGCGCGGCCGTCCATCCCGATTTCTCCGACGGCCTGCGGGTGATCGCCGTCCTCGAGGCGGCCCTCGAGTCGGCGGCCAGCGGCCGACGGATCACGGTTCCCCCCGTCCATTCCCCTTCAGGAGGCTCGACATGACCCCGAGACAGGAGCAGTTCGCCCGCGATGGATTCGTGCTCGAGCGGGTGCTCACCGACGCCGAGGTCGAGGACTTCCGCCGCCTGATGGCCGAATTGCTCGACCCGACCACACGGACGGCCGCGAACGAGGTGGCCTGCTCGTCGATGCAGCACCTCGGCGATCCGCTCGAGTCGTTCGGAACCCGCGCGAAGCAGTACTACATCCACATGCTCGGCACCCCCCGGGCCACGTCGATCCTGCACGCCTACCACATCCCTGCCATGCTCGAGATCGTGGAAGAGCTGCTCGGGCCGCACCCGATCATCAACAACGCGTCGATCTTCGCGACGAACCCGGGCGTCACCTACAACCTCGGCTGGCACCGCGACGTGATCCAGATTCCGCCGGACGAAATCCGCGACGAGCTGTTTTCGCCGGCCTGGCCGCACAACAGCGTGCAGATCAACCTGCCGCTCTACGAGGAGCAGAGCCTGTGGGTGGTGCCCGGCAGCCACCGGCGGCCCAACACCCCGGCGGAGGATGCGGCATTCGCCGGATCGAAGCACTACGCTCCCGTCGACGCGGCGATGCCGGGCGGGATCCCCGTGAAGATTCCCGCCGGCCACGCCCTGCTCTACAACAACAACCTCATCCATCGCGGCTACAACGCCGGCATGGAGACCCCGCGGCGGACGCTGCACATGGGGTACCACAGCGCCGCGCGGAAGCCGACCTGGCATTTCTACCTGCTGCCGCTGGCGCCGATTTCCGACCCTGCCTACCAGGCCCGCCTGCAGCCCCGGATCAGGGGTATGGTCGAGGAATACATCGCCCTGCGGCACCGCTACCCGCGGATGGAAGACACCTGGCAGCCTGGCTGGCCGGGGCCGGCGGCGTAGCGATCGTGGGAGCGGTCTCGCCCGGCGGGCCGTCAGCGTTTCGGCGGCCCCCCGCGTTTCGACGGCCCCCCGCGTTTCGGCGGCAACCAGTGTCTCGGCGGCAACTCGGGGGCTGCCCCGCCGCTCTGCTGCTTGCGGTACTCGCCCGGCGACAGGCCGTACTCGCGGCGGAACTCGCGGACGAAGTGGCTCTGGTCGCAAAAGCCGTGGGCCGCGCTGATGGCGGCGAGCGGGCGGCGGGTGGTCGTCAGCTCGCGGCAGGCCAGCCGCAGACGCAGCCGCCGCAGGAACTGCTGCGGCGTCGCCTGCATGTGCCGGCGAAACATCCGTTCGAAGGCCCGCACGGAGCGGCCGGCGATCCGCGCCAGCTCGGCGTTGGCAAGCGGCGCGGCGAAGTTTTTCCGCATGTGGACGAGCACCAGGCCGAGGGCCGCGTCGGCGTCGCCCGCATGCACGGCGTCGGCATCGACCACCCGCGTCATCCCCAGCGTGCCCACGATCCTGCCGCGGGCGTCACTCAGCGGCCTCTTCGTGGTCAGCGACCAGACGGCGGTGCGGTCGAAGCGGCCCACGAGCTCGATCCGGCCGTCGACCGTCTCGCCTTCCAGCGCCCGTTCGTCGTCGAGCCGGTACTGATCGGCGAGGTGATGCGGCGAGAGGTCGTAATCGGTGCGTCCGACGACCTGCTCCGCCCGCTCGAGGGCGTAGTTCAGCAGGAAGCCGCGGTTCACCCAGGCATAGCGGCCCTGCCGATCCTTGATCCAGCACTGCACGGCCTCGATCTGGTCGAGCAGGCCGGCCAGGCCGGCCGCCAGCGGTTCGAGGGGCTGCAGGTCGCGAGCGCCGTCCATGCGAGTGAGTCCGGGGGGCGGTGCGTGATCACCCGAAAGTATCCCGCGCCAGGGCGGCCGCTGCACGCCGGTCTGATTCCAGCCAACGCCGCTCGCGGTGTCGCGCCCCCCCCGGGGATGCTAAAGTGCTGGTTGAAAACAGAGACGTCGCGTGTCTCGGGCGGTGAATCGAATCCGACTCTCGGAACTGCATCATGAAGACGGTTTTCCTGGCCCGCATGGCCTGCCTCCTCGGCCTGTGCGTGATCGGCTTCACCGGCCCCACGCATGCGGACGAGAAGCCTCTTCCGGAAGAGGTCCGCAAGCCTGAGTCGACCATTCGCCCCCCGCCGGCCGGCCTGAAGGGCATGGTCGATGCGGGAAAAAACGATCCCGATCTCGCGGGTTACAAGGTGCCCGCAGGGGTCCGGGTCGAGATCGCCGCCCGCGAGCCCGACGTCATCAATCCCTTGGCCATGCGGTTCGAGGCGGATGGCTCTCTGCTCTGGATCCGCTGGGTGGGCAGTGCGAGAAACGCCCCGGAAACAATCACGTATCGCGACGGAACCACGCGGACGATGATCCGGTGGATGAGCTCCACGCCCGATCCGCTCGCCGTCCTGCGTGACACGAACGGCGATGGCCGGTGGGACCGGTCGGAAACGCTGATGGACGACCTCTTCATGCCGCCCTCGCTGCTCCGCGTGGGCGAGTGGCTCTACTTCACTACCCGCGGCAGCGTCATCCGTCGCAAGCGGAGCATGCCACAAGGGCCCTTCGACGTGCAGGAGCGGCTCGTGCAGGGCTTGGCCGCATGGCACCAACACCAGACGTCGGGATTGTCCCGCTCGCTCGACAACTGGATCTACGTGACCTGCGGCGACGAGGACAGCCACGCCGAGGGGGCGGATGGCACGCGGATCGACCTCTTCCGCAATGGTGGCGTCTGGCAGATGCGGCCCGACGGCACGCGGCTCGGCCTGTTCGCCAACGGGTTTCGCAATCCGTATCGCGACGTGATCTTCGACGACTTCGGCAACATGTTTCACATCGACAACGACAACGAGGACGGCTCGAAGTTCCAGGGCTGTCGGCTGCTCCACATCCAGGAGGAGGCCGATTACGGATGGCGACTCCTGGATGGTGTCCATTGTTGCACCCCCGATCATCACCGGGGCAGCGTTTCGGGAGAGAAGGCGGGGCGGATGCCATGCCTCGTCAAGACGGGGCGTGGCGGCCCCGCCGGACTGGCCCGCTACGACAGCGACCGCTTTCCCGCGTTCTTCCAAGGGCTTCTCCTCTACCCGGACTCGTTCCAGAAAAACGTGCGGGCCTACAAGGTCGTTCGTCAGGGGGCGACGTTCGCCGTGGTCGAGCAGTTCACGCTCCTCGACGGCAAGGTCGACGGTCTCTTCCAGCCGGTCCAGGCGGTCGTGGGGCCCGATGGCGCCATCTACGTCGCCGACCTGCGGACGCGAGGGGGTTCGCACGCCGAAGGCAAGGAGGGCCGCATCCTCCGCCTGAGCTGGTCGGGAACCGAGGAGCATCCGGCCATGCCGCTCGCGCCGCTCGATCGCTGGGCGAAGCGTGCCATGGGCACGGACGACGAACTCGTGGCTTCCCTAGAGCAGCCCGAACACGAGTGGCGACTGCTCGCGCTCGACGCGCTCGAGCGGCGTGGCGATGCGGCACGGCCGCGGCTGATCGCCCTGGCCTTGGACGCCAAGGCGGAGCCCCGAGCCCGCAGCGCGGCGATGAGCGGGGCGGGTCGGCTCTGGAACGACGCGGTCGAGGATGCCATGGTGGGATTGCTCGGGGATGGCCACCTCGAACTGCGGCGGCTGGCCGCCGAGCTGCTGGGACGCAACGCCGGGGGCGGTCGTGTCCGGGAAACGTCGCTGGCCGCACTGACACGGGTGCTGACCGAGGATCGTGAACCCGCCGTGCGGCGTGCGGCGGCCTTGTCGCTCGGCCGCCTGGCCTCCCTCCTCCCCGAGGAGCATGCCGACCGCCGCGCGGCCGCACGGATCCTGTGGACGAACTACCGTGCGAGCGACGGGAGCGACCAATTTCTGCACGATGGCATGCTGCGGTCGCTGGAACGCCTGGGCGGAGCGGGCCTCGCCCCGATCGGCGAACTGGCGCGGTCGACCCAGTCCGACGATCGGGCCTTCGCCGTCGGGGCTCTGGAGGCCCTGCGGACCCGGGCGGGAGCCGAGCTCGTGGCCGCGGCCCTCCGGGACGACGACGGATGGACTCCCGAGCAGGCCCGGCGGCTGCTCGCCGCATTCCGCGGGTTTCAACTGGAACCTCCGCTCGATCCCACACCCGTGGGAACCTGGCTCGAAAAGCATCCTCGAGCCCCGGTCGAGGTCCAGGTGGAGGCGCTCGTGACGCTCGGCCTGATGGCGACCGCCGATTCCGCGCGGGTCGTGCCCGTGTTGCTGCGGATCCTGGAGCATCCTGAATCGTCGCTGCGGCGGGCGGCGATCCAGGCGATCAAGGACCAGCGGATCCTCGCGGCCGCCCGGCCGCTGGCGGACGCCCTGCGGAGCTCCGGCAAAGACGCCGCGGAACGTCTCGACATCGTCGCCGCCTTGGCGGCCCTGCAGCCTGGCGGGCGGTTCGCCCAGTTCCGGAGCGATCCAGGTGTTCGCGGAGTCGTCGCGGAACTCTTCGAGCTCTATCCTCGCGAGACCGACGCGAAGGTGCGGAATGACCTGCTCGGCTTGCTGGGTCAGCTCGATTTCAAGCGGGCCAAGCCCTTGGCCGAGGAGTCCCTGGCGAGCAAGGATCCGGCCACGCAGGCGGCCGCCCTGCAGGTGCTCTCCGCCGACCCCGAGAGCGTTCGGCAGGTGGCCGGGCAGTTCCTGGAAGGGAAGCTTCCCGAGCAGCTCCTGCCGCAGGTGACCGCCGCCCTGGAGCGGCATCTCGCCGGTGACAAGACGGGGGAGATTGCGAAGCTTCGCGAACGCATCCTCGCGGACGCCCTGGTCGTAAAGAGCGAAGCGGATCTCAACAGGCTCGCGGCGCTCGTGGAGACGCAGGGGAATGCCGACCGCGGCCGGGCCGTGTTCCTCGATCAGCGTCGCTCCCACTGCATGAAGTGCCACGGCCTGGAGGGCAAGGGAGGCAAGATCGGCCCCGACCTCTCGGGTCTGCACAAGACGATGTCCGCCGGAAAGTTTCTCGAGGCGATTCTCGAGCCCTCCAAGGAGATCAAGGAAAACTT
>DHLZ01000042.1:7150-8301 GCA_002405515.1 Planctomycetaceae bacterium UBA4655
TCCGGTCGTGCTCCCGTCGCGGCCCTGGAAGCGATAGGTGAGCCGCTCGTGGTCGATGCCCAGGCAGTGGAGGAGCGTGGCGTTCAGGTCGTGGATGTGCATCGGCTTGTCGACGACGTTGTAGCCGTAGTCGTCGGTCGCCCCGTACACCATCCCCGGCCGGATTCCGCCTCCCGCCATCCAGATGGAGAAGCAGCGGCCGTGGTGGTCGCGGCCGTAGTCCGCCGCCAGCCCCCCCTGGCCGTAGACCGTGCGGCCGAACTCGCCGCCCCAGACGACGAGCGTCTCGTCGAGCAGACCGCGGGCGGCGAGATCCTCGACGAGGGCCGCCTGTGGCATGGTCCACGTCACGGCACTGAACTGAGCCGCTACGTGCGCACGACCCTGCTCCGCAAGGACGTCGTGGTGAACATCCGCATACCAGGCCTTTCTGGGAATACGCAGGACTCAGGCGAAAACTTTGAAAGTATCCCGAAGGCCGGCGGCGGCCCGGGCTATTTCTTTCACGGCCTCAGCATGACCAAACCACACGTCGACTTCTTCAAGCCGCAGCGTGTCAACACACTGCGTCCAGTCAACACCAACTGGCTACTCGTTGGCCACGTGGATGAAGTCGTTTCGCTCGCCCCGTTGGGAGACCGAGTCATGGTCGCCGACCCGGACTCGGCCTGGGCCTTGCTTTTGTGGGCCAACAAGCTTGACCCCACCGTCAGGATGCTAGAGGACATGAATGACGACCCTGAGGGCGAAGGAGTCGCGGTCGCAGACGTGCTCGGTGATGCGGCGTTACGGGCATGGAACTTCTCCACTGTCATGGCCGCTGGCAACCTGCCCGCCATCAGGGAGAGTGTCGATAGGACTTTATCCATTGCGGCACCAACGTGATCCGCGACATTCCGAGCGACACATGGTGGAACCGGTGAGACGCTCCGTATGCGGCATTCTCTGGGTGTTCGGTTGCCCTTGGCCTGCGAGGCGAAGCCGATGCTGCCCAAGGAGGAGGTGCAGGCGATCGAAGCGGCGGCGAGCATCGTGCCGGCACTTCTGCGAACGCTGCGGGCGATGGATCACGTGCCCGAGGATGGCGGCGGCTTTTTTCGCCACCCGACGGACGAAGTCAAGATGTGGGCACACTACTGTCCGGTTATAAG
>DHLZ01000164.1 GCA_002405515.1 Planctomycetaceae bacterium UBA4655
GTTGTAGGTGCTCGTCACGTCGTACAGCTGGAGGTCGCAGTTCATCTCGAAGAGCGCGCCGAACCGCTGCTTCAGGTGCGATTCGATCGCCTCCTTGTGGTGTAGGAGCCTGTCGAGTGCTGCGTAGAGCCGATCGGTGTGCACCTTCTCGGGAGGCACGCCCAGGAGATCTTCCAGCGCCGTGCGGCGATACCACTTCTCCTCGATGTGCAGTTCGCTCGACGGCTCACAGAACCGGGCGATCGCGAGGATCGCGGCCACCGTGCCCCAGGACACGTCCTCGCGACCCTCGGGCAGAAGCTTTGCCAAGAGCCCGTCGAGGCCGAGCATCCGCCACAGCCCCCAGGCCAGCCAGACGTCGCCGAAGTCCCGCAGTCGCTCCAGCCGGATGTCTTTGAGGCGGACCTTCACCTGCTCTTCTTCGCCCGCATCCCTTGCGCACGGCGGATCGAAGAGCGTGCGCTGCGGACGGCGCGNNCGTGCCCCAGGACACGTCCTCGCGGCCTTCAGGCACAAGCTTCATCAAGAGCCCGTCCAGGCCGAGCATCCGCCACAGTCCCCACGCCAGCCAGACATCGCCGAAGTCCCGCAGCCGCTCGATCCGGATGTCCCTGAGGCGGACCTTCACCTGTTCTTCTTCGCCTGCATCCCTTGCGCATGGCGGATCGAAGAGCGTGTGCTCTGGCCGGCGTGCTGCTTCGTCACCTTGCAGGTGTGCCCCGAGCTTCGCCCAGCCGTCCTGCTCGCTCGGCGTGAGATCACCGAGATACGCGACCACACGCTGCCGCGATCCGCGTGCCGTGCGATACGACTCGACGAGCGCCCAGTATGTGTGCCGCTTGCCGCTCTTTCGTCGCTCGCATCGCCGCAGGAACATCGAAGCACTCCGTCGCTCGGATGCTTCAAAGATCGCGAACCCGGAAGTGAAAACTCAAGGGCAAGGTCTTCACTACACGGCCGTTCGCGGAACCGCGCGTTGCCGCGTCAGCACTTACGATCGATCAACCGCCCAGAAATCCGAAAAATGGTTCCGAACTGCGTAACTTGGGCTAGCGCTGCGGCCGCCGAGGGCGAACATCACGGCCCGGGATCGGACTCGAGCCGCTCGACGACCGCCCTGACCTGTTCGAGGTCGATCCCCGGCGGCTGTCGGTCGAGGAGCCAGCGGGCGTCGTCGAGGGCCGCGTCGCGACGGCCGAGCCTGGCGGCGGTCACCATCCGCATCACGCGGTCGGCAACGGAGTCGGGCTCGATCGTAAGCGTCGCCTCGAGATAACGGAGCACGTCTTCCTGGCTGCCTTCCCGCGTGGCGATCCCGCGGAGGTTGCCAAGCATCCTCACGAGGATCGCCCGCGGCCCGACGGTGGCAAGATGATCGTCATTGAGTTCGTCGCCCGACCGCTCCATGAGCCGCCTCGCGAGATCCTCGCGGGAGCACACCGCGGCGGAATCAAAGACGTCGAGCCAGCGGGGCTCCCCCTCGGCGGGCACGTGCCGCACGAGGAAGTGCCCTGGGAACCCGACCCCCTCCACCCGCACCCCCAGCCGGCGGGCGAGCTCCATGTAGACGACCGAGAGCGTGATCGGGATCCCCTCGCGGTCGTCGAGCACCTCGTTCACGTAGCTGTTGGCCCGGTTGTAGTAGTCGCCCCGGCTGCCGTGAAACCCCAGCTCCTCGAAGAGCACCCGGTTGAGCGTGGCGAGCTTCGCCGCCTCGTCGGCATCCGGCGAACGCTTCGCGATGTCGGCGGCGAGCCGGTCGAGCTCCCGCCGCGACGCCTCAACGTCGAGGTCCGGGTTGTCGAGCTTCGCGACGAGCAACGCCGCGGCAAAGAGGTCGATCTTCGACTCGTCGCCCGCCACGATCCGGGCGAGTTCGTCGAGCGTCCGTCGCTCGTGGACCGCGGTCGCGAGCATCTCGACCTGCCGAGCCTGCCGCGCCAGACGCGCCGCCCGCTCCGCGAGCGCCGTCCGCGCCGCCCCCCCCTCGGCGAGAAGCTTCGCGACCAGGTCCCTCGCCGGCGGTCCGTCATCGGGGACCGCGGCCGTGAGCGACTCGATCCGGTCCATCGTCTCCTTCGACGGCATCGCCGGCGGCAGATCACGGCCCATGGCGAACGAGCGAAACTCCGCTTCCGTGTCGCGAAACTTCGCCAGCCCGACCCGGCCCCCTGCGAGCCCGCGGTCGGCGGACTCGAAGACCGCCTCGTCGTTCACGAAGCAGGATATTTTCTCGGCGGTGCGGCGGACGCGAAGATGGTTCCACCCGCCGGGCCGGTAGCGGGGGCTCGCCCGCTCGTGGAGGATCTTCCACGAGAGCACGTCGGGCCCGTCGAACCGGGTCAGCCGCAGCCTGCCGGCCGACGGGTAGAAGCCGTAGTGCCGCTCACCACCGTCGGACGCGAAGGCGAGCCCCGCCGCGCCCGCCTCGTCGTCGAGCTTCACCCACACCGCCACGTCGTAGGGCGTCGCGGGAGGCGGATCGACGGCCAGGCAGAGCGACCGGCCTCCGAAGCCCGAGCCCGCACCGCTCACGGCGATCCGGCCGGCCCGCTGACGCCAGCGGGCTCCGCCGACCGTGGTCCATTCCGCGGGATCGATCGCCCCGATCGTGAGCCATCGCTCCATCACGACCGGGTTGGGCCGATCGAGCAGGCTTCGCAGCCGCTCCACCGACACGGCAAACCCGAGGTTGGGCGTGATGAGCGACTTCATCGAGACGATCCCCTGCACCCGGCCCCGCCGATCGAGCACGGGCCCGCCGCTGTTGCCCGGCTCCACCGGCATCGCGAGCTGGATCATTTCGATGCCCTCCCGCCGCCGCAGGCCCGACACGCGGCCCGCGACGACGCTCCGTTCGAGCCCGTGAGGATTGCCGATCGCCACGATCTCCGCGCCGTCGGCGAGCGTGCCGGCCTCCGCGAGCGGAAGGGCCGCCGGACATTTGGCCTTGATTCTCACGACCGCGAGGTCGCCGTCGCGGTCGGTCGCGTGGACCGACGTCACCTCGTGCGTCGTGCCGTCGGCCAGTTCGACGCTGATCGGCCTTGCCTCGCCGATGACGTGAAGGTTCGTGGCCACGAGCCCGTCCCCGACGATGAACCCGGTGCCCAGCCCCGCATCACCCTCCCGGCGGCCGCGGTACCGGATCGTGACGATCGACGGCTTCGCCTCGCGGGCGAGATCCTCGACCGACTTTTCCTCCGCGGCAGCCGTCGGGCCGCCGGGTCCGATGCCCCCCGCGAACCCCACCGCGATGGCAGCCAAGCCGATCAAGACCGGTGCCGTGGGCCGGCTGCAGACGAAAGACATGGACACCTCCGAGGTCGCATCGGGCTCGCGTACGTCGACTGTAGCAGACCGCCGAGCGTCAGAGCATCTCGACCGGATCGACGTCCACGATCCAGGCGACGTCGTCGGGCGTCGCGAACCCGTCGATCGCGTCGCGGACGATCCGGCGAAGCTCCGCATCGTCGGGACCGATGAGCTGCACGTGCCAGCGGAAGCGATCGCGAAGCCGGGCGATCGGCGCCGGGGCGGGCCCGAGCACCCGCACGGCCGCCGGCGCTACGTTCGATGGCGTTCCGCTCGTCGGTGGGCCGCCCGCGGCCGCCCGCAGCCGCTCCGCGATCTGCCCCGCCTGGTGGCGGGCCGCGGCGTCATCGACGCTCCGCACGACGATGCGGACGACATGACCGAACGGCGGATAGCCGAGGGCCTCGCGGATCGGCAGCTCCGTCCGAACGAAGGCCTCGTAGTCGTGCGTGGCCGCGGCGCGGAGCGCGGGATGGTCGGGGCTGCTCGTCTGCACGACGACGCGGCCGCCGAGCGGCCCGCGGCCGCTGCGGCCCGCCACCTGCATCACGAGCTGGCAGGTCCGCTCGGAGGCGCGGAAATCGGGAAGATGGAGCGCGGCGTCGGCATTCACGACGCCGACGAGCACGACCGACGGGAAGTCGAGCCCCTTCGCGATCATCTGCGTGCCGACGAGGATGTCGATCTCGCGATCGCGAAACGCATCGAGCGTCTTCTCGTGCGAGCCTCGCGAACGCATCGTGTCGGTGTCCATCCTCGCGACCCGCGCTCCCGGGAAGATCCTGCGGACCTGGTCCTCCAGCCGCTGCGTTCCGGTGCCCCGCAGGCTCACCGACGGCGAGCGGCATTCGGGGCAGTCGGGGGTGAGCCTCGTGACGCGGCCGCAGCCGTGGCAGACGCCGCGGCTGCCGGGCTGGTGGAACGTCAGCGCGATGTCGCACTGCGGGCAGCGGACGGTGTGGCCGCAGGCGGGGCACTGCACGGCCGTCGCGAATCCCCGCCGGTTCAAGAGCAGGATCACCTGGCCGCCGCTCTCGATCGCCCAGCCGATCCCCGCCTGGAGCCTCGGGCTCACGGGCCCACGGCTCCGCGAGGCGGGATCCCGCTGATCGACCGTGATCACGGCGGGGAGCTGCGCGCCGCCGACCCGCTGCGGCAGTTCCACCATCCGCCATTCGCCGGCGAGGCACCGCTGGAAGGTTTCGAGCGACGGCGTGGCGGAGCCGAGCACGAGCGGAACCCCCTCGGATCGGGCCCGCCATTCCGCGACGTCCCGCGCGTGGTAGCGGGGGGCGGTGCCCTGCTTGAACGAGTTTTCATGCTCCTCGTCGATCACGATCAGCCCGAGCCGGGGCGTCGGCGCGAAGACGGCGCTCCTCGCCCCGACCACCACGCTGACGCTCCCGGCGGCGATCTCCTTCCACTGCGCGTGCCGCTCGGCGGGCGTGAGGTGGCTGTGGAGCACGGCCACCTCGCCGAACCGCGCCCGAAACCGGCTGCAGGTCTGCGGAGTGAGGCTGATCTCGGGCACGAGCACGATCGCCTGCCGTCCGTAGGCCACCGTCTCCTCGACCGCCTTGAGGTAGACCTCCGTCTTCCCGCTGCCGGTCACGCCGAAGAGCACGATCGTCTCGTGGCGGCGGGCCCGCATCGGCGCCAGGATCGCCTCCACCGCGTCGGCCTGCCGCTCCGAAAGCACGGGCGGGGCGGCGCCGCTTCCGGCCGCGGGCTTCGCCCTCGCCAGCCGCGCGGGATCGCAGATTTCGAGGAGGCCGTTCTTGAGGAGCCGTGAGACGACCGCCCGGCTCGCACCGCTCTTCTCGGCGAGCTGCTCGGCCGTCATCGGCTCGGCGGCGCACGCGAGCACCTTCGCCTGCGACGGCGTGAGCGTGCGGGCCGGCTCCGCGGCCGACCGCACGAGCACCGGCGCCGACCGCCGCCCCGCCTTCGCCCGCACGCCCGCGGGCAACACCGCCTCGAGCACCTCCCCCCAGCGGCACATCCACCGCTCGCTCATCCACTTCGTCAGCCCGAGCATCCGCGGCGAGAGGAGCGGCCGCTCGTCCTCGACGGCGATCACCTCCTTGAGCGGCTGCTGCGGCAGCTCGCCGGCCGTCACCGCCACGCAGTAGCCGACCCGCGGCCGCCCGCTCTTGCCGAGCGGCACCCGCAGCCGCCGGCCCGGCTCGACCGATCCCGCAAGCGACTCGGGCACGAGGTAATCGAGCGGCTTCGCCACGCCCTCGGGCAGCACGACCGTGGCCACCGTTCCATGGCGACGGTCGTCCTCCTCCCACGCGGGACGCGTTTCGAAGAGTTCCCGTTGGCTCGTATGCTTGTCTGCCATGCGTCTTGGCATCTTCGGCGGCAGCTTCGATCCCGTCCACACCGGCCATTTGGTCGCGGCGAGGGCCTGTCGCGAGCAGGCCGGAATCGACCGCATGATCCTCGTTCCGGCGGGCGTTTCGCCGTTCAAGCAGGATCGCCCGCCGACCGCCGGCCGCCACCGCGCGGCGATGCTCGAGCTCGCGACGGCCGGCGACCCGTTGTTCGAGATCTCCACGATCGAGCTTGGCCGCGATGGCCCGAGCTACACGGCCGACACGCTCGAGCAGCTGCGGGCCGCGCACCCCGGCGACACGCTCCTGCTCGTCGTCGGCTCCGACTCGCTCGCGTCGTTTCCAACCTGGCACCGGCCCGACCGCATCCTCGAACTCGCCGAGCTTCTGCCGGTGGAGCGACAGGGCCTCGACGACCTCGAGCGACTGCGGTCAGCCACGCCCGCGCTCGAAACCCTCGTCGGCCGTGATCGTCTCGACCGCATCATCGCGTCGCGGGTGCGGATCCCGCCGATCGAGGCCAGATCGACCGAAGTCCGCCGCGCGGTCGCCGAGGGCCGCCCGCTTTGCGGCCTCACGCCCCCGGCCGTCGAGGACTACATCCGCAGGCACGGCCTCTACGTTCTCCCCGGGCAGCGACCGGTTGCGTGACGAACGGCGGCGATCGTCGCCTGGGATCGTGAACGCCGTATGTTCTCTTCTCACGAACAAACAACAACGCAAAAGAACGCAAAACGCAAAAGGACAGGCATACTACCGGGAGCATCTGAGAACGCAAAAACGCAAAAGGACAGGCATACTACCGGGAGCATCAAGTAG
>DHLZ01000029.1 GCA_002405515.1 Planctomycetaceae bacterium UBA4655
TGCCGGGCCGGCATGAGGCCGGGGGCGGGGCCGCGCGGGAAACCCGCAGAGGGCAGCGACCATGGACAGACCGGGGCGAGGGCAATGTTTATGATCGTCTGTACACTACTTGCGGGATGCATCCCCCGCCAGCAGTGCCCCCTCGGTCGCGCAGCGATTCAGGTCGCTGGCGATTCCTAAATAATCGCGAATAACCGGGCATATTCCTTGAGCGGCCTACTGGTATTGGCCGCCGTTCTCTCCAAGGAATGTGCAATGCACGACTCTCTCACGAAGCACGCCGCACAACTCGCGCGGCTTGCGATGATGATTCGGATTGGCCTCGAAAGCGCTGAATCCGCGATTCCCGGCATCAATGATCAGCTCGCAGAGCTTGCCACGATGGGGATCACCGATTTCCAAGTCGAGGGTCCAGCGATCTACTGCAGACCAGCTGGCCCGTCCAGCGCATACGACGACTCGTTCGTCGTCTATCAGGCGGCAATCATCCAGCCTGGCGGCATCGGCGCCGTAGTCTGGGATGCAACCGACTACGAAGAACACGCAAACCCGCCGCACGGCGAGCCCGTTGACCTCAAGCCCAACTTCCTCGGCTACGAACGGTGTCCGCCGATCGTGCGGGCGTTGCTCGTGGCCCATGCCGGAACCTTGCTCGAGCGATTCATGGGCGACGTACGCCTGCTCGGCTGATAATCGTCGCTCGCTGCCCTCGCGGCAGTGCGATTGATCTCCGCTTGCCGTCACTTCTGACGGCAGGCACGGTCTCGTGGAGCGTTTCCACGCGACCATCTTGTTTTGCCGCCGGCCCCTCTGGCCAGCGGCATTCCCCTTGCCTCCCGGCCACCCGGGAATGGAGTGCGCAGATGCTCTATGTCGAAAACGCTCGTGACCTTATCGCTGCCGTCTCTCGGGCCCTCGGTGAATCCCGGAGCCTGGTCCGCAACCGCGGCTTCCAGTTGATCGAGATAGTGGTCTTCAACGGTGACGAGTTGATCCCCGACGGCGGCGATCCGTCGATGACGGATGACTCAGGTGACAACGACGCCGTCGATTTGGCCGCGGTCGCCGGCCTGGATTGGGACTGCCACGACGACTCGAGACTGCTTCGCCGCGCCCGCGGCCGGCGCCATCGGCGAGTCGCCTGAACTGAACCGAAGTGCTGATGTTTTCTGACCGGTGGCGTGCCGACTGGGGCCGATGCGGCTCCCGGGCACGCCACCGGTCTTTTCTTCACGGAACTATGACCATGGACCACAACAGCAAATCAGACAACGACCCGCTCCCACGGGACAACACGTCACAACCGAAGAAGCGTATTGATGTGAACCCTCCCTATGGCTCGGAGTCCGCGCATGCGGTCGAGCAATTCCGCAGGCTGCTTGCCGAACTCATCGCGCGAAAAATCGTCACTGAGCGAAGGGGGCCGCCGCCCGGCATGGCTTGAGAATAATGCGGCGAAATTCCTTGCTTTTCGAAGCCTCGATTGCGAAAATGGATGTTCGTTCACCGATTCGACGGACCGCCCGCTGTCTCAAAGGAGGAGACTCGAAACGCCGCCCCCACACTGGTTCGCGCCGCCCCGCACCCGCTGCCGCCCCGCCGAATCGCAGCCCAGAGGTCGTGGGATTCATCGCCGCCGTCCTTCGGCAGATGGATCACGCAGCCAACCTCGTGGTGGTCTTTTTCCGCAGCGTCGGGATGATGGGGTCGCACGACCGCTCGCTACCCGATCTGCCCCGCGAGTTCCTGCTGGAGTTGGCGGCACTGCTCCAAGTGCGGGAGTGGCATACCGCCGGCCTGATCGACTGGTTCGACCCGGAAGGCCTGTCCATCGACGACATGATCGGCCAGGCGATCGGGCGGCTCAAGGACGACCCTCTGACAGTCGCCGCCGGCCGCGCTGGCACCGACGCCATGACCGACGTGCTGCGGATCTGGACCGAGAGATGCGCGCCGGATGCCCGCGGCCACCTCGACGCTGACGTTGCGATCCGCTGGGACAACTCGCTCGATATCGACGCTGCGGTCGATGCGTTCGCCACATTCCTCTGCCGGCATCGCGATGCTGGTGAAGCCAAGGAGGTGATCTGATGCCCGTCCGTCTTTTCGGGAGAGCACGTTGTTATCTCCGCCGCAGTTCCGCCAAACAGGAATCGTCGCTGGAGATGCAACTCGACTATGCGATTTCAGCCGCCAGGCAGCTTGGCATTCCGATGAATGCCTCGCAGGCAGACCTTGCATACATGCTGGCCAATCGGCTGACCAAGTACAAAGACATCTACCTCGACGACGCAGTAAGCGGCACCCGGACAAAGAGGCCTGCGTTCGATGCGATGATCGCGGAACTGAAAGCCGATCCGTCGATATCGCATCTCTTCGTGCACAAGCGGGACCGGCTCGGACGGCCGCGTGTGCCGCTCTCGATGATGATCGTGGAATAGGAACTCAAGTCGGCTGGCGTGACGATCGTGACGTCGGAAGGCATGATCGCGGCAGGCGCCCGCGGGTCCGAGGCTTTTGGGCAGTCGCTGGTCTCGTTCGTTGGCTATCACGAGAGCGGTGAGTTCAGTCGAAAGCTCTCAGAACGCATCATCACCAAGCACATCGAACTTGCGAGTCAGGGCTATAGCACGGGTGGCGTCCCCCCGTATGGCCACGGCCGCTTCCTCGAGAGGCCGGACGGCAGGCTCGTTGAGATCGCCTTGCACCAGCGTCATGCGGAGCGGAACTGCCATATCCGCTTCGCGCTGAACGATGAGCAGCGGATAAAGACCTGGGTCTGGATTCTGGAGCGGCTGGAGGCCGGCTGGAGCGCGAAGCGGGTTGCACAGCGTCTCAACGCGCTTGGCATCCCCACGCGGGACGCCGGCCGCACGCGGCGCGACAACGGAGTCGAGCACGAGGTGTCTGGCAAATGGCACGAGAGCACCGTCCTCGCGCTCGCCACCAATCCGATCATCATCGGTGTCAAGGAGTACGGCCGCTATTCGGAGGGCGTGCATCACCGCGCAAAGGCGACGGGGTTTCGCCCTGTCACCGAAGACGAACTGCTTGTGGATGGCTCCGGCAAGACGATCGAGAACGACGTGGCGGACCGGATCCGCGCAGCGGCCGGCTTTGCTGCACGGTTTGACCCAGAGCGTTGGCATCGCCTTCAGGCCAATCTGAAGGCCCGGGGCGGTTCCCAGCGCGGCAAGCGTAAAGCACACGACCCGGCTGCCTACCCGCTGACGCCGTGCGTGTTCGACCTGACCTGCAAGTGCGGCGGGATCATGCACGGCGTCGTGCGAAAGGATCGCGGGGTCGGCCGCCCGATGTATCGCTGCAGCATCTACACGAAGACGGCCGGCAAGAAGTGCAATCACAACAACATCGACGCGGAGGCACTGCTGCAGTTTACGGCGCGGACGCTCGTGATCTTGATGCGGCGGGCCGCGGGCAAGGACAAGTTGCGGGCTGCCGTCGCGGCCCGAATCCGCGAGATGCAGAAGGCCCCGCCGTCGCCCGACGAGGCGATCCGTCAGGAGGCGTTCGCGAGGGTCGAGCGACTACGGCAGAAGGTTGCCCAAGCTCCGAAGCGAATCCTCGAAGAAGATGACGACAATCTGCGGGCTGCGCTCCGGGCAGGGTTCCGGGACATGCAGGCCGAACTGGCCGAAGCCGAGAAGGCACACGCCGAAGTCGAAGAGCGGATGCCGCGTCACGAGCCGCCGGCGAGCGTCGAGGCGGAGGTCCAGAAGGCCATGGCGCTCATGGATCGGATCGAGACGGTCTGTACAAATCCGGCGGCCCGCGAGGAACTGAACCGGCTCATCCAGGAACTCGGCATCCGAATCGGGCTCACCTTCCGCGACGGCCGGCGGAACAACCGCTCCGTCCGCGTGCTCCAAGGCGGCATCGTCGCCTTCGGCAATCGCCCCCTGCCGTGCACGCTTCGCAACAGCAGCGGCCGTCCGCTGGCTGGCGGCCTGCCGGAGGCCGCGGACGACGGCCACGAGGCCCTACAGAGCGGCGGCGGCCACCGCCACCACCATGAACACCCCGGCGAAGCAGAAGGCTCCGCCGCGGGCAGCAAGAAAGCCCCTTCCGATCGGAAGGGCGGATCGACCGGATCGAGACGCACGTCGCGGGGCGGCGTGCGACCCTCACCGGCCGATCGTCAATCACCTCGCCAACCATCCGAGACCGGACGGTTATACAAGGCAAGTCGGGGCGACCCGCGACGTGCGTTCCCTGATGAGGCAGCACCTTCGCGAAACGCCCGAGAAATCCGCCGGTCTCTGCCCGTACCCCTTCCCGTTCCAGATCTGGTTCGACGGGGATGCGGTGCGGGCGCGATCGGCGTCTCGGCGTAAGCGCGGAGGTTGCTGATGGGGGCGGGTTCGAGCCCGGCCCCCTGCTCCACCCCGGAGGCATTCAATCGCTTCCGAGGTTTTTCCCATGCTTCGTTTCAATGACGACGCCGGCCCCGCCGGCAGTGTTTCTTCCTTCTCCCCTGCCCCCCAGTCCTCCGGTGTCAGCAGCAGCACGCCGGTCCCCAGCCGCCGCGGGCGGGTCCGAAGCGCCGACTTCGGCATGCCCGAGCGGCAGGGGCTACTCGACCTGGCTCGCACCTACCTCGAGGTCCAGGCCCGGCTCTGGCCCGACCTCGTTGGCACGGCCGCCGTGCCGGCAGCTGACGCCGTCACGATCGCGGCGATGGCCGACGACTTCGAGCGGCGGTTCCGGCAGCAGCACGCCGAACCGCTCCGGCCAGACGGCAGCCCCCGCGCCTGGGCCGATCTCGGCGTGGCCTACCTCCGGTTCAGCGACGAGAACTCCAACCCGCGGTCGCTCGACCAGCAGCTCCTGAATGTCCTGAACCGTGCCCGGCGGGAAGGCGTGTTCGTGCCCTGGTGCTATGTCCTCGCCGACGCCGCCGTCAGCGGCACGCTCGCCTGCCGCACCGGCTACATGCTCGCCAAGACGCTGGTCGAACGACGCGAAGCGTCCGGGGTGGCGTGGTTCCTGATCGACGACCTTTCCCGGATGAGCCGCAACACGATCGAGTCGCTGCGGCTCGGGGAACTCGCCGACGAGACCGGGGTGCGTGTCATCGGTGCCAGCGACGGATTCGACAGCGCCAACCCGCAGTCGTCCCTTCTTCTGCCCGTGCTCGGCTCGATGAACGAGGCGTTCATCACACAGTTGCGATCCAAGGTGAATCGGGGCATGGACGATGCCTTCCGTCGCGGTGACAACGTCTCGCCGCCCGGCGTCGGCTACCGGCTTGTCGACGTGAAGGATGCTAGCGGCAACCTCGTGCTCACCCACAAGAACACGATCGAAAAAGCCGTCGAGATCGACCCCGAGGCAGCCGACTGGACGAAACGGGGCGCCGAGATGATCGCCTACGAAGGCAAGAGCGCGACCGACGTGGCACGGCTCTTCAACGAGCATAAGGTGGGGGGCAAGCAGACATGGTCCGACGGCCGGGTTCGCCAGCATTACGGCCGCGAGAAACTCGTCGGCAAAGACGTGCGACACAAGAGCAGGCAGGTCACCGACCGTCAGACCGGCAAGAAGAAGGTGATCTCCCTTCCGAAATCAGAATGGATCTGGCGGGACGTTCCGCACCTGCGCATTTTGTCGGACGAGCTGGCGGAAGCAGTGCATCGCAAACTCGGCCTTGGGGCGGAGTCCTTCGGCCGCAAGGCGAAGAATCGCAAGAAGAAGGCCCACCGCGTGGACCTGTATCCGAAGGTGCTCGTCCGGCCGACCTGCGGTGGCTGCGGCAACCCGATGATCCTCGGGCGATCCGACGACAAGTACCAGAGCTTCTTCTGCTTCAACGCGAACAACGGGATTCACGGCTGCACGAATCGGGGCTACAAGTCGGCTCGGATCATCGACGAGGCGGTGCTCCGGACCGTCATGGCGACGCTCTTCACCGACGCTTTCATCGCCGACCTGACGGCCGAGGTGAACAAGCGGCTGGCCTGGATCGCCCGACAGCCGATTCCGTCCACCAAGAAGCTCGAGCAGGAAATCGCGAATGAGGACCGGCAGCTCAAGCGGCTCACCGACCGGCTCGCCACACTCGACGACACGCACCTCGACGCCGTGCTCGCCAAGGCCGAGGAGATGGGTCGGCAGCTCGCCGCCAAGCGGGAGCAACTCAAGGAACTCCAGCGAGCCGGCCGGCGGCCGAGTGTCAAAAGCGTCAAGGAGAAAGACGTGGTTGTCGCGCTCGGAAAGCTTCGCGACCTGCTGCAGGGTGACGTGGGAGTGGCGGCCCAGGTGCTCAAAGCCCTCGTGGGCGACGTCGTCATCCAAAAACAACACGTCGATGGATACGAAAACCCGCAGATGGTTGCCCGCTTCACGATCAACGCCGTGCCGGCCCTGGCGGTGCTCGATCGTGGAGGGCCGACGAATCGCGACGGTGCTCCCGACCCGGTCTGGGATTCGATTCACGCGAGTCCGAACCCGGGAGCAGCGACGACGGCTGGCCCCGCCAAGGCGATCGTCCCCCTCATCTACGACCGCAGGGCGGCCGCACGCAAAGCAGCCAAAAAACGCGATGGAGCCACATGAGCGGTACAGGTAAAATCGTGACCGCGGGATGCCACAGCCGTCTCGGCCGTGGCATCCCGGCCATGGGTCGCTGCTCCGCACGTTCAGCGACGGGCTCGATCGAAGTCTGAGGTGCCGGCCAAATGGTTACCGACGTCACTACTGTCCGGTTATAAGTC
>DHLZ01000246.1:0-2694 GCA_002405515.1 Planctomycetaceae bacterium UBA4655
CAAACACGCTCGCTCGCTGTCCCCCGATGCCCAGGAAGACCTCCACCGCCGCGTGATCGAGGCGGTGCTGACCCACGGGATGAAGAAGGCACACTTCTCGAGAACCTTCGGCGTCTCACGCCAGGCGATCAACAATTGGCTGGTCTCTCATGAGCACGGCGGCGATGCCGCTCTGGCTGCAAAGAAGCGAGGGCGGCCAACGGAGTGAACGATAGCCCCAAGGCAGCAAGCGAAGATCGTTCGGGCCATCCAAGGCAAGTGCCCCGACCAACTCAAACTCCCTTTCGCTCTCTGCGACCCGCGAGGCGGTTGTCCACCTCACACAGAACGGGAGACACCAATGAAGAGCTTGCTGTTCCTGCTGCCGGCGCTCTTTGCGGCAACGATCGGGCTTGCAGCCGATGATGAGGATTCCGCCGAGAAGCGGCGAATTCCCGACTTGGTGCTGCGGGCTGATCGCTACGACATCACGCTGGGCGAAACCGTTCGCCTGACGTCGGTCATTCCCGCTGACTTCCCGATCGCGGACAAATTCAATAGCAGGGTCTACGTTTCGATCGCTGCGGAATACGACCCGAAACAGGATCGGATGGTCTGCGTCTCGTGGCCAGACAATGCAAGACCCTTCCTGAAGGAAAAGTTCCTCGGCCTGAAGGCACGATCCGTATCCCTGGGTCACCCGCCGCCACGGTTCAACATTCGTGATCCTCGCACGAAAGGCTTCGAGCGATCGATCACGCCCCGGTACCTCGGCTCCTACATGTTGACGGTATCATGGCTCACGGGAGATCATCTCCCGGTGCCGGACGGGATGCTCCAGAGCCAGCCGATCATCATCACCGTGCGGCCGCCCAAGGATGAACATGGGCGACCGATCGTCAAGCCTGAGTGGCTCCCGACGGTTGCAAACTTAGAAGGCGTGGCACAAGGAGATGCGGAAGATTATCCAGACGATCACACGACAGATGACTCCGAGACGCTGTCGCCAGAAGAGGCGGCAAAGTTGTCCCGAGAGCCGTGTGCAATCTTTTTGGGAGCAACCACGCTGACGCCCGAGGTCGCTCGCGTGTTGACCACGAGGCCGAACAACAAGCTTCCCGTGTACCTCAGCGGCATCACCGCCTTGGAGGGCCCGGATGCCGTCGCTGTCGCGGAAGCGTTGGCGAGCACCCCCGCGCCGGTGGTCATCAAGAATCTCGATCGCATTTCCGCCCCCGCTCTCGCCGCACTGCGAAAGAAGGCGACGATCACGATCCCGCCGGATGAGAAGCTGACGATCGTTCCGTAGCCGTAAGGCAAGCTGCGGTTTCCCAGGCGGCCTCTGGCTCGAATCCCGGGCCACGCTCTCATCCGTGCCGTTCATCGCCGCGCTGCCGGACGAACTCGCCTCGAAGACCGCGAGCCTCTTCGCCGTGCAGGGCCGCTACGGCAACAACGCCCTCAACGGCGACTGGCAACTCGGAATGACGAGCAACACCGGCCATCCACCCCAACACCAAATCAATCGCAGCTGGAGCAGCGGGACGAGCGAGCCGTTCGCGTTCACGGGAAAGAACGGGCTCGACGCTTCCTTCTCACTCGGCAGAAGTCGCGTGCAGCGTGACCACGACAGCCAGCTCGCCAGCTACGAGCCCAACGCAGGATGTTGTCGAACCTCGGTTTCCAATGACTGACCGACACTCCGGTCACACGGAAGCCCGAGGCGGCGACGCCCTTGGTGCTAGCCCGCGTGCCGTCTTCCTGCCCGCGAGCCACCGCCGGCGCCGTGTGGCAATCCCGAGTGGATGTTCGTTCGCGTGAACCCGAAGGCGTCGACGACCGACTGCACGATCGCCGAACGGACGTCGGCAGGACGGGCCCGCCGCTGCAGGTCGGCCTCGATGGAGCCCATCGGCCCGTCGGCCGTCGTGCGGACGCGGTGCAAAAGCCGCATCGAGGGGCAGACGTTGAGATATCCGCCGTGGCTCACCACACCGCGGCGAACGGCGACGCCCACCGCCGCGAGCAGGCCGCTGCGGCCGAACACTCCGTGCACGCCCGGCCGAACGACCGGCATGCATCGCAGCGTGCGGATCGCCCCGGTCAGAGCCTGCTGAAACCGTGCCAGGTAGGCTCCGACGCCGTCGGGCGAAAGGCCGAGATCCTCGAGCCTCGCGTGGAGGCCGATCGCGACCTGCCCCTCGACGTGCGCGACCGCCCCCCCGCCCCGCCCGACGAACCTCACCACCGTCCCTTCCTGCCGCAAGTCGTCTTCGGAGAGCGACACGTCCGCCCTCGACCCGCCGCGGCCGATCGAGATCGCGCCGACGATCTCCGAAAGCACGAGTGTCGGGCCGCGTCCTGCCGGCTCCGAAACCTCCCAGGCGAGCCGTTCGGAAGAGGCCACCGCCTCGTCGAGCGACACTCTTCCGCCGAGCCAGACGGAGAGCGGCCGCAGGTCGTCATGCGTCTTCCGAAACGTGAAATCCTCGGCCGATGTCATGCCCATCACTCTACCACGACGGCCCGCCCGCTCACGCCGGCCGCTTCGCAAAACACGCCGCCAGGTCCGCCCACGGGATCGGCTTCCAGGGAATCGCATCGCTCAGGGCCGCCGTCGATTCCCCGTCGCGATCCGAGCCATCGAGCGCCACCTGCACGACCCTCTCGAGCCGCTCGAGCCAGTCGGGAACCTCGACTCCCGAGCCCGCAGCG
>DHLZ01000246.1:2862-24632 GCA_002405515.1 Planctomycetaceae bacterium UBA4655
CTCGGCCCGCGTCTCGAGCGCGGCGCCGGCGCCGGCCGGCTCCCCGTTTCGCAGCTCGCGGACCGCCGGCGAGACGAGCGCCTCGAGTTCATCCTGCTCGAGCGCCGCGGCGAAGGGCCGGCCGACGCGGTCGGCGATGCTCGCAAGCCTCACTCCATGCTTCCGCTCGAGCGCCGCGAGCCGCTCGACGAGATCGCGATGCGTCGCCTCCGTCTCCTCGTGCATCCGTCGTCTCCAGGCGGCCGCGGCGTCCGATGCCCCACGCCTGGCGAGGACGCGGTGGGCCATGTTCACCGGCCGGAGCGTCCAGGCGATCCGATCGTACTCGGACTTCAGCCGCAGGAAGTCGAGCAGGATGTGGAGACACTCCCCCCGATCCGACTGCGAGGTGGTCGAGTTCCAGTCGCGGTACTCCGCGTGGTTTTCGGCGATGCTCTCGAAGACGAATCGCAGCCGTGCCGCCGCCTGCTTGAGGCCGATCTCCCCCGCGGCGACGGCCTCGACCAGCCGCTCCGCCTCGACCGCTTCGTGCGATCCATCGGCCTTCTCGATCGTCGCCTCGATCCATCGCCTCACGCCCCCCCGCAGGATCCCTCGCAGGGCTCCCGGGGCGAGGATGTGCTGCGTGAAGAGGCCGTTGCCATACCGTTCGACGAAGTCCCGTATCGTCTCGAACGCGCGGTCGTCGCGGACCCGCTCGAGCACGCTCAGCCGCAGCTGCCGGGCGTGGGTCATCCAGGTCTCGAGCAGCCGCGGCACGAGGAGCGCGAGCCCCTCGAGCACCCGCGTCGTCACCGTGGACGCGTCGGCGGAATCGGTGGCGCTCTCGACGATCCGCTCGACCAGGGCCGTCGTCGCCGCCTCGAAGATGCGGTCGAACTCGCTCACGCTCGCGGCGCCCTTGGGCCGATTTCGCTCGAGCGACTTGGCGAGGTTCACGATGGCGATCGTCTCGTCCACCAGCCCCAGCCTCGGCAGGCCGGCGGCGATCCGTTCGAGCAGCCGCTCCCGGCAGCGGGCATGGACGATCCGGTCGGGCCGCCCGCCCCGCGACAGCGGGACGTAGAGCACCTTCCTCCCGACCAGGCGGCTCTTCACGACCTCGAGCGTGGTCTTCGTCCGTTCGACGTCGCCGGCGAGCATCGCGGCGACGAGCTTGCCGGTCGGGCTCCGCTCGGCCGAACTCTGGGAGGGGGCGGGCGTCCCCGGCCCTGACAGCCGCGCGGAGACGGCCCAGAGCGTCTCGGTGAGCTGCACCGCCGCATCCGAGAGCCTCTCGGCCGCAGCGTCCCTGCCCAACGGGCTGCGGTCATGCTCGCCCGGCGACGAGCCCGGCAGAGGCCGCGACGCCCCCGCGGCCACCTGCATGGCGGCCCGCACGAGGCCGCGACGCAAACGCTTGATCGAGTGTCGCCAGCCGACGGCGGAATCCCTCTCCGCCTCAACCGCTTCGGCTTCGGGGCGATCCTGCGAGCCGACGGCCGCCTCCGGCCGACACCAGCGGATCACCGTGCCGCGGACGAGTCCGGCGACACCGGCGAGAAAGACCGCGGCATCCTCGACCATGTCGAAGGCGTCGATTTCCGAGCGGTCGCCGCCCCCCTCGGTGTCGGCAAGCCCTCCTTCGACGCCGTCGTCGGCGCTGTCCTGCCAGACCATCGACTCATACGCGGCCGCGACGCTCTCGGCGCCGGAGGGATCGTCGGCGAGGCTCTCGTCGTCGTGCTGGCCGCCTTCGAATCCCGAACGGGGTGCGTCGGGCCTGCCGCCCGAGGTGGTGGCCCGTTCGATCGCATCGCCGATGCCGGAGGTGTTCGCATCGACGAGCTCGAGGAACCGCCGCTCGCGGCCCCTCGCATCCGCCGCGGGCAGGGACCGCACCGCCGCGAGCCACCGCCCCGCGGCCTCGAGCCAGTCGTCGCCCGAGGTCTCGAGCAGGCTCTCCTCGAGGAGGGTCGCCCAATGCACGAGCAGGCCCATCGCGCCGTCCACGTCCCCCTCGTCGAGCAGCGCCTCGACCGCGTCGGCGTGGCTCCGCGTCGATGTGAACGCCGCGACCTCCCGCCGCCAGAAGCCCGGCGCAGGCACGTCGCCGCCGCTCGCCCGCCGCCGCTCGAGCGCCGCGATGACCTCGTGGGTGGAGTCGAAGACCTCCCGTCCGGAAAGGTGCGGAACGCCCGACACGTCGTCGGTGGCGTGGCGGTCCCACCATTCCGCCAGCCGCTCGAGCGCTCCCGAAGCCCTGGCCGAGAGCGTCCGCTCGCCGGTGAGCGCCGTCACGCGACAGATCCTGGCGTATCCGTCGAGGATCGAATCGGTCATCGAAACCAGGTCGTCAACCCGCGGATCGGGCAGGCTCTCCCCGCCGGGCTCGTGCAGCGGAAACTGGCCGCCGAGACCGAGGATGCTCCATGGATCGATGGTCGCCCCGCATCCGACCGCGCGAAAGAGCAGGTCGGTCGCCTCGTCGAGCAGTTCGATCGCGGCCTTCGCGTCGATCGTGGCCTGCCGCCTCGCCGCGACCACGCGGCTCATCACCCGCGAGAGCATCCTCGCCGACGCGGCCGGCACCATGCCCGCCATCCGCTCCGCCCCCTCCGCCCTGCCCAGTCGCGCAAGCACGCTCGCCAGCGCCACGCTCTCCACCTGCCTCGCCCGCCGCGACGCCAGCAGCGAGTTGATGTGGCGTCGCACGCCGCCGAACGGCTGCCGGAACCGTCGGACCTCCTCCTCGAGCCTCGTGCGGTGGCCGTCGGGCAGCTGCGTCATGAGCCAGCGGTAGAAGGCGTCGCGGTAGCCGGCGATTCTCGGCAGGAGCTCCGAAAGCGGCAGCGCGGCCTGGTAGGCCCCCGGACCGTGACCGGACAGGCCGGCCGCCATGAGCATGACCCCGGCGAGGACCGCCGACGCCTCGAGCCCGAACTCTTCCGGCGATCCTGCGACATCCTGGGCCGCCAACGCCCCTTCGCCCACCGACCAGGAGAGGATGCCATCGAGCGTGGCCTGCTGCACCACCATCCGGCGGTAGTTGCCATGACGGTCGATGCAGGCCGGATCCCAGAGACCGAAGAGGTAGTTGGGGCGGCTCGCCGCGGGATGGAGAAAGTCGAACGCGCGGGGATCGATCGCGAGTTCCTCGAGCCGCTCGAGGTCGAAGTCGGCCTGGGCGGCCAGGTCGCGGGGCGCCCGCGAGAGGATTTCGACCGCCCCCGACACGAGCTTCGCATAACGGCCGTGAGCGGCTCCTGCCCCGGCGATGTAGATCGGCACCGGCCTGACCCGTTCGTGGGGATAGGGCTCCGAGAGCCGGTTGTTTTCCAGCACGGCCACGGGCCGCCATCCCACGTAGTCGTTCAAAGACGCGATCGCCGCCTTCTCGATCCGATCGACGTCGTCCCACGGAGCCCCGGCCGCGAGCACCGCCTGCGCCGCCGCCATCACGAAGAAAGGCCGCTCGATCGCCCCGGGCGGCTGGTGTTCGAGGAGGTCGCGGTGGAAGCCACGGTAGGCGGGCAGCACGCGGTCGAAGACCAGTTCGAGCAGGGCCGCTGCCTGCCGCGAATCCCGAAAGGGCGGGTCGGTCGCGGCAAGCCCGGCGAGCCGCTCCTCGAGCTGCTGTGCCACCATCGCAGCGGCATCGGGCCTTTCCCCTTCCGGCTCGACCCGCGAAAACAGCTCGCTCATCCCCCGCCAGACCGAGGGGTCGAAGGCCCCCGACGAGAAATTGAGGTAGCCGAGCACCGTTGCGGCGGCATCGATCGAACTGGCTGGCTGGCTGGGTCGGAGCACCGCGTCATCCTGGGGGCTTTCCGGACGAATGTAACAGAGGGGCCGGCATCCCCGGCCGGCGGCCCGATTCGCCGCGACTTTTCGGGCGGGCGACTGCCGTTTCCACCCCGCTGGCAATTTCGTGGGCTATTCTTGGGGCACGGAGTTTCCGCCGATGCCGCTCGTCCGCGTCCTGGCCCTCTGCGTCCCTCTCGCGGCCATCCACCTGGCCGCGACCGCGGCCGATTGCGGCTGTGCCCCGATCACCGACCTTTCCGTGCAGAGCCGCACCGGCTGGCGGACCGACTGGACCGTGCAACTGCCCGTCGATGGGTCGCGGTTCACGGTGACGCACGTGGTCGTCGAGGACGATTTCGTGATCGCCCAGACTTCGGATGGCGGCCTGCATCTGATCGACTCCGCCGACGGACCGACGCGAGGAACGATCCGCTGGTCTCGGAAGATCGGCGCGCCGTACAAGTCGATGCACCCCGCCTCGTCCAGCCCGACATTCGTGATGGTGGCGACCGACCAGGAAGTTCATTGCCTGAGGAGGAAGGACGGCACCACGGCGTTCACCGAGAGGATGCCGGACCTCGTCGAGGCCTCGCCGGCCGAAGCCGACGGCTTCATCTACGTGCCGACCACGGGCGGCTCGATCGAGCGACTGCCGGCGAATCGCGTCGTCGACCCGTCGCCAAGCGTCGGGATCTCGAGCGGAGGAACGGTCCGGTCTGCTCCGCTCCCGCTCGGCCAGCAAGCCATCGGCTGGATCACGACGAACGGCACCGTGGTCGCGCTGCAGCCTTTTGCAGCGACGCGGCAACGCTCCACGGTCCAGCTTCCCTCGCCGTCAGCCGGCCGGCCGATCATGAGCGGGGACGATCTCTTCGTCGCGACGACCGTCGGCGACCTCGTGAGACTTCGGCTCCGGCGGACCACGCCGCTGGGCCTCGAACCGGCCTGGCGGATGCCTCTTCCCGGCCGCCCGGACGGCTCCATGATCCTCGACGGGGAGACACTCTTCGTGTCGCTCGGTCTCGACGGGCTCGTCGCCCTCGACGCCCGCACCGGCGGCATCCGCTGGCGGGCGAACGGGCCGGCGTTGCGGTTTCGTGAGGGCATGGGCCTGGTCGCCGCCGGCGGCGGACGGCTGTGGTGCGTCGATCCGGTCGGCAGGCTCTCGCTGCTCGACGCCGCGACCGGCAGGCGGGTCGGCTGCGTGCCGCTTGGCGACTTCACGCCGGCCGCGGTGACGGGGAAGCCCGGACGGCTCGTCCTGTCACGGCCCGATGGCCGCCTCACGTCGCTCTCGCCGGCCGGCTAGCTTCCTGTGCAAAAAGCCTGCGTAGCCGCCTCATGAATGCCGTCTACGACCGCGGCACGCGGCGGCGCGGATCCTGCCGCCAGGCCTCGGCGAGCCGGTCGTAGAGTTCCTCGTCGAACCGGGCAAGGCGGTGTGGCGACTGGAAGAAGGCTTCGCTCGCCACGGCGAAGAACTCCGACAATCCTTCCGAAGCGTAGTCGTCGAGCGGGACCGATCGGCCCGCGTCGAGCGCGTCGAGAAACCGCTGGTGGCATGCCTCGAACGAGGCGACCCAACTCCTGCGGCGGCCGGACGAGCCGATCGGCGGTACGCCGTCGATGTCCCCGTCGAGCAGGTCGAAGGCATGGGCGCACTCGTGCACGACGACGCTCCTCGGCCCATCCCGCATCCGCCCCCCCTCCACGACCCTCGGCCACGAGAAGACGATGCTCCCGCCGGCCCAGGTCTCGCCGAGCCGCTCCTCCTTCGTCACCAGCTCGCCGCCGCCGGCGATCGGCACGGTCTTCTCGCCCACGTAGTCGTCGGGGTAGACGAGCACCGACTTCAAGTGGTCGAAACACTCCCCCTCGAGGCCGAGCGCCACGATCCCCGCCTGGGCCGCGATCGACACGCGGACTTCGTCGGTGATCTCCATGCCGCGGCAGCCCTCGAACCTTTTCTCGTCGAGCCAGATCGTGACGAAGGCGTGGAGACGGTCCCGCTCCGCGTCGTCGAGCCACTCGTACTGCCGGACGAATCGACGCAGGATCGCTCCCCAGGCCGGCGGAAAGGTGGACGCCGAAAGGGCTCGTCGCCTTCGATCACGAAGCCAGCGGAGAACCATCGCGCCGCCTCCCGATCAGGGGGCGGCATCGACCCGCAGGCTCGCCGGCGGCATGATCTCGATCTCGCCGCTCTGCGGATTGCGATACCGGGTCAGATCGAGCGCGAGGATCACGCAGCCGATGGAGATCGCGACGAACGCGAGGACCAGCATCGCCGTGTAGATGTCCATCCGTGGACGGGGCTTCGTGTCGTCGGCCATCGCGATGCCCTCAGGCCTTCAGCTTCGTCGCGACCCGGTCGCCACGACGGATGACGTCCTTCATGTAGTCCTTGATCGGCTTCGCGAACGCCTTGTCGGGCATCACGTCGATCACCCGCACCCTGCCGACGTAGGTCGCATCGCGGTAGACATCGAGATCGACGTTCTTGCGGATGCCGTCGTGGCCTCCGAGGGAAATCTCGACCATCTCGTTGCCGACCACGGAAACGGATCCCTCCAACTCGGGCAGGCGACCCGCCGCCGCCCCGAGGTCGAGTCCGGCGGACTTGGCCAGCTCGCGGGCGTTGGCGACCTGCTTCTCGAGCTGTTTCTTCCGCTCTTCCGCGAGCTGCAGCAAAGCCTGCTTCTCGTGCAGGTCGTCCGTGAGCTCGGCGGATCGTTGCACCGCCGCGTCAACCTTCGATTGCTCGGCGAGGATCTGCTCGCGGAGCTTCTGGATGCTGCTGCTCATGTCCTCGAGCTGCTTCTGCGTGGCCGCAAGCTGGCTCCTCGCGTCTTCCGCGGCCTTCTCGCTGTCGTCCTTCGTCCGCCGGAGGGCGTCGAGGTCGGCGTTCTTCTCGCGGAGGGCTTCCTGCACCTGGGCGATGACCTGGTCGCGGGCGACCTCCGACTCCGACACCTTTCGCACGAGGTCGGTGATCCGCGCGGCGAGCCGCTCCCGCTCCTCCTTCGCCTGCTTGAGCTGCTCCCGGTAGCCGACCGGCTTACCGACGCCCGCCTGGGCCGCCGTCCGCTCGATCTCCTCCCGCCAGTTCGTGTGCGTGGCGTAGATGGCGACCGAGAAGCTCATGAACACGAGGCTCATGATGAAGATCGCGAAAACAAAGATCTTTCCGAGGATATCCATGCTTTCAGCCTGCCGAGAGTGACCCTTTCAGAATAGATTCGGAAGCTGACGGGGGTCAACGCGAACCGGGTTTCCATGGCAGTTCAAGCCTGCCACCCCCCAGGCTTCCCAGGCCGCCTGACCGGCGCGACCGCCACCGCTCGCCAAGCACGAACACCACAGCCGCGAGGCATCCACCCGTCGGAGCGGCTCCCCAAACGATAAACGGGCTCGTTCGACCGTCCGCCACGACCCGGGCCCGGATCGCCGCCGTCGCCCGCCTCGGCCCCCGGGCGAGCAGCCTGCCGGAGCCGTCGATGGACGCCGAAAACCCGGTGTTGGCGGCAATCGCGAAGGGTGTCCGCACCTCGACGGCGCGGAAGATGCCGCAGGCCAGGTGCATGTCGAGTTCGCTCGAGCCCCAGAACCATCCGTCGTTCGTGAGGTTGACGACGACGTCAGGACGCCTCCCCTCCGCGTCGAGCCGCCGCACGATTCTCCGCACCGCGCCGGGGAGCGTGGACTCGAAGCAGATCGTCGGCGCCACGTTCCAGCCCTCGATTTCGACCGCCACCGGGCGACTGCCGGCCGTGAGGCCCGCGTGCAGCGGCGTGAGCCGGTAGAGCCAGGGAAACCGTTCGGCGAACGGCACACACTCCCCGAAGAGAACGGGGTGCATCTTGTCGTAGCGGCCGAGCGGACGGCCTTCGGCATCGACAAACAGCGCCGAGTTGAAGTTGCGGCCGCCCGAGACGGCCGCGGGCGTCACGACCTGCCGGTCGAGCCCGACGAGCCAGTTCGTGCCATACCTCCTGGCGAACGCCCCGACCGCCTCGAGCCGCTGCGAGACGAGCTTTTCGCGACAGGCTTGCTGCCGCCGCGCTCGCCCGGCCGGCACGTCGTCGCCGTCTGCCGGCGGCCCGATCGCCTCGGCGACGACCTTCTCGGGAAGCTCCTCGGCCGGATCGATCTCGAGCAGGCCCCATCGCCACATCGTCTCCGGCCAGACGACGAGATCCGGCGCCGTGCGATCCGGCAGCGTGCGATCGGAAGACGGCGGCCCGTGATCGGAAGATGAACGACCGGGCGGGGAGAGCCCTTCGAGCGTGACGGCGTCGTAGTGTCGTGCGACCTCTTCGGCGGCGGCGGGGTCGTGCTTCAGCTCCGTGTCGATCGAGCCCTGCACGAGCAGCACTTCGAGCTGCCGACGGTCGTTGGCGGGAACGGTCGCGAGCCTCCAGCTCCCGTAGCCGATCACCGCGACGACCGCGGAGGCCGCCACCACGAGCGGCCGCCATCGACGCCAACCGCCTCGTCGGCAGGCGCGCGGATGCCAGCCGTGGGCAATCCACTCCGCGATGCCGGCCGCGACGAACACGACGAGGCCGCTGACCCCCACGTCGCCAAAGAGGTCCGCCACCTGGATGATCGTCGTCCACCGCCACTGCGTGTGGCCGACCGCCGCCATCGTGAAGCCGCCGAGGAGCGTCCCCCGCGCCTGCTCGAGCCCCATCCAGGCGATCGGCGCGGCCGCAACGAGCGGCACCTGCCAACGATCGACGAGCCGCCTGGTCGCCACGACGAAGGCTGGAACGAAGAGCCCGAGAAACGCCGAGAGGATCACCCAGCCGATGCTCGTGGCCGGATGAGGCAGCCGCAGCCAGTGGATCGCGGCGAGCCAGTGGACGAAGCCGGCGGCCCAGAGTGGCAGAAGCCACCGCTCGCCGGGCCGCTCCGGCAACGTCGCGACGAGGACCCACGGCACCGGCGCCACCCATGCCGCCATCCAGAGGTCCGCCGGCGGCTGCACGAGCGTCATCGACGCCGCACCGAGCAATCCCAACCGCCAGGCACTTCGGTCCATGAGATTCTTTCAGCCGGCCCCTTCGAACTCCGCGAGCACCGTGCCGGCGGCGACGGGCTCGTCCTCGTCCACGAGCTGCCGCACGAGCCTGCCCGCCACGGGAGCGCCGAGGTCGATCGACGCGCCGCCCGCGAGGAGCTCGACGACGCGATCCCCTTCGAGCACTTCCGCCCCCACCGGCACGAGCCAGAGCGACAGCGAGAGCGGAACCCCCTCGATGCCGAGATCCGGCACGACCAGCCGGGCGAGCTCTGCCATGCTCAGCGAGCCTCCGGTCGCCCGAGTGACCGGAGCCATTCGAGGATCACGCTGCCGACCAGCTGGAGCGACTCCGCCGAGCAGTTCGCAGGCGTGTCGTCGGTCGTGTGCCACTGCGGATAGTCGAAGTCGATGACGTCGCAGGTCGGGATGCGGGCGATCATCCGCAGCGGCACGTGGTCGTCGTCGACCGCATACTTCGGCCGTGGCACGAACTCCCGCGCGCCCATCCGTGCGGCCGTGGCCCAGATCGAATCGACCACGACGCGTGTGTCGGGCCAGCTGACGCTGTGCTCCTCCTGGAAAATCTGCAGGTTTTTGTCGGCCACCATGTCGAGCACCACGCCGCAGCGGTATCGATGCGCCGGCGGCGCCGTCGCGTACTGCCTCGCGAAGAAGGTCGAGCCGAGGCAGTAGGGATCGCGCGTGTCTACCACGTATTCCTCGGCGTCGAAGAGGACGAAGTCGACCCCGAGCCGCCCCTCGAGACCCGGCATGGCGCGGCCGAGCTCCATGAGGGCCGCGACGCCGCTGGCACCGTCGTTGGCTCCGATGAAGACGCCCTTGGGATCCTTCGGATCACGATCCGGAAACGGCCTCGTGTCGTAGTGGGCTCCCAGAAGCACGCGTTCCTGCCGGTCGGGATGCCACTGCACGACCAGATTTTCCATCCGCACCGGCTTGCCAGAGCGGCGATCGCGAATCTGGAAGGCCTGCCGATCGACGCGGGCCCCGAGCGCCCGAAAGTGCTTTTCGAGCAACGCACGCTGCCGCTCCATCGCGGCCGATCCGCTCGGACGGGGCCCGAGGCCGCAGATCGCCTCGAGGTGGGCGTAGGCCAGCTTTCCCGAGAAGGGAGGCTCCTCGGCGCGGACGACGGTCGGGCAGGCGACCGCCACGCAGAAGACAACTGCGCAGAAGACCACCTCGCAGAAGACCGCCATCACGAGCCGTCCGCCGAGCGAGCGAGGAACCGCCATCCGCGAAGGCCCTTTCGAAAACGATCCGTTTCGCACCCACGCTGGATGCGTCATCCACGAGTCTACCCGTCGGCAAGCCGCAACCGACAGGCTCTCGGCCGGGAGAGGACACTGCCGCGTCTTCCGCTCGTTTCAGTGCCGCCCGGTGATCGCTCGACGCAGTCGGGCTTGCCGTCTTTGACCTCACCGAACCGTGGCTCGGTAACGTGATCATGCTGGGAGTGGACGATACGCTCGCCCGCAAGCGAGGGCCCAAGATCTTCGGCGTCGGGATGCACCACGATCCCCTGCGGTCCACTCGGAGCCGTCCCGTCACGCGCTGGGGGCTCAGCTACGTCTCGCTCGGCGTGATCGTGCGTTTTCCGTTCCGCCCGGATCACAGCTTTTACCTGCCGCCCGCCGATGCGGGGCACTCGCCTTCCGTCGCCAGCGGCGATGCTCGAAGGCCGCTGTCGTCGGGTCACGCTCGATATCTATGGGAGGTCCCAAAAGGATCGCGTGGCCGAATGCATCGCCAGGGTTTACGCAGCACCGCAGCGGCCGCTCCGCATCGTGGCAACAGAGGCCATCGGCCGCGGCGTCGAGGTGTTCTACTCGGCCTGCACCGACGCGACGGCCAAGCACGTGATCGGACAGCATGCATCCCGGTGGAGCATCGAGGTCGCCTACCGCGACGTGAAGCAGAGCCACGGGCTCGAGCAGCCGCAAGGCTGGTGCCGAAAGACGGTCGAGCGGACAGCGCCGATGGCGATGCACGACGCAGCGTCGAGGACATCGCCCCAAAGCCCACGACCGTGCCGGAGATCGATCATCACGGCGGAGTTCTTCCGCGTCTGTCAAACAGGAAGGTGGCCACCCGAATCATGACCGCCCCCTCAGCTCACGCCGGTGACTTCTTCACGCTCTACGGGGAGCGTCCACGAGCTACCACCCCGAGCATGAAGTAGTTGACATTATTCTGTAGGCAACTCGGCCTGCTGACTTTCACGGAAGCCCGAGGCGCGAGTTTCCCTGCAGGCGAAAAGTTGCCCAATACGGAAGCCCGAGGCGCAAGCCGAGAGGAGAGTTGACGATGTTCAGAAAGGCGGAGTCGAGTCACTCAAAGACGCTCAGCGTGGACGCTGTTTTTCCAAATCACCCCGCTCTTTGCGCGACCCTGACGCCCCTCTCGGCGCGCGGCTCGGGCTCCGGGAATATTGGACGCTCGGCCTGCAGGGAAACCCGCGCCTCGGGCTTCCGTGGGACCGTGGTGGCGATCAGTCAGCCGAAAACCACCGTCAACAACGTCGTGCTCGGGGTAGTATCTGGCAGATCAGCAGATCATTTGGCAGATCAAGTAGGTCGCCCCGTGCGAACGTCGCGAGCAACACGGCGGGTCGACGCTTGCTCGACTCGGCAAGCATTGGCCGTCCGCACCGTGGCATGGAATGCCGTCAGAGGCTGTGGATGTCGATCACGGGCAGCTCGTCGGGCGACTCCTGAAAGATTGCCCGGTCGAAAGTTGACATGCACGAGCTCTCCTCAGTCGGCCGGCGGGCCACGGGCGGGAGAGACGGGCGGCGGTGGAACGAGGCTTCAGCGATGCCGGGCAGATGCGGGACGATCCGGATCTCGAGCATGTGCGTGGCGATCCCCGCTTCGAGAAACTCGCCGAGCGGGCCGCAGCGACGGAGGCCGAGGCGGTCAAGCGTCTGCCGTACGACCCGCCAGCCGACATGCCGGGAGTGACCACCGTCGAACGCGATCCGCCGGGGTGGACTCCGCTACCGGGTCCGCAAGCCGCCCGACGCGGCGGCAGAGAATCCGCACCGGCTGATCGTCTGGCTGCACCCGTCCGGGGGCTCGATGAACAGCACCGTCGAGCAGCTGGCCCCGCGGCTCGCGAAGCGCGGATGGGCCCTGCTCACGTTCACGCAGAAGCAGTTCATGGCGTGGACGTCCGGGGAAGCCGCCAGGCTGATGAAGCACACGCTGCCCGATGCGGCCCGGATCGAGGGCCTCGACGTCCGGCGGCCGGTGCTGCTCGGGTACAGCGCCGGCGGTCAGATGGCGATCGCGTTGTGGAAGCAACGGCCAAATGCGTTCGGCGGGATCGTCCTGGATGCGGCGTATCCGTTGGCCGGAACCGACGCCGAGGGCCGGCCGGTTGCCCTGACGGTGCCCGAAGACGAGTCGATCAAGGACGTGCCGCTGTTGGTGTTCGTCGGCGGCAAGGGGCATGCCTGGCTGGTGGGGCCGCCGCCGGGGGTGTGCCGGCGGAACTCGCCGCGCCGGGCCGCCGTCCATGTGACGATCCGGCTGCGGCCGCCGACCCTGTGGAACGGGCCGCCGTTCACCGGCCCTGACCCTTTCCAAGGCTGACGGGAGCGAGGATCTCCTCTCCCACGGGAGACCAACTCCAACGGCGGCGGTCGCCCGTTCTCGCGGTCTTCACCGTCGCCCGCACTGCTTCCCGGCCCGCGGGGATGACTTCCAATCCGAAGCCCGCCGCCGTTTCCCCGAGCGTCGCCGGGGAGAACCGCAGCGGATCGCCCGCATGGAGGATGGCGTCGAGGTGCACCCCACCCTCGTGCCGGCCGGCCTCCCAGCTTCCCGGACGCCCGTCGAAAAAGACATCGCCGGCATGGATGACGACCTCGTGACCGCCGGAGGAGCAGACCCATCCGCCCTCGGAGTGCGCCGCGAACCGGGCATCGGGGGCGTCGAGCGAAATCCGCATCCGGAGATCGCCCGCCGTGAAGCAGCCGTCCGTCGGGCGGTCCAGACTCACATGCCAGTCGCCCTGGCCCGCCGCCATCCCGAGCACCGCGAGGACTCGAGGGCCCTGCTGCCGCGCACGCACCACGCCGGAGGCGAACTCCCTGCCGTCCTTGAGAAAGGCCAGCCCGAGCGACGCCACGCCGCCGCTTCCGTCGGGCCAGAAACCGGTGAGGACACGGCGCTGAACCCACGTCGTCTCCTCGTTGATCGTTCCCAGTGTGGCGGCATCGGAGAACCATGTGTGCAGGGTGACGGGCGGACGGCGACTCGTCCCCTGCATCCAAATCTGCGTCATCTCGTGGGGGTCGGCCGGCAACCTCGCGAATCGGACGGCAAACTCCGGAGGGCATTGCAGGTTCTCCGCCTCGTGCAGCAAGTCCGGGCCCGAGCTGAACGCCATCGATTCCGCCCCCGGCGGCGCGACGCCGGCACGCAGCCAGAGGAAGACCGCCTGATTGGGGCTGAGGGTCCGGCTGTAGGTGCGGCTCTGGGCCCCGGACCACTGGCCCGTGCGTGGATGGAACTGGCTGGCGGTGAGTTCCCACATCCGGCGCCTCATCCATTCGGCATCGGCGCGGGCGGCAGGGTCCTTCACCAGCCGCAGGATGCGTTCGAGTTCCCGTATCATGATGATGCCATACGGGGGGCTGTTGTATTCGGGAACGCCCCCGTTGCGGTCGAGTTCCGCTCGCTGTGCGGCCAGCCGCCGCCGCCCGTACTCGAGGAGTTCCGGCTCGCCGAGGATCTCGCCGGCGGCCATGGTCACGCCCGCCCCCATCGTGCAGATGTTCGTGTAGCCGGGGCCGACGTCGCGGTTCTTGATGCATCTCGCCGCATGGCCGAGCGATTTCTTCATCCGCGCCACCAGCGCGGGATCGAGTTGGCCCGCGTGGCCCTGCAGGATCTCCACGAGGCGGACCCCGACGAAGTCCGCCCAGTTCCAATCCGCCGGCGCCATCTGTTCCGGCGGTTCCTCGACAAACCACCCCCACAGTCCGTAATGCTTCGAGGACGGATCGGTGACCTGCAGGTCGATCAGGCGGGCGAGGATGCCCGAGGCGCGGGCTGCGTCTTCGACGGTGCCCCGCATGAGGAGGAGCTGAGCGTAGCCGGCCGTGTCGAGCACATGGTGTACGATCTGCTCCCTGGACGTGCGGGTGTGGTACCCCGGCCCGCCCCCCTTCGCACGCAGAAACCCGACGTCGGGGTCGTACCGTGCGCCAGCCGCACTCAGCGACGCGTCGAGCAGCGCCGCACGGGCCGGCGGCTCCGGCGGCGGGGATGGTGCGCCGCTCGACGGCTCGGCTCCCCGGATCGCGCGGCCCAAGAGCGCGTGGCCGCCCACCGACAGGGCGGCGGCGACGAGCAGGGTGGTGATGATGCGCATCGGCGAACGGCGACGAAACTGCAGCCGAATCACGGCCGACACGCGGCCAGACGCGGAGGGCGGGGGACCACGCCCAAGGGTAAGCCGGGCTGCGGCGGGTCGGCAAGCGATCCATCTCGCTCGTCACGCAGGTCCGAGATCGGCGTCCGGCCTACAATCAGGGTAGACTCGTCGGCCGCACGTCACCCGTGGACGGGACGCCGATGACGACACTGAGACGATCGTGCGGGAAGATCCGAGGGCTGATTTCGGAGCTGCTGGCGTGATGGCCTGGCGATTCGCGACCTGGAAACGACTGTTGTTCGTCTTCACGCTGCTCGCGGAGGGTGTGGCGTGGGGCGAGGAGCCACGACCCCTGCGCGGCCACGAACGCTGGGTGCTGTCGCTTGCGGTCAGCCCCGATGGCGGACGTCTCTTCTCCGGCGGCGACGATCGATCGCTGAAGCGTTGGAATCTGAAATCGGCCGTGCCGTTGGGCAGCCTGCGAACGTATCCGGCGGCCGTGACCGCGCTGGCGTGCCACAAGGATGGCAAACGGATCGCCGTGGGAATGCACGATGGTCGCCTGGAACTTTGCGATGCGGACAGCGGCGCGACCATCCGAAAATTCCCGGGTCACGAAGACACGATCACGGTGGTCTGTTTCGATCCCGACGGAAACCACATGGCTTCCGGGAGCGCGGACGATTCCTTGCGGATCTGGGATCTGCGGGACGGCACCTTGTTGCTCACCATCCATCAGGGAAACGAATACGACGTCGTCACCGCGGCGATCCGGCCCGATGGCCGACGGATCGTCACCGGTGATGGCGAAAACGAGCTGAAGGTCTGGGACGCCGGCACGGGTCAGGAAATCGAGACCCTGCAGGGCCACGAGGGGACGGTGACATCCGTGGCCTACAGCCCATGCGGCAAGCAGATGGTGTCTGCGAGCTGGGATGCGACGCTCCGACTCTGGGATGCGGAGACCGGCGAGCATCTGCATACCCTTCGAGGGCACGACGCCGAGGTCAACTCGGTCCTGTTCACTCCCGATGGCTCACGAATCGTCTCGGCAGGCGAGGACGACACGATCCGCATCTGGGATTCCCGGACCCACGAACTGCAGCGGACGATTCCGACCGACAAGGTCATGTGTCTTGCGATCAGCCCGGACGGCCAAACGCTGATCACCGGCGGCAAAGAATCGATCCAGCTTCGTAAACTCGCTCCTCACGGACTGACCGCGCCGACGAAGTAACCCCTCGTGGCCAGGTCACCCCCAAGGCCGCCGGCCGAGCCCCGGCGAACGCTACTCCAGGAGGGCCTTCAAACGGGCCGCGATCAACGTGTCACGTTTCTCGGAAAGCCGTTTGATCTGTCGGTCGTACCAGGCGGCCGATCTCTGCTTGCGATAGGCGAGCTGCTCGGCTCGAATATCGAGCTCCGCCGCGATCGCCTCACGGAGTTGCTGCTCGAGCTGATCGCGATCCTTTCCCTTGCCGCCCTTTCCGGCCACCAAGCGAGCGCCGAGCAGGTCCACGCGGGTTCGCGCCTGCCAGGCCAGCAATCCGAGCTCGTGAAGCCGCGGGTCCTTCGCCTTGCCGGCCATGAGCGGCTGCACGCTGCGGTCGAGCTCCTCGATCGCCCGGGCATATTCGGCCGGCCTGCTCTTCGCGAGGTGCGCAAGCACCTTCGCCAGCTCCGGCTGGTGCTCCTGCACGAACAACACCACCCGCCGTTCGCGGTCGTCCTGCGCCGCTGCCGTCGCCGGCTCATCGGCGGCCACGACGTGCGGCCCGCCCTCACGGCCGACCACCGCAAGCAGAAGACAAAGGCCTGCAAGTGACATGTACCGTTGCATCATTTTCTCCCCGCGTGAATTTCAACCATCCCCGGGCCCCGACCGGCCAGCCACATCCCCGGACCCCGACCGGCCAGCCACATCGTCGGCCACGGCGGCCACCAACCAGTCCGGTGGCGATCCAGCCATCCGATCCGTCTCGTCCGTTTCCGGTCCATCCCCTTCGGATTCGTCTCCATCCGGTTCGACGGCGCCACCCGCCGCCCGCACTTCCAGCCAGCGATCGGCGACGACGGCCACGTCGCCACCGGACGGGTGCTCGGATGCCGGCCGCACCACGTACAGTGTCGCCACCACCACTGCCGCCAGCAGGCTGCCCGCCATGGCCAGCGCCGCCTTCCGCAGCCACGGCGGCGATCCGACGTCCGCCCGGGGCCGCGGGATCACGGGTGATTCGTCGCCTGCTGAAGCCCCAATCAGGCCGGCGGAAGCGAGCCTGATGAGCGCCCCCTCCAGCCGCAGGTAGCGGGCGAACGTTTCGCGGGCCGCCGGCGCGGCATCGAGCAGCGACGCCAGCCGTCGCTGCCCGGCAGGATCGAGCCCGCCGTCGAAGTGCCGCGTGATCAGGTCCTCGAGTTCGCGACCCGACGGCCGGGAGTCGTCGTGTTGGGGATGCGTCGATGTCATGGGGTCATTCCGGATCCGCGGGACAGCTTGGACTGCACGCAGTCGTGCAGCATCTTACGGGTTCGGGAGAGCGACCGCTGGACGGCCGCAGCGGTCCGGCCCACCGCCGTGCCGATCGTGTCGAACGACGCCCGGCTCTCGTACCGCATCGCGACCATCCGCCGCTGCGCATCGGGCAGCCGCGTGGCGCACTCGCGCAGGGCATCGAGTTCCCGTTGCCGAAAGGTCGGATCCGTGGCGTCGCCATCGAAGGCTCGGTCGATTTGAACGAGCAGTTCGGGCTCGATGTCCGCAACACGGGCCGCCCGCCCCTTGGACCGCAGATATTGGAGCGCCTGCCGACGAACGATCTCCTTGGCCCAGGCGCGGAAGTCGCGGATCGGCTCCGTCCCCGGACTGCCGGCGTGCTGCATCACCACCACCGCGGCGTTCTGGAAGACCTCCTCGGCGGCATCGAGGTCACGGACCATCGCCATCAGGTAGGCCATGAAATCCCCCTGGTGTCTCAGGAACTGACGGATCAACTCGGGATCGTTCATGAAGCGTTCGTCGATGGGGTCAATGAATGAAGATGACGGGCGGCGGACTCGGCGTACCGTCCGGGGGCTCCTCGCCGGAAGCCCCCGGACAGCGGCCTGCATCCCGGAGCCACGCTCACGCGGCCTTCTTGACGGCTCCCGTATTCTTGCCGGCCTTGGCCTTCTTGCCGACCTCGAGCTGCGCGTCTCCCTTCGTCTTCTTCTGGGTCTTCGCCTCCTTCGCCTTCTTCACCGGCTTCGCGGCCGGCGTCCGAGCGGCCTTCTCCACCGCCGGCGTCGCGGCCTTCCGCCCCATCTTTTCCGCGGCTCCGGCGAAGCCGGCAAGCCCCACGCCCACAGCCGCCACGATCGCCATCGCCACCAGGAAACGCATCGTCTTCATGATGATCACCCTTTCACAAGAACCTCGAGAGCACCGAGGCCAGCCGTCGACGGCGTCGACTCCAGCGGCCTCCACCATCCAAGTGCCGAAGCCCGCCCAGTCAGACAAAAAAATTTCTCGCCTCACTGCAGGCCGGCCACAAGACGAGCGATTCCAACCGTTTACGATCGCCGCCCGGGCGACGGGAACGATCGTCGCGGAGAATGTTCCTCGCGGCCGAACAGATCGAGGAAGACGTCGCCGGCGATGCCGCACGTGTTCCGCGTCCCGGCGGGCTGCTCGCCCCGAAGGGGCCGTCAGGAGTCCTTCAGCGCACGGGGCACCGCGGCGGGTTTGAGCTTCCACTGCGAATATGGCACCGTGCCCTGAGGCTGCTCGAGCGCGGCCGGCCCCAGATCGAGACGCTCGACTCGCTCGAGATCGACCGATGTCGTCCCAAACACGCCGTTGCGGCCCACGAGCCGATCGCCGTCGAGCCGCTCTGCGATGAGCGACACCCGACGGCCGTCGAGCATCGTCGCCCGCGAAGGCACACCTTGCGGATCGCCGACTTCCAAAACCGCCCGTGCGGCCAGCGACTCCGAATCGTCCCCCTCGATCGAAAGCCAGATCAGCCTCGACACCTGCGACCGCGGAAAGTCCTTCACCGTGCCGACCACCTCGATCCGCGTCGTGGAATCATCGAGCGAGATGAGCTTGCCCCGCACGTAATCCCCGTTCGGCAGCCGGAGCATGTGCGTCGGCGGGTCGGCCTGCTGCGACCGCGGGAGCGTCAGGAGCCGGGCGAACTTGTCCTTGGACAGCGGTCCGGCCGACGACGACAGCAGTTCGACGGCCCGTATCGCGATCGCCGGCACGCGGAGGTCGGCCTCCAGGTCGGTCTTGATCCTCAACCCTTCCCGATCCGCTGACAGCACGGAGCACAAGATCGATTCTCCGGTCTTGAGATACAGCGTCGCCGGGCTGCCGGCATCCACGGGCTTCGCGGTCGGCGCAGAAGCATCCGGCGCGGTGGCACGCGCATACGCTATCCGAAGCGGCTCCGCGCGGCCGATCGCAACCGCTTCCACGCCGCCGCGCGGATGCCAGGCGATCCCCTTGTCTTTTCCTGCCGGGTTGACGAGTCGCCCGCGCATCCGGCCCGCGGAGCCTTCGAGCAGACCGAGCCGTCCCGTGACGGGGGCGGGCGTCCGCGCGATCGGCTCGAGCAACGCGAGTTGCCGGCGGTCGCAAGCGACCGGATCGGCGACGGACGGGCAGTCGAGCCGAAGCACATCATCCGTCACTTCGACGATGCGGCCGGTCAGCCGCGTGCCACCGTGCAGCACGGCCTGCACGGCCGCGGCGGGCGGCTTGACGGTCGCGACCGCCGCCGGGAACTCGACCGCGTTCACGTCGGCAGCGGCCACCTGCCTGACGTCGTCTCCTTCCCTCGCGGTGAACATCCCGCTCGTGCGATCGAACGACTCCAGGACGGCATTCGGCCCGCCGAGGTCGCCTGCCGACTTGACCTTCGGCTCCTCGTCGGTCCACGGCGTCACCCGCAGGCTGTCGATCCGGACGCCGCCTCGACGGAGCTTGAGCGTGAGGCCGGACTGCCGGCCGGCCTTGCCCGGGGCAACGGTCGCGTCGAACAGCGGCCGGTCGGCGGCGGCCGCATCGGCCGACAGGACGGCCATCCGACCGCGTTCCTGGTCGATGAACACCCGCATCCGCAGGCTGCCAGCGGCGTCGCCGACGGTCCCGATGGGCTCGAACGCCGCCGTGGCCCCCTCGCGGACCACGATCAATTCGCCGCCGAGGGCTTCGATCCGGTAATGCTCCGGCTTTTCCGCCGCGCCATCGCGTCCCGCGGGCTTCGCGGCTGCCGGACCGGAGACGAAGAAGAGTTCGAACTCGGGTCGATTGTCCCAGGCCACGACGATCTCGACGCAGGCCCGCAGCGGTGCGGCCACGTCGCGGTATGCCACCGTCCCGGCCTGTTCGCAGACGATCCGGCCCGCCTCCTCGCGAACGCCGCCACGAGAGCAGTTCCAGCCGGCGAGGAGTCCCGGCACGAACACCTTCGTCGCCGCCGTCGTCCGCGCGAGCCGCTCGACATCGGTCCGCCGGATTCGCAGCGGGGCAGGCCCCGCGCCGACCGCCCGCAGCACGATATGCTCGGCGTCGATCGACTCGAGCGTGCCAACCCCGAAATCGCCCCCCCGCAGATCGACCCGCCAGACGTCCGCCGCCGGCGGCTGGTTCGGCGGGGCGTGGAATCGGACCCGCTCAACCTCGCTGAAACGGAATTCCAGCGGGTCGGCAAAAAGGGGCGACCGCCAGCGAAGCGTCGTGAGGGGGGCGTTGCCGGCCGGCATCGGCACGAGCTGCCCCTGAAGAAAGCAGTCCTCTGGAAGCTCGAGCACCGACACCGCCGGCGTCGGCTCGGGACGCTTTGCCGAAAGACCGCCGTTCGCAGGCTTCGCGGGCTCGGCGGCGGCGATCGGGACGGCCCCCACACCCGCGACAATCAGCACGAGCAGATGGAGCCGGGCCACAACCTGAAACACCCTGATCGCCGCAATCTTCATCTTCATGTCACCCCACCTTTTTCTGCAGCACGCCGAGAGACTCGAGATGCTGCCGCCGCCCCGCGATTTGCTGGGAATACTGCCAAAGCACCAGCGATTGCCGCGCGCTCACAGCCGTCTGCAGCCGCTCGCTGCCGATGTCGAGGATCGCAAGCCGGACGAGCACGTCGGCATACGGCAGCACGTGGGGAGCGGTTCCGAAGCTGTGCTGCAACGCCGGCCGGACCTCGACGAGCAAGGCCTCCAGCGCCTCGTGCTGCCCCTGGTCGAGTCCGAGCGAGGTTTCGAACCTGATCATCTGACGGGCGACGATCGAACGCCAGAGACAGTCGAGCCGGCCATCGACGACGGCGTTGAGTTGGGCCTGCTGGTCGGCGTCGAGTGTCGTAGGAATCGTCTTGGCGAGGAGCGAGCCGGCTCGGCAGACCTGCCGCATCCGCTCCCGACACTGCTGAACGTCCGTCTGAAACTGTTGCATGAGCTGCTGCTGCTTCGGGTCTGCGCCCCACTGCCCCTTCAGGATGACTCCCAGATATTTCTGCCTGCACGCATCGATCTCCTCCGCGGCCCGACGGGCCTCCGATTCGAGCGACAGCCGCAGCTTGCGTTCCTGGGGCTTGGAGAGATCGACCATCGCCGTGATCTGTTGGAACTGCGGCTCGACGAAGGCAAGCACCCTCGCGACGGTCTGCGAATCCGCGTGGCCGGCGGGCTCGGCCGTCGGGACTTTGCCGGTCTGCGGGGATGGGCGCGGGTTCGTGAACTGGATTCCGTTCCCGTGGGTCCGAGCATTGAACATGTTCAGGTCGAAGCTTTCCTGCAGGTCGTATTCCGCCTGCCGTCCGTGCACTTCGGCCGGAGTGTCCGCTCCGTCATCCACCACGACGTCATCCTCGCCATGCGATGCGAGACTGGCCGCGACGGCGCAGCCGATGGCCCCGATCCGCACGGCCAGCCCGGCCCGCCACCACGCCTGGCCAAAACCGAATCGCCGCCCGGAAACACAAGAACCGAATGTCGGCGATGTCATGGATTCCACCACGGGTCGGCAGGGAGCATTGGTTGGTGCAAGGGCATCGTCACTTGGTTGAGCAATTGGACCGCATACAGCTGCATCCCCATATGTTTCCAGCCCGCCTTCTGGCTCCACGCCGTCCACGCGGCCCGCTGCGTAGCGTCGAGATGCGGGGCGATGCAGCGGTCGGCGAAGTCGGCCGCGGGCCCACCGCCGTCCATGTGAGTGTGGCCCCCGTTGTCGTACAGCTCGATGAGCCAATCCGGTTGCCAGTGCTTTTCGAGATCGGTCATGATCGCCTTCCGCTGGCCCGCGGAGAGCACAAGGCGCTGGTCGAGCTTCGCCACGATCTGCAGCCGTGCGACACGACCGCGGCGAGCGACCGTGGCCGCATGCTCCCGCCGGAAAGCGGCCAATTCATCGGCCGGAACATGCGGTGCGAGGGCGGCGGCGACCGCCTCGTGAATGATGGCCAGAGGATCGGCCGAGGGCTTCGCCGGGTTTGGTGCCGCGCCCATGTGCCGGTGGGCGAGGTCGACGGCCCAGGCCTTCAGAGGCCCGTCGGCCGCCGCGGCG
>DHLZ01000246.1:24776-29817 GCA_002405515.1 Planctomycetaceae bacterium UBA4655
GGCCGCCGCGGCGACCTGGCGTCGAACGCCGGCGGGCAGGCTGCCACAGGTCGATCGAGCGAGTTCCAGCTGAGCCGGAATGAACTGCCGGTACTGGGACTCGATCTGGCGGGCATGCTGCTCAATCTGCTTCTGTCGCTCTTTCTGCTGCTGCTCAGCCGGCTGCCGTTCAGCCCGGGCGACCTGTGCGGCGACGAAGCCGAGACCGAGCAAGGCCTGCGCGAGGGCAACGACGAACCGCGCGCTCCGGGCGTGTCTCATCGGGCTCACCGTTCGTAGACGGGCAGAAGCTTGAAGTTGACCGCCAGGGCAAGGAGGGTCAGCGGCGTATCCACCTCCGGCCCGTACGACATGGTGAAGCTGCCGTCCTTGGCCTGGGTCCTCTTGAGGGTCTTCACGAGTCCGGCGTTCCACTGTTCCCAGGCCGCAACGTTGCACTGAAACAGCGCCTGGGCGCGATAGTAGTGCTCGTACGACGAGCCGGTGCCGCGAACTCCGACGTTCCCCGCCGCGGCCCCCGGCGGCGTGCGGCTCTGCTTCTCCAGGTGCGCCTGGGCCGACTTGTACTGCGGCAGGGCCTGTCGCCGGGCAATCGAGAACACGAGCACGCCGATCGACGTCGTCGCATCGGTGCCGCCGCCGGCCATGCCGGAGTAGCCGACAGTCCCGTTGCCACTGGTCATGGACACGTAGTACTTGATCGCCCGGTCGATCGTTTCGTCGGGGATCTCGATGCCGGCGTTGCGGGCCGCGAGCAGGCCCATCAACACGGCGCCGCTCACCGACGTGTCGGCCGACGTCATCTCCGGACCGTAGTGCCAGCCGCCGGTCGGGTTCTTCTTGTTGGCCGTCACGGCAGCCCGCACCGCAAGTTCCAGCGCCTTGCCGATCGACCGCCCCGACCCCTTGCCCCCCGAACCGCCGGGCTCGCTCCACAGGCCGCGGTCATCGACCACACCGTAGGCCTCGGCCAGGCCGAGCATGGCAAAGCCGTGGTGGTACATGCTCGGGTTGCCCCCCTGGCCGCCGATGAAGCCCACACCACCATCCTGATCGTTGATGATCGACCGGATCGCCCTTCGGATCGGCGTGCGATAGGGGCCAAAGTTGGGGTCCTCGCCGCTGGCCAGGAGCACCATCAGCGCCATCGCCGTCGGCGCGGGGGTGCCATGATTGCTCTTCCAGGCTCCCGAGCCGTCCTGCATCTTGAGCAGGTACCGGATGCCGGCGTCGTAGATCTCGCGGACGTCCCGAGGCACCGGGTCACCGTACTTCACGAGCGGCCCGTCGGCGGACCGAGCGACGGCCGCCGCGGCGAACGACACAAGCAGGCAGAAAAGCGGCACGGCGCGACGCATGAATGGATCTGACACGATTCGTTACCTCACTTCGACTCGAAACTCATCCACCGCCGGCGCGGGCTCGACCACCGCGTCACCTTCAGCTTCGGCGACCCCGCCGCCAGCGGCGGCTTGCCAGGATTGCGCGACCGCCGCGACCAACTGCCGCTGACGGGGATCCAGAAGCGTGACCAGCTTCTCGTCGCCGAGGCTCGTGAGCCGCTTCGCGACGATCACTGCGGCCGGCATGGGCGAGAACTCGTCGTCCAGCGGCGGCGGATCGGCAACGAGTTTGGCAGTGACCGCATCATACTGCTTCTGGGTGAGGCCCATCCGGTCGTCGAACGCTGTCAAGCCGGCGGCCACGACCGCCTTCCAGCGGCAGATGGCCCGCTCGCGCATCGCGGCGGCATGGATTTCCGCCTGCTTCTCATCGAGCCCGCCGACCAGAACCTTCGCCAAGAGCGACTGCGGGCCGAACGCCTGCTGCATGAGCTGGCGGCACCGATTCGATTCCTGCGAAACTGCCTGCATGAGTTTCATGCCGGCCTCGTCAAATTGGCCGGTGCTGGGATCGGTGGTGATCGTACGATTGGCGAACGTCGCCCGTGCTTCGACGACGGCATCGACGAGCCGTTGCATGTCCGACCGGACTGCGATCTCGAGCTTCTTCCGCTGGGCGTCGGAGAGCCTGACGATCCGGTCGACGGCGGCGATTCGGGTGACGGCCTGCTGCCGCAGCGGTGCGAGCCGTCGGGCGATCAGGTCGGGCAGTGTGATCGCGTCGGGCAGTGTGTCGGAACGCGGCGACCCTTTCGCGTCCGCGTCGAGCGGCCCTCCGAAGACCTGGGTATCGAAGAGCGTCCCGAGTTCTCGCGTGTGCGTTCCTCGCCTGTGGACGGGGACCTGATCCGCGACGATGTCGTCGCCACGGACCGCCGAGGAGAACAGGGCGGCCACGACGCCGAGGATGCGAAGCGGGTTGTTGGACCGCGGCATATCCATCATGGCTCTTCCTTTGGTTCACCGCCACCCGCGGCGTTCCCGGGCACCGGCTGGATCTCGACCCCGCCACCTGCTGCCTCCACCCTCACCTCCAGGCCGCCTCCCGCACCGCCGACGAAGACCTGTTTCCCGTTGATGATCACCTGCTGCTGATTGCCGACACCCAAAGCCTTGACCTGCACGTTGACCGGTCCATTTGGGACCATCTGCATCGGCACGATCGGCTGAGGAAGCCTGCCGGCGTTCGCCAGCGTCTGCGACTCCTCGCGCTGCTTTCGCCACGCCGCGGTCCGCTCCTTACCCAGCGCCTGCTCGACGCACCGCTCGACGCCCTGCAGCCGCGTGGAGGCCTCGACGCCACGGCCCTGCTGCATGGCGACAAGGGCCCAACTCCAGCGTTCGCGATACGACGCGGCCAGGCTCTCGACCAGAGATTTTCGCTCGGACTCGTCGAGGTGCGCATCGCGATCGATTGCGGCGACGATGACTGAAGCTGCGGCCTGCTTCGCCCGCTCCCGCCGGAGCGGCTGCTCCGCCTCGTACGCGGCCGACTCGTCGGGGGTCGCGTTGGCCGAGACGCTGGTTCGCACCGCCGCCTCGACGGCCGCCGCAACGTCGCCCGGCTTGACATCGCCAGGCTTTCCGGGGCGTCCACGAACCGGGTTGTCCTTCGCGATCTTGTTGTCACGCGCAATCTCGGCGACGAACGAATCGATGGCCCCGCGGCCGGCCGCGAGCACGAGTGCCCGTTGCTGCTGCTCGAGCGAAGGGCAGGTCTGCCGCACGACCGACAGTTCCCGCCGCAGCGCCGTCAAGCCCGTTTTTCGAAGATGCTGGGTGACCAGATCCGACTGCACGCCGGCCTCATCCCCCGCCGGGGCCCGGTTCGCCGCCGCCGGGGACTTCTCCTCGACTTCATCCCACCACGGGTCGCCGATCGTGTCGCCTTCGACGACCACGTCCAACCCATTCCAAGCACCGTCCAACCCATTCCGAGCACCGCCAACTCGGCCCCCGCCCCAACCCGCACGAAAGCCACCGACGACCTCGATCGCTTGGCCCGCGCCACGATCGCACGCAGCCGCCAAACAGCCGCAGGCCATGGCCAAGCGGACAAGGCCCCGGTGCCACCCGTTGCGCTGGTGGCACCCGTTGCGCTGGTGCCAGCCAGCTTGCCATCCGTTCATCGTCGCTCCTTCTCGAACCGGTTGAAATACTCGTCGAGCCCCGCGCGGAACTCGTCGGGCAGCACGCGGCCCGACTGGCCGGTGGCCTGCCCCTTCTCGCGATGCTCGCCTCCGCCCTTCGTCGCGTTGCCACGGCCGCGGAGCACTTCGGCCAGAGCGCTGGTGGTGCCTGAGCCGCCGCCTCCCGGGGTGGTACCAGGGCCCCCGGCGCCGGCGCCCCCGGCGCCGCCAGGACTGCTGCCACCGCCCCCGCCGCCGCCACCGCCCCCGCCGCCACCGCCCCCAGCGGATCTGGACGCGAGCAAGAGCTCGATCGCCTCGGTCTCGGCCGCGATCGGCTTTGGGCCGGTGTCAGGGGCGCGGAGCAGGTTCGCCGCCTCGGCCATCACCTCCTCGACGGTTTCGAAGAGCTTGATCTCGTCGGCGTAGCTCTGCTCGCCAGCCTCCTCCTCCAAGAGCCGATCGACGAGACGCACGAGTCTCTTGGCCAGCTCATCCTGCTGTGCCCCCAGCTTCTTCGCGAGCGCCGCGTATTCCGCAGCCGCGAGCTCCTTCCTCGTCTGCTCGCCGACCCGCGTCTCCTCCCGGAGGATCACCTCTGCCTCCAGAATCCTCATGGCCTCGAGCACGACATCGGGCGGCACGCTCGGCGGGGCACCGCCGCCGCCGTGGCCGCCACCACCTCCACCTCCTCCTCCACCACCCTTCGGGGGTGGCACCAGGTCATCCGCGAGGCGGTCGAACGTGTCGGCCCAGAACTCCGCCTGCGCGATCGACATGCCGACTTCCTTCTTGATGTCGTCGGAGAGCGAGCGAAGGCTGCCGAGCACGTCGAGCCCCTTCATCTCTTCCAGCACCGTGCGGAACGCGGGCAGCTGCCGCCGGTCGAAATAGGCCTGCATGTCATCCATGATGCTCGAAACCTTGTCCGACTCCCGGCTGCTCGCCTCCACCATGTCGCGAATGGCCTTCGTCACGTCGGCCGACCGCTTGTCCGGTTTGTCGAACGCGGACGCCGTCATGCCGGCCAGCCGCTCCGCGATCGTGCCCTGCTGCCGCGACGCCAGCTTGATTCGCTTGACGAACGTGCTGCCCTCCAGATTCGCCATCACCGCGGCCAGATCCTCCGCCACCTTGGCAAATTCTTCGAGGAGCTTCCGCTGGGCCTCGATCGCTTCGTCCAGCAGTTCGTCGGCGGCCTGCTCTTCCGCCGGCGCATCGTCGCCACCGCCGCCGCCCGCCTTGGGCTTCGTCACGCCAGCCTGCGTCGTCGGAAGTCCGAACCGGCTCGGCGGGGGCTTGCCGCCGCCACTCTTGGACGGGTCCTGCGGATCCTTTGGCTGGAGCGACGATTCCTTATCGACCAGTTGGGGCGGCTGGAGCTGTGGCGGCTCGCCCGGCTTGCCGCCTCCTTCTCCCGCCTGCTTGCTGTTGTCAGTACCGGCCTTCGGGGGCTGCGGGCTCGAAGCACTCCCGGGCTCACCGGGCTTGCCGCCGTCTTTGGCAAGC
>DHLZ01000104.1 GCA_002405515.1 Planctomycetaceae bacterium UBA4655
CCCGGCTCGTAGCGCGACCCTGACGCCCCTCTCGGCTTGCGCCTCGGGCTTCCGGGTATCTCCAGCGATCGCCAGCAGGGCAACTTGCGCCTCGGGCTTCCGGGTATCTCCAGCGATCGCCAGCAGGGCAACTTGCGGCTCGGGCTTCCGTACCGTTCGACGGGTGGTCTCGCATTGAATTGGACGGCCGGCCGACGGGGGAACTACACTCCGAGACCTTTCGTTCCGACTTTTTCACCAGACGCCACGTCAAACCCAATGGAAAAGCCCTCCGATCAATCCCGCATGGACCGCATCGTGTCGCTCGCGAAGCGGCGCGGCTTCATCTTCCAGTCGAGCGAGATCTACGGCGGCTTGAACGGCTTCTGGGACTACGGGCCGCTCGGCGTGGCGCTCAAGCGAAACCTCAAGGAGTGCTGGTGGCACGACATGGTCGCCGGCCACGACGAGCTCGCGACGCCGCCCGGGGCGACCGAGCCCTACGAGATGGCCGGCCTCGACTGCACGATCATCATGCACCCGCAGACCTGGAAGTGCTCGGGCCACTTCGACCTCTTCCACGACTGGATGATCGACTGCCGCGAGTCGAAGCGACGCTACCGCTACGACCACCTGAGCGGCCGATTCGCCTCCCACCGCGGCAAGCAGGTGTTCGTCGTGACCGACGCATCGGGCGACGAGGCACAGCCGGCCCTCTCGGCCAAGGCCCAGAAGTTCTTCGGCCTGCGGGCCAAGCAGATCGACGAGATCGAATGGACCGGCGGCCTCACGAGCCTCTCGGCGGCCGTGGCCTCGGGCTCGACCACGCTCGCGGCCACGCTCGGCCCCGACGCCACGGCCCCCGGCACGCTCACCGATCCCCGCGAGTTCAATCTCATGTTCGAGACGCGGATCGGGGCGGTCGCGGGCGACGACGACGACCGGGCGTTCCTGCGGCCCGAGACCGCGCAGGGCATCTTCCTCAACTTCAAGAACGTGCTCGACACGTCGCGGGTCCGCGTGCCCTTCGGCATCGCGCAGATCGGCAAGAGCTTCCGCAACGAGATCACGCCGCGGAACTTCACCTTCCGCTCCCGCGAGTTCGAGCAGATGGAGATCGAGTTCTTCTGCAAGCCGGCCGACTCGGCCGCCTGGTACCGCTACTGGCGCGACCGCCGCTGGAAGTGGTATCTCGACCTCGGGCTCACGGAGGGGAAACTCCAGCTGCGGGAGCACGATCAAGAAGAGCTGTCGCACTATTCGGTCGGCACGGCCGACATCGAGTATGCGTTTCCGTTCCTCGCGCCGGGCGAGTTTGGCGAGCTCGAGGGGATCGCCCATCGCGGCGACTTCGACCTCCGCAGCCACATGGAGGGAAAGCTCGTCCGCAAGGACGGCGAACTGGTGCTCGAGACCGGCCCCGACGGCAAGCCGCGGCACAAGGGGAGCGGGAAGGATCTCTCCTACTTCGACGACGTCACCCGCGAGCGGTACGTGCCGCACGTCATCGAGCCATCGGCGGGGGCCGACCGGGCGGTGCTCGCCTTCCTCTGCGACGCCTACCACGAGGACGAGGTGCCCGACGAGGACGGCAAGCCGCGGAGCCGCACGGTGCTCAAGCTCCATCCAAGGCTCGCTCCGCTCAAGGCCGCAGTGCTGCCGCTCGTGAAGAAGGACGGCATGCCGGAAGTCGCGATCGACCTCTACCGGAAGCTCAAGCGTCACATGCCCTGCATGTATGACGAGAAGGGCTCCGTCGGCCGCCGCTACGCGAGGCAGGACGAGGCGGGCACGCCCTGGTGCCTCACGATCGACGGCCAGACGCTCTCCGACAACACCGTCACGCTCCGCGACCGCGACTCGCTCGCGCAAGCCCGCGTGCCGATCGAGGAGGTGCCCGAGATGCTCCGCGACAGGCTGCGGCAGTGAACGGCCCGGAAGTTCCCGCCACACGAAAACCCGGCAAGCCAATGCGTCCTGCCATCGCCACCGTCTGCTCGCTCAACGCCCTGCTCGGGACGATCCTCGAGGACTACGCGGCGGGCCATTGCTCCGCGGTGGATCTCTGGCTCGGCCATGCGGAGAGCTTCCTCGAAACCTCCTCCCCGGACGCCCTCCGTGAGCGGTTCGCGCGGCACGGGATCGCCCCGGTGGCGGCAAGCTTCCAGGGCGGGCTGCTCACGAGCCAGGGGGAGGCCCGACGGGAACACTGGCAGCTCTTCGAGCGACGGCTCCCGCTGCTCGCGACGCTCGGCATTCCCGTGCTCGTGCTCGCCGGCGACGCCCATGGGCCGCTCGGGCCCCAAGATCTCTCGCGGCTCTCGATGAGCCTGTTGGAGGCGGCGAAGCGGGCGGCCGACCACGGGATCAGGCTCGCCCTCGAGTTCGACGCCCGCGCGGCATTCCCCAACAACCTCCAGACCGCCGTCGCGGTCGTCGAGGACGTCGGCCACCCGTCGCTCGGAATCTGCCTCGACTGGTTCCACTACACCGTGGGGCCGAGCAAGCCGCTCGACCTGTGGCTGTTGTCGGCGGCGAACCTCTTCCACGTGCAGCTTTCCGACCTGGCCGACACGCCTCGCGAGATGGCGAGCGACGCCGACCGGATTCTTCCCGGCGAGGGCTCGTCGCCGCCCGACGACCTCGTCAGGCGGCTCACCGAGATCGGCTACGAGGGGGCCGTCGCCGTCGAGCTCATGAACCCGCAGCTCTGGCGGGTCCCCCCGCGCCAGTTCGGCGAAATCGCGACGACCGCCCTCCGCCGGCTGCTGGGCCAGGCGGAAGCTTGAGAAAGACCGCGACGGGGCACGGGCAGCCTCGAACCAGCAGAGTTGACCGTGAGGGGCTGCCCGCGCCCAGGAGCCGGCGTATGCCGACGAGCGAAGCAAGGATTGCGGAGCGAAGTCGGCATCGAATGGCGGGAGGTTACTACCGGGAGCATCAAGTTGTTGACATTATTCTGCGGGCAACTCGGCCTGCTAACTTTCACGGAAGCCCGAGGCGCGAGCCGAGAGGGGAGTTGACGATGTGCAGAAAGGCGGCGTCGAGTCACTCAAAAACACTAACAATCGAAGCTGTTTTGCCAAACCACCCGGTTCTTCGCGCGACCCTGACGCCCCTCTCGGCTTGCGCCTCGGGCTTCCGGGCATTTTCAGAAAACGCCTGCAGGGAAACTCGCGCCTCGGGCTTCCGTGACGGCGGGGTTGTGCAGCGCGGGCGCACCAGCACATGGATGCTGA
>DHLZ01000099.1:0-6071 GCA_002405515.1 Planctomycetaceae bacterium UBA4655
GCCGAAAACCACTGTCAACAACATGGTGCTCGGGGTAGTATCCCCGTGAGACTCACTTCATGGATGAGGCAACAGGATTCCCGGATGTTTCCGGAACGCTGCCGCGGCCTCGTCGGACAGGCCCTTCAGCCGCTTGAGGTACAACGTGCCCTTGTGCTGCTCCAGGGCCTTGGCAGCCTCGTCGGACAGTGTGGTCAGGCCATTGAGGGACAGCAGGCCCTCGTGCTGGGCCAGCGCCCTCGCAACTCCGTCGGAGATCGTGGTCAGACCGTCGAGGGCCAGGTAGCCTTCTCTCCTCGCTAATTTGGTCGCCAACCGCTCATCCGTGAGAGTGGTCAGGCCGCCAAGGGACAGCCATGGACCCTTGTGCTGCGATAGCGCCTCGGCCGCTTTTTCGGAGAGCGTGGTCACTCCGTCGAGGGACAGCCTGCCCGTGTGCTGCGACAAAGCCGTGGCAGCCTCGTCAGACAGTGCGGTCAGGCCGTTCAGCAACAGGGGGCCCTTGTGCTGGCCCAACGACTTCGCGGACCCGTCAGAGATCGCGGTCAGACCGTCGAGGGTCAGTGTGCCCTCGTGCTGCCCCAGCGACTTCGCGGCCTCGTCAGAGACCGCGGTCAGACCGTCGAGGGACAGGGTGCCCTCGTGCTGCGCAAGCGACCTCGCAACCTCGTCGGAGACCGTGGTCAGCCCGTCGAGCGAGAGCGCCCACTTGCGTTTCGCCAGTGACTTGGCCTGATCCACCGTCAGGCTCTTGATGTCGTTCGTGTTCTTCGGGAACTCGTCGTCCGAAGCGGCGATGCCGCACAGCACTGCCGACCAGATCCACACCGCTCGTGGCCATGCCGGATGTCGCAAGGTTTTGTCCTCCTTTTGGTCGAACGTATCCTACTGACCCAGCCTTCACCCGCGACAGTCGAGACGCCTGCAGAGGCGACGGCCGCCGATAAAATTGAAAACCGGGCCAGCCCCCCTTGGGTTTTTCCGGGATGGTCTCCCGGTCACCGGATCGGGTAAACCTCCTTGCCATGTTCGAAGTCACCGCCGCCGTGCTCGCGTCGTTCGTGGCCGCGATCGTCAACGCCATAGCGGGCGGCGGCGGGCTCGTTTCGATGCCGGTCATGTTCGGCCTCTTTCCCACGGCCGCTCCCGCCACGCTGCTCGGCACGGGAAAGGGGGCGATGATCTGCGGCACGGCATGGGCCGCCGCATCGTACGCGAAGCACGTCACGCTCCCGTGGCGGACGCTCGTGCCCTCGGTGATCTGCGGGCTCGTCGGAGGGGCCGTCGGCGCGTGGATGCTGACGCTCGTCTCGCCCGACTGGATCCGGCGGCTTCTGCCCTTCATGCTCGCGGCCGTGCTCGTCTACACGCTCGCCCACAAGCAGCTCGGTGGCACCCACGCGCCGCGGTACTCCGCCACCGCCGAGGCGGTCATCGCGAGCCTCATCTCGGTGGTGGTCGGCCTGTACGACGGATTCTTCGGTCCCGGCACTGGGAGCTTCTTCATTTTCCTGTTCGTGCGGCTGCTCGGCTTCGACTTCCTCCACGCCGCGGCGACCGCGAAGGTGCTCAACTCGGTCACGAACCTCTCGGGAATCGTCTATTTCGCATCGCAGGGGCATGTCTGGTGGCATCTGGTCGTGCCGATGGCCGTGGCGAACGTGCTCGGGAGCATGATCGGCACGCGGCTGGCGCTCAAGCATGGGTCCGGCCTCATCCGCTGGATATTCCTGGTCGTGGTGGCCGCGTTGATCTTCAAGAGCGGCTACGACGCCTTTGGCGGCGGGGCCGTCGACGACTAGGATTGCCTGGGCGTCGCGGGCCCGAGGAGCTGCAGACATGCCATGGATCTATCTCTCGATCGCGATCGTCGCCGAGGTGATCGCCACGAGCTTTCTCAAGGCGAGCGATGGATTCACGAAGCTCCTGCCCAGCTTGGCCGTCGGGGCCGGCTACGTCACGGCCTTCTTCTTCCTCTCGCTCACGCTCAAGGAGATCCCGGTGGGCGTAGCCTACGCCGTCTGGAGCGGCGCTGGCGTGACGCTCATCGCCGCGATCGGCTGGATATTTCTCGGACAAAAGCTGGATGCCGCGGCGATCGCCGGCATGGGCCTCATCGTCGCGGGCGTCGTCGTTCTCAACCTGTTCTCCAAGGCGACCGCCCACTGAGCCGCTTGAACGCGGCCCGCAGGCTCCCACCATGCTCCACGATCCCGTCGAAAACGCTCCGGCCGCCTCCTGCGGAAGCTGTCGCTTCTGGTGGCAGGAAACGATACGGCGAACGGCCCCCGGCTGGGGACAGTGTCGCCGCATGCCGCCGTCGCTCCCGAGCGACCGGGAGGACAAGCTGAAGCTCGTCGGCATCTGGCCCGAGACGGAGGCCGACGACTGGTGTGGAGAATGGCGGGCCGGTCAGGCGGTTGAAGGCCATTCGCCATGACTTTTTCCGGCGAAGCTTGCCACGACTGATTGCGGCGGGCGTCGCGTCACTGCGCGAGCCGGCTCGCGGCGGCCACATCGACGAGCCAATCGACGCCGACAGGCGGCTGGACGAGCTGGGACGGAAGCACGTCCGGCTGGAACGGCCCCTCGGTCACCGCATGAAGCGTCGCCGCCTTCCCGGCTCCCTCCACGATGAACGCGACCTGCCGTGCGGCGTTCAGGAGTGGCGCCGTGAAGGTCACCCGCCAGGATCGCAGCTTGTCGACATACTGCGGAACGACGAGCCTCGATGTTTCACGGACCGCAGCCGTGCCGGGAAAAAGCGAGGCGGTGTGACCGTCGTCGCCGAGCCCGAGCAGCACGAGGTCGAGCGACGGGACGACCGCATCCGCGAAGAGAGCCCGGACCGCCCGCTCCGCGTCGGCGGCGGCGAGTTCGGGCGGATCCTCGCCACGGATTCGGTGGATGTTCGTCTCGGGGATCGGCACGCGGGCGAGCAGAACGTCCCGGGCCATCCGATAGTTGCTCTGGGTGTCGTCGGGGGGAACGCACCGCTCGTCGCCGAAAAAGACATGGACCCGCGACCAGTCGATCCGCCCGGCGAGCTCCGCCGTTGCCAGACGCTCGTAGACCGGCCTCGGCGTGCTCCCGCCGGCCAGCGCGATCGTGAACAGGCCCCGCCCGGCGATCGCCTCAGCCGCCCGATCGGCTACGAGGGCTGCCGCGGCCTCGACGAGCCGGCTCTTGTCGGGGAAAACCTGCAACCGGTTCGTGGTGCTCATCGCGGTCGATCCTCATCGCCTTCCTGACCTCGGCATCGGCAATGCGGCGAAAGAGCCCCGGCGCAAGCCGCTGACCGAGACGCATCACCCAGCTGTCGAACCCTATCATGCCGTGAACCAGGCCCCGCTCGATCGACCCGGCGATCGACGTGGCGACGGCATCCGCCGAGTAGACCCGGTTCCATCCGCTCTCGCTCTCGATTTTCCAGACCACCGCGGGCTTCGTGCGGTTTTCCTCCGCGAGGCCCGGCGTGTCGGTCGTGGGCGGATAATACACGCCCACCCGCACGCCGTGAAGTTTCATCTCCTGACGCAGCGACTCGCCGAAGGCGACGACGGCCCCCTTGCTCGCCGCGTAGGCGGAATAGCCGTAGATCGGCACGAAGGCCACGATCGAGGAGAGGAGGCAGATGTCGCCGTGCCCTTGGTCCATGAGCGCCGGGGCGAACGCCCGAACGACGTTCACGTGGCCGAGATAGTTCACCTCGAGCATGCGACGAAAAACCTCGATCGGCGCGTCGAGGACGCACGCCGCCCTGGCCGATCCCGAGCCGCAGACGAGCACGTCGAGACCGCCGAGCTCGTCGAGGATTCCGTCACGTGACCGCAGCACGCCTTCGGCGTCGGTGACGTCGATCACGGCGTGGCCGTGTCGCCGGCCTGTCGCCTCGCGCAGCTCGCCGGCCACGGTCCAGAGGTCGGCCTCACCGCGGGCCGCGATGCAGACCCGCGCGCCGCGGCGGGCGAGCGTCATGGCGAGCGATCGACCGATCCCCCTGCTGCCGCCAACGACGAGCACCCGCTTGCCGGCGTAGAATTCGGGGGTCGATCGCGCTGCGAACATCGGTGCCTCAGCTAACCGTGACGAGCATGCGATCATGCTCCCTTGACGAGCATGCATTGCGTGGTGGGCAGCTCGATCACCTGCTCCCGCCGGTCGGCCGTGAATTCGCCGAACGCCTGCCGGACGCCCTGGAGCACGGAGTAGTCGTGCGACACGAGGATGCCTCCGGGAACCATGCGGGGAAAAAAGTACTCCAGGCACTGCTTCGTGCTCGAGTAGAGATCGACGTCGAGGTGGACGAAGCAGAATTTCGTGTCGTCGAGCTTTCCCCGAATCGAGTCGGGGCAGAAGCCGACGTGGTACTCGAGGTTCGGGTAGTTCCGCAGGTACCGCTTGATCGAGTCGAGATCGCAGGCGAAGCTGCCCTTCTTCTCCACGCCGCCATCCTCGTCGGTCGGCTCCGGAAGTCCCTCGAAGGTGTCGCAGATGTGGAACCGGCGGTCGCCCTTCGCCTCGCAGATCATCTTCGCCGTGCTGCCGGCATAGACGCCGACTTCGGCGATGTCGCCTTCCATGTGCCGCATGCTCGATGCGATCGAATGGATCAGGAACTGCTCGGCGCCGGTCACGAGCGACCGACGCTCGCCGCGGACGTTCCGCAGCATCCGCATCTTTACCGGGTCCTTGTGAAACCCGAGCACGAAAAGCTGCACCCCCGAGAAGGCGTGGACGAACCACCGCTCGAGGAAGGAGCCGCCGAGGGTGCGCTGGAGGGCCTTGTTCTGGATGAGGGGCATGAGGTGCCTGCTGAAACCGTGGAGGACGAACGTTCGGGGAGAAGCGACGAACTATACAGGCGGGATACCGGGAAAGACAGAAAAAATTGCTAGCGTCGCAATTGCCTGTATTTCCTGATCAAAGCGTTCGTGGAAGCGTCGTGGGCGAGCGGCGGTTCGTCGGCCGACTCGAGTTCGGGCATGATCCGGTTTGCCAGCACCTTGCCGAGTTCCACGCCCCATTGGTCGAACGGGTTCACGTTCCAGATCGTCCCCTGAGTGAAGACGCTGTGCTCGTACAGGGCGACGAGGCTGCCCAGCACCCTCGGCGTGAGCCGCTCGGACAGGATCGTCGTGCTTGGGCGGTTGCCCGGAAACGTCTTGTGCGGGACGAGCTCCTCGGGAACCTTCTCGGCGCGAGCTTCCTCCGGGGTCTTGCCGAAGGCGAGCGCCTCGGCCTGTGCCAACACGTTCGACATGAGCAGGTCGTGGTGGCGGCCGAGCGGGTTGGACGACTTCGCAAAGGCCAGGAAATCGCACGGCACCATGCGCGTTCCCTGATGGATGAGCTGGTAGAAGGAGTGCTGCCCGTTCGTGCCGGGCTCGCCCCAGAACACCGGGCAGGTCTGGTAGTCGTCGATCGTTCTGCCGTCGAGGGTCGTCCGCTTGCCATTGCTCTCCATCGTGAGCTGCTGGAGGTAGGCGGGAAACCGCTTCAGATACTGATCGTAGGGCAGCACTGCGATCGAATCCGCCCCGAGAAAGGTCGTGTTCCAGACGGCGAGCAGTCCGTGGAGCACCGGCAGATTGCGATCGAAGGGGGCCGAACGAAAGTGCTCGTCCATCGCGTGGAAGCCGTCGAGCAGCTCGCCAAACCGCTCGGGCCCGATCGCCAGCATCGTCGAGAGGCCGATGGCGGAGTCCATCGAGTAACGGCCGCCGACCCAGTCCCAGAACCCGAACATGGTGGCCGTGTCGATGCCGAAGGCGGCGACCTCCGCTGCATTCGTCGAGACGGCGACGAAGTGCCTTGCGACCGCCGCGTCGCTCCCGAGCCGCGTCACGAGCCACTCACGGGCCGTGCGGGCGTTGGCCATCGTCTCCTGCGTCGTGAACGTCTTCGAGGAGACCACGAAGAGCGTCTCGGCGGCGTCGAGGTCGCGGACGGCCTCGGCGAAGTCCGTGCCATCGACGTTGCTCACGAATCGGCAGGTGAGATTGCGGTCGGTGAAGAACCGCAGCGCCTCGTAGGCCATCACCGGCCCCAGGTCCGAACCGCCGATGCCG
>DHLZ01000099.1:6198-9062 GCA_002405515.1 Planctomycetaceae bacterium UBA4655
CGAACCGCCGATGCCGATGTTGACCACCGCGCGGATCGGTCGGCCCGTGTGCCCCCGCCACCGGCCGCCGCGGACGGACTCGCAGAACACCCGCATTCCATCGAGCACGGCGTGGACGTCGGGGACGACGTCGTGTCCGTCGAGGAGGATCCTCTGCGACCGCGGGGCCCGCAAAGCCACGTGGAGCACGGCCCGATGCTCCGTCGTGTTGATCCGCGCTCCCGAAAACATCTCCTCGATCCGCTGCCCGAGGCCGCAGGCCTCCGCGAGCCGCACCAGAGACGTCATCACGTCGCTCGTGATCCGCTGCTTCGAGTAGTCGGCAAAGAGGCCGCAGGCCTCGAGCGAGAACCGCTCGGCCCGGCCCGGATCGGCCGCGAAGAGCTGCCGCAGGTGGAGCTCTCCGGTCGAGCGGGCGAGCCCGGCGACGGCGTTCCATTCGGCAAGAGACGCTCGGCTTCCGGCGACGGTGGTCATGTGGGGCTCCTCATGCGACGGCCGCCACCGCCCGTGATTTCTTCTCGATGACTTCCAGGAGTTCGTTCCAGCTCTTCACGAACGCCTCGGCCCCGTCCTTTTGCAGCTTCGCGCCGACCGCGACGACGTCGGTTCCGGCCCGCTCGATCGCAAAGAGCGTTCTGTCGCAGTCGCCGCCGCCGGCCGAGAGCGTCGCGGTGACATCGCCGTGGTCGGCGAAGGCAAGGAGCGTCGGCTCCGGCATGGTGTTGACGGTGTTGGGGGAGGCGAGCGATCCGATGTAGAGCGTGTCGGAGGCGTTCGGATCCTTCGTGCCGGTGCTCGCGTAGAGCAGCCGCTGTGGAACCGCGCCGAAGTTGCAGAGCCGCTCGAACCGGTCGGAGCAGAGCAGATCGCGGTAGGCCTTGTAGCTCTGCTGGCCGATCGCGATGCCGAGCCTGTTTGCAAGGTGAGCCGGAAGCTTCGCTGCCGTGGCACCGTCCCAGCGGCTGATGAACAGCGACGCCACCGAGCAGACCCGCGGCGGCAGCCCCGCCTCGACCCGCCGCTCGACACCCCGCAGGTAGGCCTCGGCCGCGGCGAGGTAGTGCTCGCGGGTGAAAAGGAGCGTCACGTTCACCGGGACGCCGGCGAAGATCGCCTCCTCGATCGCCGGCAGGCCCTCCGGGGTGCCCGGGATCTTGATGTAGAGGTTGGGGCGGTTCGCCCGGGCGAAAAGATCCTTCGCGGCGGCGAGCGTGCTCGCCGTGTCGTAGGCGAGCGTCGGCGAAACCTCGAGCGATACCCAGCCGTCGAGCCCGCCGGTGCGGTCGTGGACGGGACGGAAGAGGTCGGCCGCCCGTGTCAGATCCTCGATCGCCAGCTCGAAGAAGAGCCGCTCCCCGGAGAGGCCGCTTCGCACCTTCGTCGCGATCGCCGCGTCGTAGAAGGACGTATTCTTGACGGCCGCGTTGTAGATGGAGGGGTTGCTCGTGAGCCCGGTGACGTGGAAGTCGCGCACGTAGCGGGCGAGCGTCCCGTCGTCGAGCATGCCGCGGGTGATGTTGTCGAGCCAGAGGCTCTGGCCGCACTCGTGAAGGGCCTTCGTGCTCGCGGACATCGTGGTTCTCCGGGAAAAGGAATGGAACCTGCCGCCGGGCTGGACGCCGGACGCGGAAACGTTATACCCGATCGATCTCGGAGGATCCCCATGGAAGTCGGAATCGTCGGCCTGCCGAATGTCGGCAAATCGACCCTGTTCAACGCGATCACCAACGCCGGCGTGCTCGCGGCCAACTACCCGTTTGCCACGATCGAGCCCAACGTCGGCGTCGTGCCGATCCCCGACCCGCGACTCGAGACGATCCAGAAGTTCATCAAGACGCAGAAGGTGGTTCCGGCGGTCCTGCGGATCGTCGACATCGCCGGGATCGTGAAGGGGGCGAGCGAGGGGGAGGGGCTCGGCAACAAGTTCCTCTCCAACATCCGCGAGGTCGACGCGATCCTGCACGTCGTCCGCTGCTTCGAGAACACGTCGTCGCTCGAGATCGCGCACTTCGAGGGCTCGGTCGATCCGATCCGCGACATCGAGACCATCGAGACGGAGCTCATGCTCGCCGACCTGCAGACGGTCGAGGCGTCGCTGCAGAAGTCCGAGCGGGCGGCCCGCGGCGGCGACAAGGAGGCGATCGCGAGGACGTCGGTCTTGAAGAAACTCTCGGCGGTGCTCGCCGAAGGCAGGCCGGCCCGCGGCGTGATCGGCCAGCTCACCGATCCCGAGGAGATCAAGATCGCTCGAACGCTCGGCATGCTCAGCGGCAAGAAGGTCCTCTACGTCGCGAACGTCTCTGAGGAGGATCTCGGCGGGACGGGGCCGCTCGCCTCGCTCGTGCGGAAGCGGGCGAAGGAGGAGGGCATGGAGGTCGTGCCGGTCTGCGCCAAGATCGAGAGTGAGCTCGCCACGCTCGAGCCGGCGGAGCGGGCGGAACTGCTCGCGGCCTACGACATGAAGGAGCCGGCGCTCGCGGTGCTCGTGCGGGCGGCCTACCGGCTCCTCGGCCTGCAGAGCTTTTACACCGCGGGCGAGAAGGAGATTCGCGCCTGGACGATCCCGCAGGGGGCGACCGCGCCGCAGGCGGCCGGCGTCATCCACACCGACTTCGAACGCGGCTTCATCCGCGCGGAGATCTACGGCGTCGACGATCTGGTCGCCCTCGGCAGCGAAAAGGCGATCCGCGAGGCGGGAAAACTCCGCGTCGAGGGCAAGGGCTACGTCATGCACGACGCCGACGTCTGCCACTTTCTCTTCAACGTGTGATCGGCCTCTTGAATCGCTGCGGCTGGCCTTGAAGCCGTTGAAGGACGCCGCATTGCCGCCGGGGGAGCAGACGCTCCGTCGCTACGGCGAG
>DHLZ01000099.1:9213-9354 GCA_002405515.1 Planctomycetaceae bacterium UBA4655
GAGGATACGCCTGAGGCTCCTCCGCGGCCGTTCCCCCGGCGTTCAGCAACGAGGTTGGCGGAAGCCCGAGGCGCAAGTTTCCCTGCAGGCGTTGGGTGGAATTTACCGGAAGCCCGAGGCGCAAGTTTCCCTGCAGGAGTT
>DHLZ01000099.1:9594-15922 GCA_002405515.1 Planctomycetaceae bacterium UBA4655
GAGAGGGGCGTCAGGGGCGCGGCGCGAGCCGAGTGGTTTGGCAAACAGCCCTCAGTCGAGGATGTTGATGTTTCAGAGTGGTTCAACGCCGCTTTTCCATGCACCATGGACCCTCGTCTCGGCTCGGCCGCCGCGCGGCCCACCAACCGACCGCCGTCAGAGCCCGAGCACGTCACGCATCGAGTAGAGGCCGGCGGGCTTGCCGACGAGGAAGGCGGCGGCGGCGAGGGCGCCGGTCGCGTAGCAGTCGCGGCTCGTGGCCCGGACATTCACCGAGAGAGACTCTCCCTCGAGGCCGAAGAGGATCGTGTGTTCTCCGGGATTATCGCCTGCACGGACGGCGTGGTAGCCGATCTCGCCGGCGGGCCTCGCCCCGACGCGGCCATGGCGGCCGTGCGCCTCGCGGGTCGTGCCGGGTGGATGGGCGTGCCGCATGGCGTCGGCGACGATCACGCCGAACTTCAGCGCCGTGCCGCTCGGGGCGTCTTCCTTGTGGCGGTGATGGCACTCGACGATCTCGACGTCGGTGCGACCCCCGACGGCCGAAAGGAGCCTGCCCGCCCGTTCGACGAGGTCCATCGCGACGTTCACGGCGAGGCTCATGCTCGGCGACTGGAGCACGGCCACCTTCGTCGACGCGATTCTCACCGCCTCCTGGTCGGCCGGCTCGAGGCCCGTCGTTGCGACGACGAGCGGCACGCCGCGTTCGGCCGCGAGCTGGGCGATCGGCTCGACCGCGCCGGGGAGCGAGAAGTCGATGATGCAATCGGCCCCGGCATCGACGGAGCCGCCCTTGGAATCACGGTGGTCTGGTGCCTGCCAGTGGTCGCAGACATGCACGCCCAGCGGCGAGACTCCCGCAAGCGTCCCCACGTCGGCGCCGATGTGCGGGTTGCCCCTGTGCTCGAGGGCGTGAACGACCCGCCACCGCGGATCGGCCACGGCACAGGCCACGATCCTGCGGCCCATGCGGCCGGCGGCTCCGTGCACCACCAGTCGCATCGCTTCCATGCCGGCCTGACTCATGCTGCCCTCACGAATAGAGATCGATCGCCTGCACAATCTCGTCGATGCGGTTGCCGACGCTCACGGCACGGTTCGCATAGCTCGCACGGCTCACGCCGCGGCTTCCGAGCACGTCGTTGAAAAGCTTCTGGTCGGTCGTGTGGTAGGCGACCGTCGCGGTCGGGTCCTTGAGCTGATGGCCGGTGAGGATGCAGACCACCCGCTCGTCGCGACCGATCACCCCCTGCGCCACGAGCTGCCTGGCGCCCGCCACGCTCGCGGCGCTGGCAGGCTCGCATCCGAGCCCTCCGGCCCCGACCTGGGCCTTCGCGTCGAGGATCTCCTGCTCCGTCACCTCTCGGACCACGCCGTCGCAGACCTCGAGGGCCCTGAGGCACTTGTTGAGGTTCACGGGCCGATTGATCTCGATCGCACTGGCGATCGTGTCGGCCCGCTTTTGGTCGCGGTCGAGCTCGTCGTAGTAGTGGCAGGCGGGCGAAAGGTCGGCCCGACCGCCCTCCCACCGGAGCCCACGGTTGTGGTAGAGCTCGTAGAGCGTGTTGGCACCGGCGGCATTGATCACCGCGAGCCTCGGCACACGGTCGATGAGCCCGAGCTTCCGCAGTTCGGCAAATGCCTTGCCGAACGAGCTCGAGTTGCCGAGGTTGCCCCCCGGAACCACGATCCAATCGGGGACTTCCCAACCGAGCGACTCGAGCACGCGGAACATGATCGTCTTCTGCCCCTCGAGCCTGAAGGGGTTGACGCTGTTCACGAGGTAGATGCCGAGCTTCTTCGCGACCTCCTGCACGCGGGCCATCGCGTCGTCGAAGTCGCCCGCGATCTGGATCGTGAGGGCCCCGTAGTCGAGCGCCTGCGAAAGCTTTCCGTAGGAGATCTTGCCCGTGCCGATGAAGATGATTCCTCGCATCAGCCTCGTCACGGCGCAGTAGACCGCGAGCGAGGCGCTCGTGTTGCCCGTGGAGGCGCAGGCCGCCCGCCGCGCGCCGATCATTCGCGCGTGGGTGAAGGCGGCCGACATGCCGTTGTCCTTGAACGATCCCGACGGATTGAGCCCCTCGTACTGCAGGTGCAGCCGGCCGGGATTCACCCCCACGTAGCCGCCGACGCCGTCCGCCTTCGAAAGGAGCGTCTGTCCTTCGCCGATCGTGACGACGCTCTCGCGGGGAGCATAGGGAAGCAGATCGTGGAAACGCCAGACGCCGCTCAAAGCCAGCGGGTCGCTCCGCCGCATCCATTTCCGCTCGAAAAACTCGAACGAACTGGGCGGTCGGATCCGGTCCCAGTCGTATTCGACGTCGAGCAGGTTTCCGCAGGCCGGGCAGCTGGTGAGAACCTCGTCCACGGAGAACGTGGCCGCGCACGCAGGGTCGATGCACTGCTGGAAGGCGAGGTCGGTACGGGTGACGACGGCCACGGAATGCTCGTAAAAGCGGCGGAAGCTGGGATTCCGTCAAGGGTAGGTCATGGTCTGGCCGGCAGCAAGGCGGACTGAGATCGCCGTGCCTGCCAGTTTGACAGGCCCTCCTTCAGACCGTATTCTGGTTATTTCCTCGTTTCCAAGGGCGGAAGCATGAAAGCTGCGGAACTGAAGGTATTCAAGCAGGCGTTGCTCGCGATCCGGGCCCGCCTCAGGGGTGACGTATCGACGATGGCCGACGCGGCGCTCCGGCGATCTGAGTCGGATGGCGGCGGGAACCTCTCCACGATGCCCATCCACATGGCCGATCTCGGAAGTGATGCGTTCGAGCAGGAGTTCACGCTCAGCCTGATGGCGACCGAGGAGGGAACGCTCGAGGCCGTCGAGGAGGCACTCGAGAGGATCAGCACAAAGTCGTTCGGCCTGTGCGAGGGATGCGGCGGCATCATCTCCAAGAAGCGGCTCGAGGCGATTCCGTTCGCGGCCCTTTGCATCAAGTGTGCCGAACTGGAGGAGTCTGGCGGGCCGGTGCGACGAACCCCCGTCCGTGCGGCTGTGAAAGCAGCCTCCGGCAGGTTGCCCGCGAAGTCGAGCCGTCCCCGAAGCCCAAGGTAGCCCCCGGCAGGCGACCGTGTCGTCATGGAAGGTGGCATCATGGGAGGAAGGATCCTCGGAGTCACTGCGGGAATGTTCTTGTATGGAGCGGTTTTCCTCGTGGCCGCGGCGACCGACCTGGTCTCGAAGGAGATCGTCTTCGCCCGCATGGGGATGCCCGGCTTCTCACCAGCCGTGACGGTGGTGCCCGGGATGCTTTGGATCGAGACGAATCTCAACGAGGGGGCGCTGTTCGGCATGGGACAGGGGCTTGGGCCGCTGTTTGCCGTCGTCTCCGTCGCCGCCCTGTCGCTCATCGTCTTCGCCATTGTTCGCACCGCCGCGGGGCGGGAGCCTTTGCTCGTGGTCGCGCTCGGCCTGATTTCCGGCGGAATCGTCGGGAACCTGTACGACAGGCTCGGGCTCCCCGGGCTGGCCTGGCATGCGCCTCTCGAACGGCAGGGGAACCGCGTGCTCGCGGTCCGCGATTGGATCCACTTCCGGCTCGATGGGGTCATCGACTGGCCGATCTTCAACCTCGCCGACTCCTGGCTCGTGATCGGGTCGGCGACGCTCCTCCTGCTCTCGCTGTTCCCTCCGCGCACGCCCGCGACCGACGGCCATGGATGACCCGACCGACCGAGACGAACTCTCCCGCCGGCTCGATGTCGCGATTCGCGCCGTGGAGGAAGCCGGTCGGGAGACGCTCCGCTGGTTCGGCCGCAAGGGGCTCGTCGTCGAGTTGAAGGAGGACCGCTCGCCGGTCACCGAAGCCGACCGGGCCGCCGAAGGCGTCCTGCGGAAGGTATTGCTCGGCGCGTTTCCGACGGACGGCTTTCTCGGCGAGGAGACCGGGACCACGTCGGGCACGAGCGGCTTCGAATGGATCTGCGATCCGATCGACGGCACGAAGTCGTTCATCCATGGGGTGCCGCTCTACGCCACCCTCGTCGGCTGCCGAAGCATCGGCGGCGGCGGTTGTGCGGCGCCGGCGTTGGGGGTGATCTCGATTCCGGCGGTCGGTGAGATGGTCTTCGCCGCCTCCGGCTTGGGCGCCTGGCACTCGCGGGGCGGCGGCGCGGGGCGGGGGGCCGCGGAACCGGCGAAGGTCTCGATCGCCGCAACGCTTTCCGGCGGCCTTTTCACGACAAGCGACTCCACGAGCTTCGATGTGAGGCACCGCCGCGACGCTCGTGACGCGCTCGAGCGGGCCAGCGGCCTCACCAGGACCTGGGGAGACGGCTACGGCTACCTGCTCGTCGCCACCGGCCGGGCGATCGCGATGGTCGATCCTCTCCTGAACCCCTGGGACGCGGCGGCCGTGATGCCCGTGGTGGTCGAGGCCGGAGGACGTTTCACCGACTGGAAGGGCCGCCCGCGGATCGATTCCGGCGACGGAGTGGCCACCAACGGCCTGATCCACGAGTCGGTGATCGAAATCCTTCAGGACCGTGATTGAGCGGTTCCCATTGCGAAATCGGCCGTCCTGGATAAAGTATCCTCGCGGTTCAGGCATTCGGTCAGCGTCATCAGTAAGGACATCCCGTGGCACGTTCCTGTCAGGTCTGCGGCAAGGGTTTCTCGGTCGGCAACACGGTCACGACCCGTGGCAAGGCGAAGTACCTCGGCGGCGTCGGCACGAAGGTCACCGGGATCACCCGCCGTCGGTTCAAGCCGAATCTGCAACGAATTCGGGTCACGCTCGGTAAGGCGTCGGCCGGAGGCTCGACGGCGCGGGGCACGAACACGACCATGCTCGTCTGCACGCAGTGCATTCGCAGCGGCGCGGTGACCAAACTCGTCCGCCGTCCGCCATTCCGGCTGCCGACGGTCGATCGTGCGGTGACGGTGGCGGCCGAGGAGGCGGTGCCGTCGGGGCCGCGGGCCCGCCCATGAGCGGCGCCGGATCGCTCGACAGAAAGGCCGTCGCGAAGGTCGCGTCGCTCGCCAGGCTCGCGGTCGAGGAAGCGGAACTCGACCGCATGACCCGCGAGCTCTCCGGCATCGTCGGATTCGTCTCGACGCTCGCTGAGATCGACACCTCGAACGTCGAGCCACTCGCCCATCCGTTCGAGTCCAAGAACGTGTTCCGCGACGACGTCGTGATGCCGTCGCTCCCGCGGGGCCAGACGCTCGCCGCGGCTCCGAAGCACGACGGCGAGTTTTTTCTCGTTCCCGCCGTCCTGGGAGATGAGTGAGCCCGCGATGACGCCCTCCGACCGCTCGCTCTTGTCCGCTTCGGCAACCAAGATCGTGACCGCCGTCCGCGATGGAGACGTCACCGCCGCCGCCGTGACGGCCGCCTTTCTCGACCGGATCGGGTCGCTCAATGAAACGCTCAACGCCTTCCTTCACGTGGATCGTGACGGCGCGATGGCCGCGGCCGAGCGGCTCGACGAGAAGCGGAAACGCGGGGGACGGCTTGGCCCCCTCGCCGGCCTCCCCGTCGCGGTGAAGGACGCCCTCTGCACGATCGATCAGCCGACGACCTGCGGCTCGAAAATGCTCGCCGGCTACCGTCCACCCTACGACGCCGACACCGTCCGCCGGCTGCGGGACGCCGATGCCGTCATCGTCGGCAAGACGAACATGGACGAGTTCGCGATGGGCGGCTCGAACGAGAACTCCGCCTTCGGTCCGGTGAAGAATCCGTGGGACATCTCGCGGGCTCCCGGCGGGTCGAGCGGAGGCTCGGCGGCCTGCGTCGCGGCCGACCTGGCGCCGGTCGCGATCGGCAGCGACACCGGCGGCTCCATCCGCCAGCCCGCGGGCCTCTGCGGCATCACCGGCCTGAAGCCGACCTACGGCCGCGTGAGCCGCCGCGGGCTCGTCGCCTTCGCGTCGAGCCTCGACCAGATCGGCCCGATGGCGAGGTCGGCCGCCGACTGCGGCCTCGTGCTCGAATCGATCGCCGGCCACGATCCGGGCGATGCGACCTCCCTCAGGGACGCGGTGCCCCCCTACACGCAGCTGCTCGAGCAGCCGCTCACCGGCATCCGGATCGGTCGCGTCGCCGCGCACTTCGCCGAGGGGCTCGATCCCGAGGTGGCCAAGGGCGTGGAGGAGGCCTTCGCGGTTTTTCAGGCCGCCGGCGCGACGGTCCACGACATCGATCTGCCGCACGCGAAGTACGGCGTGGCCACCTATTACCTCGTCGCCCCCTGCGCAGCCTCGGGCAACCTCGCCCGCTACGACGGCAACCATTACGGCCATCGCAGCAGTGCGACGCCCGAGGGCGGATTCGACTCGCCGCTCGTCGGGCTCTAAAGCCGCAGACGAGGCGAGGGC
>DHLZ01000312.1 GCA_002405515.1 Planctomycetaceae bacterium UBA4655
GGGCGGCCGGGCCATGGTCGGGATACTGCTTCACGTCGTGCCCTCGGCAACGTGAAATCGGCTCCCGTCGCCGATGTTACTTCACCTCGAGATTCACGCTCGCGGAGTGGGCGTTGAACTCGGGGGCGTAGCGGCTCTGGATCCGCGCGAAGCCGCTCGACGCCGTGCCCCGGTGGGCCGCCCGCAGCGAATACTCGAAGACGTGCGTGCCCCGCGGCAGCCGCTCGAAGAACAGCTGCGTGGAGGCGTCGCGGATCGCCACGTACCAGGCGGCGCCGTCGCCATACCGCCAGCCGGAGAGCACGTCCACCGGTTCCGTGATGCTCGGCCGATGGTCGGCCAGCTCCAGGAACTCGTAGTCGCGGTCGCTCGTCACCACGAGCCGCACGACCAGCTCGTCGCCGAGCTCGACCTTGGCCTCGCCCCCCTGCTTGATCGGCACGAGCTCCGGCCCGGCCTTCGTCATCCGCTTCACGAACAGCTGCTTCTCGATGGCCAGCTCCTCGCGGCCTGCCGCCGGCACCTTCGAGATGTCGTCGAGGTATTGCCAGTGGACGCCGCCGAAGGCCAGACGCTTTGCCTGCGTCGTCATGGTGATGGCCGCCATCGCGGGAGTGATCTCGCGGCGGGTGAACCGCTCCTCGAAGAAGCCGGTGCCGGCCTCGACCTTCGCGGGCTCGATCCGTTCGCCCCCCACGTCCACCGTCACGAGCGTCTGCGATGCGAGCAGGTCGTCGCCCCGGCCGAGAAGGGCCCCGACGGCGTCGGCCGTGGTGCGGCTGTTCTTCCAGCGGCTGGCCGATCGACAAGCGGCCGATGTCCGACCTCTACCTCACGATCCTGTGGCAGCTCGGCTGCCCGGTCGATTCGTTCAAGGAGAGTGCCGGCCCGATCACGGAACTGCTGGCGTGAGGACGCACGGCCGCGATCGGCGGATGGCCGACGTCACTCGGCCTTGCGTTCCTCGCCGTTGGCTTGGCGGATGGCCTTGAGGAATCGCATCGCCCGTTGCTTGACATGCTCGTCCCGATGGTCCACCAGCGGGACGAACCGGTCGGCGTAGGGCGTGGGGTCCATGTCATCGAGGGCCATCATCAGCCCGCGGAGCCGGTCCGGGATCTTGTCCTGCCACGACGTCTCCAGTTCCGCCTCCACGGCCTGCCGCGTCTCCGGGGCGACCGTCGGGTCGTTGATCAGCTTGAGCAACTGCAGGTGGGAGTACTCGAGGCTGTCCCGATACCGATCCTTGAGAAACGGTGCGGACGGCCCGCAAGAAGAGCGGTTTCAAGACGGGCTCGAGCCGACGAGAAAAATCCGGCCTGCGAGCGTTGATAGGAAGCTCTTCGGCACCTCCACGATCGGGTCGCATCCAGCCCGATCAGCTCCGGCGGTTGCTCCTCATGATCCGCTCCGCTCGGCCGACGCTTGCCGAAGTGCCATTGGCCGACCTACCCTTATCCGGGGGCCTCCTGGTCGCGGCCGACGTAGATCACGAGGCGATCCTGGCTGACCACCGCCAGGTCGCGGGCGGCGTCGCCGTCGGCATTGAGCCCGGCCACGGGCCGCGGCTCCGAAACCATGTCCTTCGCCTGGCCGCGGGACAGCCGCACGATCCGGTCCTGGTCCACGAGCACCGCCCCGAGCACGGGGTCGCCGCGGAGCGCGGCCCCCGCGGGCGGCTTCACGCTCTCCACCACCCGCATCACACCCGCCTCGTCGGCCGCGAGCCGGTGGAGAAACGTCCCGCCCTGCTCGAGCGCCAAGGCGGCGGATGGCTTACCCGCCACGGATGGAATCGGCAGGTAGGAAGCGATCTTCTGCCCCTCGGTGAGCATCACCTGATCCACCGGGTGGGTGTCGCCGCCGAGCCACACCGCGAGGCCGCCGCGCACGAGCGGCAACTGCTGGATGCCCTGCTCGGTGCTGACGAGGAGTTCGTGCTTCCCGCCGGGCAGGTCGCGCACGAGCAGTTCGGGCCGCTTGTCGCCATCGACGTCGTGCGCCACCGCATCGACCGGCATCTCGTCGATCGCCACCTCACCGTGCGCCCAGTCGGCCGGCGCCGGACGGGATGGCGTGGTTGCTCGAGCCGCGGAATAATCCGTCACGTCCGACCTGGTCGGGCCACGGCATGCCGCGGAGGTCTGACAACTCTAGGCTAGGCCATGCGGTTCGTGAATCCGGTCGATCAGCTTCCCGCAGCGGCCTGACGCTGGAAATCACGGCGAACACCAGCCCGACCGTGCCGCTCACGGGCTGCAGCAAGGGGGTCATGCGATCCAACGCCGCCTTCGCGTCGGCCGACAGCGCCCCCGCCGGAAGCCCCGCCAACGTGGCGGCCGCTCCTCCCGAGCCCGGTAGGCCGGGCGTCGTCTATGATCGACACGCCGTCAGATCCCCGGGGGCTCACTGGCCTCGAGGAGCCGGCGCGAAGGCACCGCTCACGTCGGCCACGGCGTTTTCGCGGCAGCCGGCCTGGCGAACACGACTGGCCGGATGGGCCGAAAAAGCGGCTGCGACATCATGCGATTGCCGTTGGTTTTTTGCCGGAGCATTCGTCCTGGTGGGTCAGCCCAGGTTCCTTCTCGGAGGGCTGGCGTGGAGCGCATACTGTATCTCCGGCACTCGCCGTGCGGGCAACGCAACTCCAGGCCACCCTGATGCCCACCGACCGATGAGACCGACCGTCGTCCCCAAAACCGACCGGCGACCCCGCGTCGCGATCGTGTGTTTGGCCGGCGTTGCCGGGCTGATCGCGGTCTCAGCCGGGTTCGTCGCCGGTTGGCAGCCGAGCCAACGGGCCCCGATCGTCGGCTCCGGCGGGGTGTCTCACCAACGCCAACCGGCTGGGACCATTGCGGCGCCTGCCCGGCACGCCGTCTCGTTTGGTGCGCCGCGGGTCGTGGATCGGGTCGAAGTGACCGTGGGCTCGACCGTCCGCGTCGGCGACGTGATCGCCACGCTCAAGCCGACGGATGATACCGAACTCCGGGGACTGGAGCAGGCGGTGGCGGATGCAGAACGATCGCTGCACGCGGCGCAGGAAACGCCGCCGACGCTCGTTGTTCCTGGCCAGGAACAAGTCGTCCTGTCGGCCCAGCAGGCCGTCGCACGGGCAGCGAAATCCCTCGCGGATGCCACACGCGCGTTGGAGCAGGCGAATCATGCGCTCGACGACGAGTATCGACGGCTGATCGCGACCGAACTCCGTTGTGAGCAGGAGGTACGGGGTGCGGAAGCGGGACTGGAGGACCGCATAGCCGCCCTGGTGGCGTTGCAGGCGGATCCATCGGCCGACCCCCAGGCCACCCTGGATGCGGAAGCCGCTGTCAGCGACGCGCGGAATGCCTTGGCCGAGGCCAGGGCATCGCTTCAGGCGGCCCGGCAAGCGTCGAACGAGAGGCTCGACGAAGGGGAAGTCATCGCGGCCCGTGAGGCCTTGGCCGCGGCTGAAGTGGCGCACGCCGACCGCTGCGACGAGTTCGAGAATGCCAGGGCGAAGCTGGTCGTGGCGCGGACTACGGATGCCCTGACCCTCGCGACCCGCTCCCGAAACATCGCCCAGGCCGACGAGGTTCGTGCCGTGCTGCGGGCCCGCTTGGACCAGCTGGAATCCACCCGGAAGATCGATGCGATCAGGGCCGATCATGCGGGCCGGATCGCCGAACTGACGATTTCTGCCGGGGCGACGATCAGCACCGCGAAGCCGGTTGCGATCATCGAAGGCCGCCGGTGAAGCGGCCGCCCAGGCAGGCGCCCCGCACCGAGATCACCCATCGCCGTTGCGCAAAGGTTACCAACCGCGGCACGCTCATCAACGAAGCGGAAGACCTCATCTCGCTACGCTCGACTCGGTCAGGCCCCTGCCGGTGATTTACAGAAGAGACGGTACACGAACATCCGGTGGGACGTCACGCTCGCTCCCGACGAACAGAAGAAGCTCACGTACCAGTACGAGCGGTACGTGCCGTCAAACTGAATGTCCCGGGTCGGCGATCCGTCTCGCTGCTGGTATTCCCGGCCGATCGCGGCGCTGCCGTCAAAACGGCATGGGTGCGGCCATCCGCGGGTCGGGGGCCAGGTCGGTGATGAAGGCGATGACGTCGGATGTCGCCACGACAGGCTGGGCACGCGAGCGGGACGTGGGCCGCGATCCGCGCAATGAGCTTGTCCCACGCGACTCGGGAAGTGTTGTGGGAGCGGGGCCGTTCGCGGTTCCGGGCACCCTCACCCCGGTCCTCTGCCAGAGGGAGAGGGGGACGGGAAAATTCCCCGATCGGCAGCGTTGTCACGGCTGGCCGGAACGGGTGGTTCGGTGCGATGTTCCTCGGCCGGCAACACCGGCGGCACGGCGGCGTCGGCACGCGGTTCGGCGTGATGTTCGGCACAGAGCTGGAGGATCTCCCCGTGATACCAGCTGTGGCCGCGGCCGCTGACGGTGCGGGTGACGTCTTGAAATCCCACCTGTCGGGCGAGGGTCGACGCTCGTTCCCAGTGCTTGTGGAAGCCCTCCAGCCACGGGTCCTTTTCGCCCTGGAATGCCCGGATCGGCAACGCTGGGTTGGCGGGCCGGTGCCCCGCGGGGATCATTTCGACCGCTGCCTCTCGGTACATGGCGCAAACCGGAAAGGCCATGTGCAGCCGATCCGAACGAAGCAAGGCCATCTGCCACGCCAGCGTGCCGCCCATGGAGAACCCGCTCAGGTAGACCCGTTGCTCGCCGCCGAACCGCTCGCGGACCTCCTCGAGGATGCGTTCCAGGCCGGCCATGTCGTACTCGAGCTTCACAGGAACCTCAGCCGAGGCGAGCCGTGCCAGTTCGTCTGCCGGCAGGTGTGGGTACAGTTCCGCATTGATCACGCTTCCGCTGGACACGGTGGCGGGCGTGATCAGGATGAATGGTCGGTCACCACGAAGCTGGTGATACCCCTGGGCAATGACCGGAAAATTCGAGTTCGACCCGGTGATGACGACGATCACCGGCCATTTTCGATCGGCCGACCAATCCTTGGGCAACGACACCAGGTACCGGATCGAGTGTCCGGTGACCGACTGCCAGATCGGCTTTCGCCTGGCGTCGTCGATCAGTTCGGGAGGCGGGGGCACGCGGGCCGGCGGGGCTCGGTCGTCCGCGCTGGGCGGCTGGCTCCAGAGCGACACCATGACTCCGACGAGCAGGGCTGTCGCCGTTGCCCACCGCGGCCGGCGACGGATGGCGACGCCGCCGACATGAACGGGGCCGTTTCTCTCCGCAACCGTCCGGCCCAGTCCTCGGAAGAAGAGCCGCCCCCGCGTGGTGATGGATCGCAAGCGAAAATCTCCTTCAGGACACGGCCGTGGATGTCGGTGAGGCGGCAGGCGCGGCCGGAGGTGCCTTCCGTGGTCGGTGCGCGGCCCCCCTGAACGGGCCTCAATCGAAAGGATAACCCGGTCCATCGCACGCCCTCGTGCTTCTGTCTACTTGGCTTCCTGGATCGTTTCGTAGGCGGCTTGCGCAAGCCTCACGAACGAGCGGGAGCCTTTCGGGCCTTTCCACTTGACGATGGCTCGTTCCATGGCCGGCAGGGCCGGCTTCGCCCGGGCGCCCATCGCCACCAGACCTTCCACGACCCGCCGGCTTCGCCTGGGGTTGTCGGCCTCGAGCACGCCGACGAAGATCCGCAACGCTTCGTCATCGCCAAGGGCTCGGATCGCATCCACCGCCCGATAAGCCGGGGCCGTGTCCTTGTCTCCGGAGAGCATGTCCACCAACAGCGATTCGAGTTTTTTTGGCCGTGGCTGGGGCGGCATGTTCTTGGGCAGGAGGCTCAACAACGCCGCCAGCGCCTGCCGATCCACCGGCCCTTGGGCGGCATCGATGAACTTGACCAGAACCGGCTGGTAAAGTTCGAGTTTGCCGGTCCGCTTGCCCAGGCTGGTCAACGTCGCCTTCAACACTTCCACGTCCCTGTCCTCGAGCGCCGCCAGCAGGACCTCGTCAATCCGCGGGTCGTCCACGCCGCCCATCTGCCCGAGCGCTTCCACCACCGCGATCCGCACCGGAACAAGAGGGTGCCGGGACGATTCCACCAGGGCAGGGACCGCGGCCTCGCCCAGTGCGCCCAGCGCCAGCACCAGTCGCCGACGCAGTTCCGGGTCGGTCTCGGCCATCAACCGGATCAGCACGGGCAAGACCTCGGCCTGCCGGCTGTTGGACTTGGCGACGGCCACTCGCGGCGCCAGTTCACGCCCCGCAAACGTGCGGACCTGGAGGTCTGCGTCCGTCGCCAGCGTCACCAGCCGGCTGATGACGGCGTTGCCATCGACGCCCGCTTCCTGGATCGCCTGGTCCACCTTGAGCTGGCCAGGAGAGCTCCGCAGGTCGTAGCAGTAGATGCCGTCGCCCAGTCGCAGGAAGATGCGTCCTTCCGCCACCGGATACATGACCGGCATGTGGTAGCTCGTGGAATTGTAGAAGGGCGGGGCCCAGCCGTGGGGATCCTCCGTCGTGGCCCGCCCGGCGGCGTCCACCTTGTACGAGCCGAAGACGTTCTTCCCATGCGTGCCATCCAGACGAACCAGGACCAGGTCCTCCATGCTCAGCACGTAACCCCCGTTGCCCACCGCGATACCGGTGACCGTCGAGGTCTGTTTGCCGGTCATGAGGTCCACGACCACGTGCGCTTGCTTGTCCGAAACGTTGCTGGCGGCGAAGAACACGTACTTGCCGGCGACCGGCATCGGCGGATAGTAACCGCCGCAATCCAAGTCGGGCACTTCCCAGAGTTTCTCCGCGGATTTCGTGCTGAGCCTGTACGCCACCCCCACGGCCTTGGCACCTTCACCGCCGGACCTGAATCCCAGCAGGATGTCGCCTTGAATCGCCACGCCCCCCAGAGGAGAGACGGCCTCGAACGGTGTTGACCAAAGGCTGGTGCCGGTCTTCGTGTCGATGCAGACCAGATTCCCGCCGGACAGGACAGTCGCGCCCCCCTTCAGTCCACCGCCCACGTAACCCACCAGGTACTGGCGGCCTCCGTTCGGCCAGACGGACAGACTGAACGAAACGATCGGCTCGGGCCGCTTCCACACCAGCTTGCCGGTGTTCAGATCGTATCCGGCCCAGCAACGATCCTTGGGCGCGACGACGATGCCCTCGGCGATGATGAGTTTCGTGGCATGGCTCACGCCCGCCGGCGCCTCCCACAGCGGCTTGCCGCTGGCGGCCTCGAAACAGAACAGGGTGCCGTGCCTGCCGATCCCGACCACTTTCCCCTCCCCTGCCGCCGGGGTCCGGTCGAAGCCGCGGTCCTTGTGGTTTTGGTTGTTCTCCGCGCGGTTGGCGATGACCGCCTTCCAGAGCGTCTTGCCGGTCTGCGCGTCCATGGCCACCATCACCTCGTCCGCCGACTGCAGGATCTTCTCCTTGGCGAAGTCGGGCAGCTCCTCGTATCCCGCCTTCCTGGCATCCTCCACCATGTTGTGGGGACCATGCCGGCCGTCGTCCAGGTAGTAGTCGTCGCCCCTCGGATACCGCAGGTGCACGAAGATCCGGCCATCCTCCAGGATGGGCGAGGAACTGCCGGCGCTCGTGCGGATACCCGACGCGTCGCCCCACGTGTACATGAAGCGGGTCAACGGCGAGAGCATCTGCCCGATGTGCTCCTCGCTCCGCCAGAGCACCTTGCCCTCGCCGATGTTGTTCACCAGGGCCGCGCCGGCCGGCTTGGCCGCCTGGCCGAAGCCGGCGGGGCCGCCATAGTTCGGCCACGACGCTTCCTTGCTCAGCGGGTTGATCTTCGCCAACTCCGCCTCGCTCCGCCGCAACCCGGTCACCTTCCCCGTTCGCGGTTCGTCCCCGGATTGCGGTGCGCCGGTGCCCGGGCACTTCCGGCAGGAGACCGTGCCGGAAATGACGGCGCCGTTCAATGTCGCGTCAACGCTGAACTCGAAGAACTGCCCGCGGATGTCGTTGCAGCGCACGAACGTGCCGGTGAGCCTGTCGCCCTGGACCGTCAACCATCCTCCGGGCTCGCGCAGGCCAACGAGGTTGTCCATGCGGATCTTCCCGTCGCGGCAGGAGCCCAGGTACGTCCACTTCGTCGGGACGTCAAACTCCAGGGAGATCGCCTCGTAGGTGCCGGTCGGAGCGGTCACCGTGCAATCTTCGATACCGGTCCGGGGCGCGGCCGGTCCCGGCGTGTGCCGGGATTTCCACACCGCCACCTCGGCGGCCTCAGCTCTGAAGGCGATCCCGACCCCGATCGCGGCCAACAGCAGGCCGGCCGCGGGCGCCAGCCGTGCTGCCAGGGCCAAGACGCGGGTCAGGCGCAGGATGGCCGATGTCGGTTTGATCGCTGCGTTCATGTCGCTGCGTCCATCTGTTTCTTCTTGCGGCTGATGAACAGAGATTTCCCCGAAGGATAGGTCCGCCAATTGCACTTCGGCAAGCGTCGGCCGAGCGGGGCGGATCATGAGGAGCAACAGCCGGGACTGGACGGCGGGATGCGTCGCCTCCGCTCCGGATCTGCGTGGCGATTCTACCCGCGCAGGCCCAGCCCGAGCACCTCGCGGCAGTGGCGGATGCTGCGGGCCAGCTCGTCGAGCTGATGGCGTCGCGTGGCCTCGGCCTTGTCGCCGGCCTCCGGTGGCCGGAAGGGCTCGAGCGGCCGGCCGCGTTTCGCCAGGGCGAGAAAACCCGCGAAGTCTTCCGCGCGGGCGTCGGGATAGGCCCGCCAGAAGAAGGAAGGTTAGTCCGGCCAATGGCACTTCTGCAACCATGTCGATAGGCATTTCCGAGCCGATGGACGGCTGGTGAGGCTGGTGCCGCGTTTTCCGACGCCAGATCAGCGGTAGATCAGCGGTACCCAAAACGGCTGCCCTCCCGCTGGAGTGGGATTTTTCTGCCGTCGGCGCGGAGTCTGTCCGAGTTCGGCCGCCTTGGGGACCTCGCGGCTGCCACCGCTCAGAGGCTGTGGATGTC
>DHLZ01000022.1 GCA_002405515.1 Planctomycetaceae bacterium UBA4655
CAGCTACGGGTCGCCCGGCATCCTTCACGGCAGCTTGAGCTACGTGCTCCAGGACACCGACGGCCAGACCGCCGACGTCCATTCCGTCTCCGCCGGCCTCGATTATCCCGGCGTGGGCCCCGAGCACGCCTTCTGGATGGAGCTCGGACGCGTGGAGTACACGAGCGTGGGCGATGCCGAGGCCCTCGAGGCGTTTCACCTCGTCGCCCGCCGCGAGGGAATCCTGCCGGCGCTCGAGACGGCGCATGCCCTCTCGTGGGCCGTTCGCGAGGCCGCTCGCCGACCGAAGGACGAAATCCTGCTCGTCTGTCTTTCGGGGAGGGGCGACAAGGATGCGGCCGAGATCGCGAGGCTGAGCGGCATGAACGACGACGGGTCCGCGGTCGAAGCGGCGAGGGCGAGCCATGGCCACCGCTGAAGCCAAGAAAGCCCGCCCGGCGCTCGAACGGCACCTGCTTGCCCGGCGGGACGCCGGCACATCCTCGCTCGCCCCGTTCCTCACCGTCGGCGACCCCGACGCCGACTTCACGGTCGAGGCCCTCGAGCGGATCGACCGTGCCGCCGCGGCGGTGTGCGAGCTCGGCGTGCCCTACAGCGACCCGATCGCCGACGGACCCGTGATCCAGTCCTCCTACACGCGGGCGCTCGCCGCCGGGACGACCGTGGAGACCGTCTTCGACGTGGCTCGTCGCGCGAGCGGCCGGATCGCCATGCCGCTCGTCGCCATGACGAGCTACTCGATCATCTTCCGCCGGGGCATCGCGGCGTTCGTGGCCGCCTCGAAGGACTCCGGGCTCACCGGGCTCGTGGTGCCCGACCTGCCGCTCGAGGAGTCGGCCGATCTCGACGCGGCCTGCCGGGCCGCGGGGCTCGCGCTCGTGCGGCTCGTGACACCGACCACGCCCCGCGAGAGGGCCGAGAAGATCGCGAGGCTCTCGACCGGCTTTCTCTATTGCGTCTCCGTGGCCGGCGTCACGGGAGAGCGGTCGGTGCTGCCCGACACGCTCGCGGAGCGGGTCCGCTGGCTCAAGAGCGTGACGGACTGTCCCGTGCTCGTCGGATTCGGCGTGAGCGGCCCCGAGCAGGTGCGGGCGGTCGCGAGCGTCGCCGACGGGGCGATCGTCGGCTCGGCGGTCGTGCGTCACCTCGAAGCCGCCCCACAGACGCCCCGCTCGCAGCTGCTCGACTCGATCGAGTCGTTCGTTCGCGAGCTCGTGACCGCCTGATCCGGCCGAAAACCGCCGCTGACCAGCGGGAGGGCGGGCGGGTAAAATACTCGAGGGCACGGCATCCTCGCTCTCGCACAGGTCGCGCCATGTATTCCGCAGGCAAGCCGGACGACATCGACCGCTTCTTCCGGGGACTCACCGAGCATGCGTTTCATGCCCGGCTCGGAGTGGTCGACCCTCCACTCGTCGACTACGTGGCGACGCTTCTCATCCGTTCGCTCCGCAGCGATCAGCTTCCGGGCTGGCCCCCCGTGACCGACGAGCAGGCGGAAGTCGTCGCCGAGGAAGCGTTCGAAGAGTCGCAGATGTTCGCGTTGATCGGGCACGACACCGAGGCCGGCGAGGGCTTCCGGCGGCTCGGCGACTTTGCCCTCTTCTGGACGGGCGTGTACCCGGAGGCCCTCGATCGCCCCCACCCGGTGCAGGGACCGCCGTTGCGTCCGGTCGGCCTGCCGCTGGTGACCTACCGTCTCATCGGCAAACGTGCCTACCGCGTCGCCAGCGTTCTCTTCGACGGCTCGGACAGCGTCGATCGCGGCGTGCTCGAACGGTTGAGCGACGAGTTCGACCTCTGCGCGGAGGGGCTGTCGGAGGTCCGGCGGGCCTGGTCGGCCGCCGGGTGAAGCCTTCGGCGGGATCGACGCTATCCGGGATCGACGAGCGTCTCCCCCCACGCCGGAAGTTCGTCGACGCCGCGGGGAACGGGAACGTCGCGGACGAGGCGGCCCGCCTCGATGAGGAACGCCCGCGACCAGCAGGACGCGAGGCTCGCGGCATTCACCGCGGCGATGACCGTCCGTCCGGCAAGACCGGCGTCGCCGACGAGCCGCTCGACCTGGCGGCGGCCGCCCGGGTCGAGCGAGACGAACGGGTCGTCGAGGAGGAGCAGGTCGGGATCGTCGATGAGCGCCCGTGAGAGCAGCAGCCGCTTGCGGTAGCCGTCGGAGAGGGCGTCGATGCGGATGTCGGGACGGTCGGCGAGGCCGGCCATCGACAGTCCCCGGGCGACCGCACCGTGCAGCGGCTTGCCCGAAAGGCCCGCGGAGATGCCGCCGAATTCGAGGAACTCGTCGGCCCGCACCACCGGCCAAGCGGCGAGCATAGACGGCACGTAGCCGACCCGCGTTCCCGGCTCGATGACGATCCGGCCCGCCGACGCCGGGACCGCGCCGGCCGCCGCGAGCAGGAGCGACGACTTGCCGCTGCCGCTTCGGCCGAGCAGGGCGATGGTGTCGCCCGGTCGCGGCTCGAACGACACGTCCTCGAGCACCCGCTGGCCCGCACGAACGACCGTGAGCCCTTCGAAGCGGATCATGCCGGTTTCATGCCCCGTCGCCACGGGCCTCGGCCAGCCGCCGCTTCGTCAGCTCGATCGCCACGAGCATGCCGCGGGCCTTGTTGACCGTCTCCTCGAATTCGGCCGCGGGCACGCTGTCGGCGACGATCCCCGCGCCCGCCTGCACGTAGGCCATGCCGTCCTTGAGCACCGCGGTCCTTAGCGCGATGCAGGTGTCCATCGATCCGCCGAAGTCTACGTAGCCAACCGCCCCCGCATAGGGCCCGCGCTTCCGCGGCTCCAGCTCGTCGATGATCTCCATCGCCCGGATCTTCGGCGCGCCCGAGACGGTGCCCGCGGGGAGGCAGGCCCGCAGGGCGTCGAAGGCGGTCCGACCGCCCCCCAGCCGCCCGGTGACGTTGCTCGTCAGGTGCATCACGTGGCTGTAGCGTTCGATGCACATCACGTCGCTGAGCTTCACCGAGCCGATCTCGGCGATCCTGCCAACGTCGTTGCGGCCGAGGTCGATGAGCATGACGTGCTCGGCCCGCTCCTTCGGGTCCGCAAGGAGAGATTCTGCGAGGGCGAGATCCTCCTCCGGCGAACCGCCACGCCGCCTGGTGCCCGCCAGCGGCCGCACCGTGACCGTCCCATCGACGACGCGAACCATGATCTCCGGCGAACTGCCCACGAGCGTGACCGACGGCGTCCGCAGGAGGAACATGAACGGGCTCGGGTTCACCACCCGCAGGGTTCGATAGAGCTCGATCGCCGGGCAGTCGAACGGCGTCTCGAACCGCTGGCTGAGCACCACCTGGAAGATGTCGCCTGCGTGGATGTACTCGATCGCCCGCTCGACGGCCGCCGTGAAGGACTCCCTCGTGAAGGTCGAGCCGGCAGGGGAGGGGGGGCCGCCGCGGACGTCGATGTCGTCCGGCTGCGGCCAGGACGCCGGGGCCGCGAGGCGGGCGACCGTTTCGTCCACCCGCCGACAGGCGGCGATCCGGGCGGCCTCGATGCCGTCGGCCGAGGGGTCGTCGATTCGCGCGAGCACGACGACGTCGAGCGTCTTGGTGACGTTGTCGAAGACGATCATCCGGTCGTAAAACGCGAAGCTCACGTCCGGAAGGCCGAGGTCGTCGGGGGGCACGTCCGGCAGCCGCTCGACGTACCGAACCGCGTCGTACGCGGCGTAGCCGACGGCACCGCTGGTGAACGGGGGAAGTTCCGGCAGCCTCGCCGGGGCGAACGGCTCCATCCGTCGATGGAGTTCCTCGAGCGGATCGTCCACGTCGAACCGCTGCTCACCCGATTCGTCACGGATCGCGACGTGACGGCCGCGAGCCTCGAAACACAGGAATGGATCGGCCGCTAGAAAGCTGTAGCGGCCGATCTTCTCACCGCCGACCACACTCTCGAAGAGACAGCTCGCCGCCCCCGCCTCGATCCTGGAGAAGGCGGCCAGGGGCGTGAGCCCGTCGGCGAGCAGACGCCGGTATACCGGGACCAGCCGGTGGCGGGACGCCAGTTGGGAAAAACGGCCGTGATCGGGAAAGTGCTTCATGCGGTCGGGCTGCGATGCCTGGCGGACGGCTCGTTTGACCGGTCCTGCGGCCCCGGGGCTGCGGCGGCGAAGGATCGGTGATATCCCCGAAGACTAGCCTGCCCAGCCGCCGGGAAACAACCCGACGGGACCGGACTCTCGCCGACCCGCTATGATTGCGTGGACCAGTCCCCGACGGATGACCGACCATGAAGTGTCAGCAATGCCCGAAGCCCGCCGTGTTCCACATCACGGAACTCGAGGCGGGGGAGATCAGCGAACTCCACCTCTGCGAGGATCACGCAAGGGGCTATTTGAACCAGTCGGAATCGTCGAGTCAGCAGCCGTCTGGCAAGCCCGGCGAGCCGTCCGGCGGCGGGCTCGTCGGTCCGCTCGGCGTCGGGCAGACCGCCGACGAACTGGCGATGCTCGACCAGCGGGCCTGCGAGATGTGCGGCATCACCTTCTTCGAGTTTCGCAATCAGGGCCGCCTCGGCTGCCCGCACGATTACGTGCAGTTCGAGAAGGAGCTCGAGCCCCTCATCTCCAACATCCACGGGGCGACGGAGCACGTGGGAAGGAAATCGAGCCGCCATCCGGAAGGCACGGAGCCGCTCTCGGCCACGATCGGCATGCGTCGCGGGATGCGGGAGGCCGTGGCGGCCGAGGACTACGAGCGGGCGAAGGAGCTCCGCGACGGCATCCGGACCATCGAAGATGCGGTGGCCGGGCGGCCAGATGACGACGGCTCGACCGGGCAGCCGCCGCGGCATGAAGGACGAACGGGGCCCTGAAAGGCGACGGGACAGCGACGTGGACATCGACACCCTCACCCAATCGATCGGCGAATGGCTTCGCGGCACGGGCCCCGAGTCGGACATCGTCATGAGCAGCCGTGTCCGCCTCGCGCGGAACGTCGCCCACTACCCGTTCGTGAGCCGAGCCAGCGAGCAGGACCGGGGCGAGATCGAACGCTACCTGCGGGAGCGGATCGCGTCGTCACAGGTCGGAAGCCGGCTCGAGTACATCGACGTCGGCCGCCTCGAGGAGATCGATCGGCAGTTCCTCGTCGAGCGGCAGCTGATCAGCCGCGAGCACGCGGATGCTCAGGGAGCGCGAAGCGTCGCGATCGACGGCATGGAGCAGGTGAGCCTCATGATCAACGAGGAGGACCACCTCCGCATCCAGTGCATGCACAGCGGGCTCGACCTCGCCGGCGCCTGGGACCAGATCCGCTCGGTGGACGACCAGATCGAGAAGGCCGTTCCCTACGCCTATCACGCCCGGCTCGGCTACCTGACAGCCTGCCCCACGAACGTCGGCACCGGCATTCGCGTGAGCGTGATGCTCCACCTGCCGGCGCTCGTCATCACCCGCCAGATCGACAAGGTCTTCCGCAGCCTCCACAAGATCTCGCTGGCGGTGCGGGGGCTCTACGGCGAGGGCTCGCAGGCCATGGGCGACTTCTACCAGGTCTCCAACCAGACGACGCTCGGCAAGACCGAGGAGCAGCTCCTGCAGCAGGTGGGTGAGGTCGTGCCCGTGCTCATCGAGTACGAGAGACGCGCCCGCGAGTTCCTCGTCCGCGAGAGCCAGCTCAACATCCACGACCAGGTGAGCCGCGCGATCGGAATCCTCCGCACCGCCCAGACGATCAGCGCCGAGGAGACGATGCAGCACCTCTCCCGGGTCCGCATGGGCGTCTTGCTCGGCCTCATCGGCGACCTGAAGATCTCCGACATCAACGTGCTGCTCGTCCGCACGCAGCCGGCCCACCTCCAGAAGCTCCGCGGCGTCGAGCTCGACACGAACGACCGCAACATCGAGCGGGCCCGCTACCTCCGCCAGTACTTCGAGACCGCCGACGGCGGCTCCTCAACGAACGTCAACTGACCGCCCCGCGGGGGACGGAGACGTCGCACGGACAGCCCCGAACCCAGCAGCGTTGACCGGAGCTG
>DHLZ01000080.1 GCA_002405515.1 Planctomycetaceae bacterium UBA4655
CCTCGCCGTAGCGACGATGCGTCTGCCCCCCGGGCGGCAATGCGGTGTCGTGCAGGCGGGCTCGTGACCGGGCATCCACTCGCGGGGCCTCGTCAACGCCCCTCTCGGCTTGCGCCTCGGGCTTCCGTGGGACCGTGGTCTCGCTCAGTCAGCCGAAAACCACCGTCAACAACATCGTGCTCGGGGTAGTATCATCCCGACGATGGTTGCGGAAGTGCCATTGGCCGGACTATCCCTCGGACTATCATTCGCCCCGACTGTTGTGCGTCAGGTTGCAACGACGCCGGCCATGGGCCGCGGCTTCACGCGGGCCGCGGGGGGCGGCACGCTGCCGAAGTTGTGCTCGATCGCAAAGCGGGCCATCTTCATGAGAGTGGGCTCGTCAAGCTCCGGGCAGGGGAGATGCGGCATGATCGCGTCGGTGTTGGTGCGGTCGAAGAGCGGATCGTTCCGCAGATAGCCGCGATACACGTCGAGTTCGGCGCCGAGCATCTCGTTGAACCAGAGGCCGTCGCGGAGGTCGGGGTCGTCGGGCCGCGCGGCCTGCGAAAACGACTCGATCGCCTTCTGAACGACGCGGCCGACGAGGTCGACCGACACGGGACGCGGGTTCGTGAGGTGGTAGGTGCGGCCACGGGCGGCCGGGATGCACACCGCATGGACGATCGCCGACGACACCCAGTCCACGGGCACGAAGTTCTTGCCGGCGGCGGGATCGACGCCGAGCATCGCGAGGAACGCCGGTCCGCTCGTCGAGCCGATGAGCACCCGCGTCAGCAGCATGTGGCCGAGCCGCAGGGCCGCGTAGAAGCCGTGGTAGGTCGAGGTGAAGCCGGTGCTGGAGTCGCCCACGATGATCGACGGCCGGTGGATCGTGGCGGTGTCGAGATGGTCGGCGGCACGCACCATCTGCTCCGCCTCGACCTTGCTCCGCTCGTAATCGTTGCTGAATTCCTGTCCCTCGTCCCCCTCGTCCTCCCGCACGGTGCCGCAGCGCAGGCCGCATACGTAGGCGGTGGACACGTGGTGGAAGTGCCGCAAGCCCGCCGCGGCGGCGACCGCCAGCGTCTCCCGGGTGCCCCCCACGTTCGACCGCCACGGCTCGCCGTCGCGGTCGGAGGAGCGAAACGTGAGGCTCGCGGCGTTGTGAAGCACCTCGTCGCAATGGTCGCCGATCCACGAGATCGCGCTTGCGTCGAGGCCGCACAACGGCCGGGAGAGATCCCCCTCCAGCACGGTCGGCCTCGGCAGCGGGCGGCCGAGCTCCGCCTCCCAGCCCCGCACCATTCTCTCGACCCGCTCCGCCGCGGGTCGCTTTCGATCGCGGCGGACGAGCACCGCGAGCTCGCGTCCCTCGAGGAGCAGGTCGCGGACCATGTAGGAGCCGAGCAGACCGGTCGCACCGGTGAAAAACAGGGTTCGAGGATGACGTGTGATCAAGATGGACTCCGATTCCGATGGTTCCGCAACCTGCGGTGAACGCCGTTATATGAGCGGCCGGGGTGCCTCACAAGCGGCCCGAAACTCCGCCGTCAGGCGTGTTCGTCCGCCCAAGACCGCCATGCCGCGACGTAGTCGGCGAGCACGCCGGCGGCCGCCGGCGGGGAGATCGTGTCGGTGTCGTAGCGGAACGTGACGGTGACGCGGTTGGCGTACTCGAACAGGCCGAATCCCCAGTGCGTGCAGGGACGCAGCGGCGGCGTGCACAGCTGCATGTCGTGGCAGCGGGCCCGGTCGAGCCAGATGCAGCCATCGTCATCCACCGGCAGCCGCTTTCGCAGCCGGCGGGACGGGTCGCTCAGGTTCGTGAGCACGGCCGTGGCGAAGCACCGCCGCCAGCGGAGCCCGCGTCGCATGAGCCGCGGCCAGCGGGCGAACGTGTGGAGCATGGAGAGCATGTCGGAGCCCGCGGCGGCCTGTCGCGGCAGCCGCAGCTGGCGGCGGGCGTCGGCCAGCAGGTCCGGCCAGTCGGTGCCGACGCCGACGCGGCGGTTGACGAACAGGTAGGTGTAGCGGTTGGCCGCCGGCATCCGCTCGTGCTCGCGACCGCGCAGGTCCACCGGCACGGTGATCCGCATGCGGGTTCCGGGCTTCACGCCCCCCTTCCGCTGCCAGCCGTCGAGCACGTTGAAGAGCAACGCCACGGCCACGTCGTTGAAGCTCGCCTCGCCCAGCCGGCGCGGATCCTGGAGGTGCTGGACGGTCTCGCGGTCGAAGGTGTGCATGCAGAGGCCGATGCGGCTGCCCGGGGCCGCGTCGGCGGCCGGCCCGGCAGCCAGCCCCGCCTCGGGCACGGTCGGCAGCGGCCGCGTGCGGAACATGTGCAGGAGATGACGCAGCCCCCGCCACACCGACGGCTCGCATGCATGGACGTCGCGGCCGTCGAGCTGCGCAGCGTCGAGCTTCATGAAGGCGTCTTCGGTCGCCACGCCGCGGAGCACGGCGTAGGCGAGGGCGAGATCCTGGATGAACATCCGCGCCCCCTGCCCGTCGCAGCAGGCGTGGTGGAAGACGAGCGTCACGTCGCTGCCGGTGGCGGTCTTGCGGATGCGGCCCCGCAGGCCGGGCCCTTCGGCCAGGTCGATCCAGCCCGGGCCCGACTCGGGGGGCGACTCGCGTGGCACGACCTCGAGCTCGTTCCACCCCGACGCCGGGGCGTGCCAGCGGACGCCGCGCCCGTCGTCGACGATCGATGCCCGCAGGAGCGGATGCCTCCCGAGGGCGAACCGAAACGCGTCGCGCATCGCCGCCTCGTCCACCGGCCCCTCGAACCGCAGAACGACCTGGAAAACCAGCGGATATCGCGGCCGATCGTCGAGCCACATGAAGAGTTCAAAGGGCGTGAGCGACCAGGCGCGTTCGGCGGAGGCCCACGGGGCGTGGGCGGCCAGCAGCGTGTCGATCGACGGCATCGTCAGAACCTCCCGGGCCTCGCGAACGGATCACGGAGAGCCGTTCGAGGGCGAAGGGTGCTTCACCGCACCGGCAGGTCGAAGTCGCCCGTCCGGTCCCGCCAGACGCAGTGGATGTGGTTGGCGGGATTCCCCTCGGCGTCGGGCTGCACGTTCACGAACTCGATCGAAAAGGTCGGGCCCTCGACCCGGTAGCCATGCCCCACGCCGGGCACGAGGCTGCCGGCCCAGGCGAAGTGGATGTCGTCCCATCCATGGTGTACCGCCTCGACGGGCACCGAGTTGCTGTGCACCGACTCCGCACGCCCCGCCGCGGGGCCGCCGGCCGACTCGATGAGCCGCAGCCGCTCGGTGGCGACCTCGTCGGGCATGGCCGCGCAGTAGGTCTCGACGAGCCGCCGCAGGATCGACTGCTGCGCCGCCGAAAGTTCCCGGAAGGGGATGCCGACCGGCGGTTCCTCGGGAGGCTGGGCCGCTCCCGCCGCGCGGATCTCCTTCGGCGGGTCTTTCGCGATCACGGCCTTCGTCCGCTGCGGCCCGTCGAGCGAGGAGAGCAGATCGAAGGCGAGCGTCTCCTCGTCGCGGAGCACGCGGTCGCCCGCGACGGGCAGTCCGTCGAACGTGGTCTTCACCTCCGCGGGATTGGCCCCCATGAACTGCGGCGTCGAATCGACGAGCACGCCGTCGCGGATGGTGAAGTTGAGCGAGAGGTGATGCCCCTCCACCGACAGGCCCCAGCGGCCCTCGTCGGCGGGCGTGCCGAAGATCGTCAGGAAATATCGCTTCGGGTCGCGGATGTTCTTGGCCTTCGCCCCCTCGAGACGCCGCAGGATCTCGTCGAGCTTCATGATCGTGATCGATTTGTCGTAGCCCGCCTGCGAGAGGGCCGACCGCACGAGCTTCAATGCGGCCGCCTCCTGGGCTTCGTTCATGTCTCGAAGCTGCACCCCCTTGCGGTCGTTCTTCGGCACGAAGTGCCAGTCGGTCCGCGAGGGGCTCGCGAAGGGCTGAACCGCCTTCGCCTTCTTCTCGGCATCGAGCGTCGAGAGCCAGTCGATCGCAGCGCGTGCCATCGACTCGGCCGCGGGCGGACGGCGAAACGCCCCCCACAGCGGCGGCGCGGCCATGCCGGCCAGGAGGAGAACGACCGCGGCGGCAAAGCCGGCGGGTCGAAGAGGGGTAGTCGTGGTCATCGTCGTTTTTCCAAAGTGCGTGAAGTCGGCCATCAACCCGCAAGCAGCTTCGCGAGCAGATCGCCGACACCGATCGACTCGGCCATGCTCCGCATCTGCTCAACGTCGAGCGATTGTTCGTGCAGGGCCACCATTTTCGACACGTCGTCCCACTGCCGCTCAGACGTCTCATTCGTCATCCGAAACCACTCCAGCTTGGCGACGATGGAATCCTCCACCGTCGCGATCGGCACAGTCAGCCCGGCACCCTCGACGATGTCCTGCTCGTTCGCCCGGTCCATCGCCGCGAGATCGAAGGGCCTTCCACGGTTCACGAAAACGTCGATTTTATACGACGTTGGCAAGTGAATCAGGTTGAAGCACGATTTTCGCTGCACGGCCTGCTGCACGGCGGAGAGGCTGATGTAAAACTCCTCGCCGAAGGATTCCGCGAACGCTGCGACGTCGGCCTCCGCGAGGTCGCAGACCAAATCGACATCCATCGTGGAACGGATCGCTCCGTGAAACGTGCTGGCAACGCTGCCACCGACGTAAAACCTGACTCCGAGCCGGCGAAAGGCTTCGGCGACGGGCCGCAGGGCCACGATCAAGTCGTCGCCGTCGCTCACGCCTGCCGCTCCTGCTGCCAGCGTCGCACGTTGTCGGCGAGAGATGCGCCGTGGGCGATCTCGAGGTACTTCAGCTGCACCTCGGCCGGGGAAAGCGAGGGGTGCCGGCGGCGGATGGCCGCAAACGCCTGCAGTTTCGCGAGACGGGACATCGCACTGCCCTTCCGGATCCGTTCCTGTGGCGACAGCTTGCGAAGCTGCCGCACCTGAACGGCCTGCGCCTCCATGCACGTGTCGGTGGTGTAGATCGGCGTCGGCATGGCACCTTTCGGGTCAGTCGTGATCCCGGCCGGGGTCGCGGTCGTGGTGGGCCTGGTCCACGTGCACGTGGACGTCCGGATTCGTTTGAAAATACCTGCCCCACGCCTCGTCCGAAACCCCGGCACCGTCGAGGTAAAGCGTCCGCAGGCCCGGCAGCCCCGCGATGGCGGCGAGCCCCTCGTCGCCGATGGCCACGTCGATGAGGTGGAGCGACTCGAGCGATTCGAGCGTTGCGACCGCTTCGCCCACCTCCCGGCCGGCAAGGTTCGGGCCGCCGATCCGGAGCGAGCGGAGCGTGGGAACCGCCCGCAGTGTCCGCAGGCCCACGGCCGTGCAGGCGGCCTGCGGCACGTTCAGGTGCGAGAGGTTTCGGCAGCGGGCGATCGCTCGAAAGCCGGCGTCGGAAAGCGGCGACTCCCGGAGCACGAGCCGCTCGATGTCGGGGAGCGTGGCGAGGATCTCCGCCTTCGCGTCGTCGGCGACGCCGTGCCGCAGCCGCAACTCCCGCAGGCCCGCGAGACCACGGAGCGACTCCCACGCGGCGTCGGTGAGGGGAGAATCGGCCACGATCCGCGACGCCCTGCCGTCGCGGACGGCCGCACGCTGCTCGGTGAACGGCCGAGCGGAGCCTTCCGGGGGGCGTGCCACCGGCCCGCCGCATCCGACGACGAACGCGACCGACACGATCAACGCGAGCGGCTTCGTCGCCGTCATGGCTTTCCGTCCTTCATGGCTTCACGGCGCGGCACACCGTCTCCTTCGTGCATCCATCCCGCAGTATGATGCCGGGATCCTCCGTCGCAAAAGCTGCGGCACGGCCTCACGGATGACCGTCTCATGGAAGCGTTCGCCTCGAAGCTGCCCGATGGAACCGTCTCGCGGGTGAGGGCGGTGCTCCGCGGCCACCGCGTCGTCGTGCGGCTGAGCCCGCCGCGGCGGACGAAGCTCGGCGATCACCGCCCACCGGCCCGGGGCGTGCCGCACCATCGCATCACGGTCAACGAGGATCTCAATCCCTACGCCTTCCTCATGACGCTCCTCCATGAGATCGCGCACATGACGACCTGGGAACTTCTGCGGCCGCGGTCCCGCCGGCACCGGCCGCACGGACCGGAATGGAAGGGCGAGTTCGCCCGGCTGCTCGACCCGTTCGTTTCGTCGGCGATCCTGCCGGACGATCTCGCGGCGGCGGTCGCCCGCTCGATGCAAAACCCGACCGCCGCCAGCTGCACCGACCGCGATCTCGCGATCGCGCTCTCGAAGTACGACCCGCCCGATCGATCGCGGCTGCGGCTCGAGCAGCTGCCCCCAGGCAGCATCTTCCGCGTCGACAGCGGCCAGGTGTTCCAACTTGGCCCCCGGCTCCGCAGCCGCTACCGGTGCTTCACGCAGCCCGGCAACCGCGAGTACCGTGTCCACTCGCTCGCCCGAGTCGAGCCGCTCACACCGCGGCGGTAGGATGTCGTCCATCAATCGCGGAACCGACCCAGGAGACACGAGCATGATCCGGCCATTGCCCTGCCTCCGTGTGATGGCGAACGCCTTTCTCTGGATGGCCGGCTTTCTCGCGATGCCGGCTCTTTTCGCATCGGAGCCGTCCCGAACAATGAACCCGACACTTCGTCCGCCCACGCAACGCTCGTTCGGATCGCTCGCCGACGGAACCGCCGTCTCCCTCTACACGCTCGAAGTGCCCGGCGGCTGGCGGGCCGAAGTGACCGATTACGGGGCGATCCTCACGAGCCTGCTCGTGCCGGCGGAAGGCGACGGCAAGCCCGTGGATGTCGTGCTCGGATTCGATTCGCTCGACGGCTACCTTGCTCGTCATCCGTACTTTGGGGCGACCTGCGGCCGCGTCGCCAACCGGATCGCCGGCGGAATGTTCGACCTCGACGGCAAGCGGTACACGCTCGCGAAAAACAACGGACCCAACCACCTCCACGGCGGCCTGGCGGGATTCGACAAGAAGGTCTGGAAGGCGACGCCTCTGGTCTCCGAACGCGGCCCGGCCATCGACTTCCAGACGGTGTCTCCCGACGGTGACGAGGGCTATCCCGGCGCGATCACGGCCCGCGTCACCTACACGCTCACGACCGACGGCGAGTTGTGGGTGGAGATGTCGGCCACGACCGACAAGCCGACGATCATCAACATGGCCCACCATTCCTACTGGAACCTCGCCGGCCAGGGCTCGGGCTCGATCCACGACCACGAGCTCTCGGTCGCCGCCGACACCTACCTGCCGGTCGATGCCGGGAGCATTCCCACGGGCGAGTTCGCACCGGTGGCCGGGACGCCATTCGACCTGCGGCCCGAGCGGCGTCCCGCGGCGACGCTCGGCGAGGCGATCGCCGCGATCCCCGCGACCGCCGACGGCAAGAATCCGGGCGGCATCGACCACAACTTCGTGGTCCGCGGCTGGAAGCCCGACGGCAGCCTGCGGTCGGTGGCCCTGCTCCGCGACCGAAAAAGCGGCCGCACGCTCGAGATCCTTTCCGATCAGCCCGGCATCCAGGTCTACACCGCCAACTACCTCGACGGGAGCCTGAAGGGCAAAGGGGGCGGGGCCTACGGCAAGCACGCGGCGGTCTGCCTCGAGACACAGAAGTATCCCGACTCGATCCACCATGCCGACTGGCCGACGACCCGGCTCGACCCCGGACGGCCCTACCGCCACACGATGGTTCACCGGTTCGGCAGCCGCTGACACATTCCGGTCACCCGCGGCTCATTCCAAAGCCCTGGCCGCTCACGATGGCGCGCGGCTTCAGGCCGCCCAACAGCCTTTCCGGGCCCGCGGCCCGTTCGTAGGCAGCCCAGGCCGTTCCGGGCGGTCCGGGCAAGCGGGTCAGTTCGATCGGCCCCAACTGGCCGAGATCCCGTGCGTAGCCGTAATGCACGTTGGCCCGCAAATGCCGGTCGAGTGTCTCGGCCAGCGCCGTGCAGCCGGCGTCGGCGGCGACCTCCACCAGGAAGCGGTAATGGCGGCGATCGGCTTCCGTCGCCGGACGGGCCGCGTCGCCGCCGGTGACCGGGGCCAGGGCGGCATAGGTCGCGCGCACCCCGCATTCCCGCAGGCAACGTGCAATGCACTCCTGCACGAAGGAGTCGTGCAGCTTCTCACCCACGAGATCGCTCGTGAGGTCGCCGCGTCCCACGAATCGCGCGAGCGGACAATCGTTGAGCCGCCCCACGATCTCGATCGTGTCGCCGAGAGGATACCGATAGAGCCCGCCTCCGGTCGTGATCAGCACGTCATACCGCCCGCCGACGTCGAGTTCGTGGGCGAGCACCGACCGCGACGAGTCGCCCGCGGGAAGAAACTCGAGGAAATGCGAGCGGATCGCCAACGCGCACCCCGCCGCGCCGACGACCGGAAAAGTGACGCACCCCTCCGTCGCCATGAGGCCCTTGGCCTGAAACTCGATCCCACCGCACTGCGACCGCAGCCTCTCGGCGAAGAGCCGTGACGGTCCATCCATCCAGCAACTGACGAGGGCGAGGTGCGGCCAGAGCGTCCGGCAGATCGCGGTGGATGACGCCCCGCGGGCCACGAGATCCTCGATCTCCCTCGCCCGGTCGTGATCGGGCCGGCGACGCATCGACCCTGTCGCCGCGGCAGTCGTGCCATCGTGGATGTCGCGGATCAGCGCGGGAGCCTCCTGGAGCAGCAGGTCGAGCAGGGCCGAGAGAAAGGTCGGGCTCCACACCGAGACGAGCGACAGATCCCGGGCGGCAAGCAGGTGGAGCAGCGTCGCGTAGCGGAAGTGCGGCACGTCGAGCTGCCGGGACAAGCCGGGCGGCGTGGCCAGCACGGCGCGGGCCAGCCACCGCTCCGCAAGCCCCAGGTACACGGTGTCGTCCTCGAAGCCGATCGGCAGTCCCGCGGAAGATCGCCGACGCGGGCCGAGGGCGGGCGAGACCGACCAGTAGGCACGCCCGTCGCGGACGGCGGGCCGCTCCCAATAGAGGTTGCCGATCCAGGCGGCCACCGCCCGCTGGTACTCTCGTCGCAGCGACCGCGTGCCGGGGATGAGCTTTTCGCCCTGGGTGCTGCCGCTGGTCGGCTGGAGATTGATCACCGGCTCGGCGGTGAGAACGGCCCGCTCGCCACGGGCAATCCGTTCCACCGCCGCCGCGACCGCCGCGGCGGAACCCGCTGGCACCCGGTCGCGATACTCGTCGGGGCCACGAATCGCTTCGAACCGGTGTTGCCGGCCGAACTCGGTGTCGCGGTTGCGGACGAGTGTCTCGCGGAGGACCGCCCGCTGGGCCTCGGCCACCCCGCGGGTCGCCTCCAGAAACCTTCGCCATTCCGGTCTGCAGCGGGCCATCCATGCCGTGTTGACGACCCAGGCGAACCGGCTCACGAAGGCACCGTCGCCGTGGCCGCATCGATCACCCGCCAGGCGGCGGGCGTGAAGTTGTCGCGATCGAGCGGCGCGAGACAGCAGAGCTCGTCGCCCCGGGCGTGGCCCGGATTGGCGTTCACGAAGAACCGCACATGGGGATCGTCGAGCCGCGATGCGTCCACGGGCGCGGCGTCGGGCCGCAGCCGGCAGCCGTTCTCCGCCGCGACGACGATCCGCCGAGCAGGGTCGTACCGCGAACCAAACCGCGCCCGCCCGAGCGAGTCGAGCATCGCGGCCTCCTCCGCGGGCACTTCCAGTCCGGGCCGCGGGTGATACTCCCAAAAAAACATCGGCAGGAAGCGGTAGGTCTTGTAGCCCTTCGAGATCAGAAACCAACTCAGTCGCCGCCCGGCATTGGCGTCGATCAGCCGCAGCGCGAGCACGCCCCAGAAGCCCGCCAACGCCGTCGTGCGACGGTAGGGGGCGGCCACGACGGTGTCGCCGGAGTAGAGCACGAGGCCGCCTGGATGCCCTGGAACGGGCAGAAGCGTCTGCGTCGAAAATCCGACGAGCCGTCCGTCCGAGAGTCGCAGCGTGATCACCCACTGTTTCTCGGCGAGATCGCCGTGAAACTGCGTCGGCTCCAGGCCCTCGTAGTGGGCCTGCATCAGCCACCACATCTGCCGGCGATCGGCCGCCGTCAGGCCGGCGACCGGCTCGATGGCTCCGATGCATGGCCGCGTCGAATCCGTCGCCATCTCAGAGGCAGCCCTGTTCAAGATGGATGGCGTGATCCGCGTTCCATTCACCGAGCAAGCGTTCATTCCAACTTACCAGGTGAATCGCCGTTTCGTACGTGCCCCCGAGGCCCCGCGGGAACGCGGCCGCCAACGGGCAGCGGGCGTCGAACCCGAGCAGGGCAACCGTCGCCGTGTCGGCATGCGAGCGGGCGGCGGCCGCCACCAGGGCCCGGGCCACGTCCGCGCGGTCGTCTTCGACGACGAACAGGCTGCCGAATCCGCAGCGAAGCGGCGTGCCCGGCCGTGGCAGCCGCGGCAGGCCCCGAAAGAAAGCGGCGCAGTCGAGGATCGGCCGCAACCACCGCAGCCGCCGTGGATGGTTCTCGACGACGATCTGCCTGAACGCGGTCTGATCCCAGAGCGCGAAGGTGCCGACGATCCGTCCGCCCTGCACCGCCATGTGGATGTCCTCGACCCGCAGCCCGCGAAACGTGCCGCCTTCCTCGAAGTCGCGCTCGGCCACCGCGGCGAACAGATCGCGGCGCCGACCGACCGCGTTGAGGAACCGGACGATGTCGGGAAGATCCTCCGGCCGGGCCGGCCGGACCCCGAAGCCGCGGTCGTAGCCGCGGCAGCGGGCCAGCGGCAGGCCGCGGGTCAGCCAGGTGGCGATGCGTCGATAGACCGGCAGGCCGGCCCTGCCGCCGAGCAGGGTCCGGGAGGCGGTCTCGTTGCCGCTCGCCAACGATGTGACGTAGACCGCTGCCCGGCCATCGCCGTCGAGTTCCCGCAGAAACCGGAAGCCGCGGGCGACGAGCCCGATGCCGCGGTGGTCGCGGTCGAGCCGGAGGCTTCCCAGATAGCCGATCGGCAGCACGCTGCCGAGGTGGTAACGGTCGCGAATCGACCTCGTGCCGAGGCCGACGATGCCGCCCGTCGAAAGATCGCGACAGATGATCGTCTGGTGAAACTCCCCCTCCACCTCCGCCGCGGCGAAAAAGCTCGGCTCGCGGCGGAACCCGAGCCGGACCTGGCCGGGCAGCGGATTGCGGGCCAGCACCGCCCGCAAGGCGGCGTCGTCGCCGGGCCCGGCGAGCTCAAACCGATACCGTGACGTGCTCCGCACGGGCGGACTCCAGCAGCGTTCCCGTCCAGCCTTCGTCCCCGAGCGGCAGGCCGTCGCGTCCCTCGGTGTCCCGGTGGTGCATCGCGTTGATCAGCCAGTAATTCAGCCACATCCCCGGATCCCGATAGTTGACCCGGTGCAGCGACCGCCTGGCGATGCTCGACCACGAATAGAACTCCCGCCGCGCCCGGGAGCAGGCCCGCTGCAGCTCCTCCGGCGTCATCCGCGCCGGCTGGAAGGGCACCATGCCGTAGCGGTAGCGGTCGTCGAGCCACCAGGGATCGAGGAGCATGCGGCCCTCGCCGCGGAGCCGCTCGTAGAGCGGCGTGCCGGGGAACGGGGTGATGTGGTTGAAGGCCGCGATGAACATCCCTTCCTCCCGGGCGAAACGGACCGCCGCGGCGAAGGTATCGGGCGTGTCGGAGTCGTACCCGAACACGAACGTTCCGTACACGCGGAGACCGTGTCGCCGGAGGTTGGCCAGCGCCGCCCGCGGCCCGCCCCGCATCAGGTTGAAGCCCTTGTTCATTTCCCGCAACGAGTCCGGCACCAGCGACTCCAGCCCGATCAGGATGCCCTGGCAGCCGCTCCGTCTCATCAGCTCGAGCGCCTCGTCGTCGAAGGCCACGTTGATCGCCGACTGGCTCACCCAGCGGATCCGCAGCGGGATCAGCGCCCGCATCAGTTCTTTCGCGTCGTCCAGCGACGACGTCAGGTTGTCGTCGATGAAGAACACGAGTTCGCGGCCCGTGCAGGTGCGTCGCACCTCCTCGACGACCCGGGCGACCGAGCGGTGGGTGTGGGTCGCCGAGTAGTAGGACTGGATGGCGCAGAAGTCGCAGCGGAACCTGCAGCCGCGGGAAAACTCGATCAGCCTCAGCGGCAGGTAGCGCTTGCCGCGAAAAATGCTCCGGTCGGGGTCGGTCGGCGGAAGCCGCGGCCGGTCCTTTGCGCGATAGACCGCCTGCGGCCGGCCGTGCCGATGGTCGTCGATGAGCTCGGCGAGCACGCCCTCCGCCTCCCCGATCACGATCGATTCGCAGTGGGAGGCCACCTCGTCCGCACAGAGCGTGGCGTGAAACCCTCCCATCACGACGGCCACGCCCCGGCGGCGGTATTCGCTGGCGATCTGGTAGGCCCGCTTCGCCGTGTAGGTCTCGACGCTGATCAGGACGAGGTCCGTCGGCTCGTCGAACGGGATCGGTTCCATCCGATCGTCGTAGAACCGCCGCTCGACGTCGGCGGGCAGGAGCGCCGCCAACACCGCGGCCGGCAGCGGCTCCATCTGCCAGCTCATCATGTAGCCCTTCATGCCGCGGAAGCGGCCGACGCACGGATGCACGATGGTGACGCGGAAGCGGCCCGGCGAGGTCACGACACCAACTCCAAGGGTGCCGGCTCCGCACGACGGCCTGAAGCCGCCGAGAGCGGATCCATCCAGCCGTCGCACGAATAGAAGCGGTGAAGATTGTTGGCGTAGAAGCGATAGCCGATGTTCGTCGTCAGCGCGACGTGCCACGGGGCCGCGGTGCGGCGGAGCCGCGAGGCCATGCTCGACCAGCGGTAGGCATGCTTCCAGGCCGACTCCGTTCCCCGCACCAGCTGCTCGACCGTCATTCGGGCCGGCTGAAACACGGCATGCTGCCCGTCGTAGAGCTCCCAATTGCGGGTGAGGATCCGCTGTTCGCCGTCGAGTCGCCGGTAGAGCGCCGTGCCGGGAAACGGCGTGAGGATGGCGAACCGGGGTAGATCGATGCCCGCATCGACCGCGAATCGGGCCGTCTCGAGGAAAACCTCGGGCGTGTCGTCGTCCATGCCGAAGACGAAGCATCCCTGCAGGGCGATCCTGCGCTCGTGCAGCCGCTCCACGACCCGGTGGTAGTTTTCCGGCGAGTTGAACGCCTTGGAGCTCGCCTGCAGGTTCGTGGCCGAGATCGACTCGAGCCCCATCAGCAGGCCCCGGCATCCGCTGCGTGCGGCGAGGTCGAGCAGCGGCAGATCGTCGCAGAGCAGGGTCGTCGCCAGGCCATACCATTGAAGCCGCAGGGGAACGAGGGCCGTGAAGAGTTCGGCGGCGTAGTCCTTGTGGGCGATCAGGTTGAGGTCGATGAAGATCGCCTGCCGGGCCCGCTGCCTTCGGATGTCATCGACCACCTCCCCGACGGGACGATGCAGGGGCTTCCGGCCCCATGCCGCAGGAACCACGCAAAAGTCGCAGTTGTGGACGCACCCGCGGGTCGCCTCGAACACGTTCGACGTCAGGTACCGCGACGAGGGAAGCACCGACCGGTCCGGCGGCGGCCGGCGGGCGAGGTCGAGCCCCGGAGCCTGGACGTAGCGGGGCTTGAGTTCGCCGCGGACGAAGTCTCGCAGCAACCGCGGCCACTCATCCTCGGCATACCCCACGACGACGCTGTCGGCGTGGGGCTGGGCATCGTCCGGAACCAGCGTGACGTGCGGACCGCCGAGAACGACCGGAATGCCGCGGCTGCGGAACTCGGCGGCGAGCGAGTAGGCGCGGGGAGCCGTTCCCGTGATCACCGTCATCCCCACGAGATCCACGTCGATGCCGGTGTCGATGTCGGCGATGCCCTCGTCGATGCAGACCACCTCGGCGCCGAGCTCCGGAGGCACCAGCGCCGCCAGCGTCGGCAGCGTCAGCGGCTTGTAGCGGAGCGATTTGCCGAAGATGCCGCCGCGGTGCCGGTAGAGCGGGCCCTTGGGCGAGACCAGGGCGATGCGGAGGCGGCGTTTGATCATGGTTCACCCGTTCGCGGCGGCCGGCGTTCGTGCCGCCGTGTCGAGCCCGTGCCAGTGGCGAAGTATACCGGCGGCCAGGAAGCGAAAGTCCCAGCGATCGCTCGCGTAGTGATCCGCGCCCCACAGTGGCAGGATCGTGCCCGGGAAGCCGAGCACGTCCTCGAGCAGCATCACGCCGTCGTTCGGCCCTTCGGCCGCGAACCGCGAGTGCCACGACCTCGCATACCTGCTCGTTGCATGCCTTCGGAGCGGAAATCCCACCACGTGCACGACCTCCATGTGAGCCGGGACGCCCACGTCGAACGCGAGGCTGCCCGCCGCCCCGCGGGCCAGTTCCGTGAAGCACCGGTAGTCGCGTCCCCGCCAGCGGAAGATCGACCAATTCAGCCAGTCGATCACCCGCCGGGTGCGAACCCAGTTCACGAGCGGCGACCCCGCCAGGATTCCGCCGACGCTCACCCACAGCGAAACCGATCGCAACGCCCCGGGATCATCACGCAGGACGCACTTGATCTCCGCACCGCCGCGGCTCAGGGATACGAGGGCACACTCACGGCCGCCGTGCTCCCGCAGCGCCCGCCGGAGGATGGCCGTGTTCTGTTCGAGCGTGCCGCAGCTGCGGGTGGGGACCCGGTGCACGCGGATCCGGAGCGATTCCAGTTCGCGGATCATCGACTCGCCGCCGGCTCCCGTCTCCGGATGCTCCTCGTAGAAGGCACCGGGAACCACGAGCACGGTCAGGCGTCCCGCCGCCGCTCGGATCACGTCGGGCGATGGCCCCGCCGCCGCGCCGGCGAAGAAGGCCTCGATCGCGGGCCCTTGGCCCGGAGCCCCGAGCAACCAGGCGTAGACGGCGGCGGTGGCTCGATCGACGCCCCGGCGGCGGGCGATGCCACGGATCGTTTCGGCTGGCAGACCTCGGTCGGGAGGGCAGCGGGACACCTCCTGCTCCCGGGCCTCCTCGAGGATCAGTCGCCATTCGTCGTCCGGGATCGACCTGCCCGCAGGAGGCCGCAGAGGCCCGGCGGCACCATTGCCCCGCTCCCGAAGAACAACGTCCGACTGCATCATGGCGGGGAAGACGGGCATCAAATCGTGCCGCCGCGGCCGCGGCGGAAACCATGGTTCAACGCGGCCGTCGTTTCGACAACAGCAGGCCTGCCCCCAATCCGATCAGCGGACCGCCGATGCCCAGCCCGATGCCCAGCGTCGTGGCCCAGGATCGGAGGCCGCCGAGCACGGGATTATCGAAGATGTTCGCCGACACGTGAAAACTGCCGATCTGCCAACGGCCGTCGGCCCGGACGAGCGTCGCCGTCCACTTGCTCTCGAGGCGGAGCTTGGTCCCGCTCGCGAGATCGAAATCGTCGCTGAGCGTGCCGCACGCGACGGCCGCGTCGTCGCCATGGAGAATCGCCGATCCATCGACGCCGAGCGTGCTCTTCACGTCGCGAACGATCCGCGACTCCCCCGTCATCATGTCGTTGAAGAACTTCCGCACCTCGTCGCGGCCCCGGGCCCTGAAGCCGTTCTGCCAGGTCGCGATCACGTCGGGGTGGACGTGGGAGAGCACGCCATCGATGTCACGGGCCTCGTAGGCACGGATGACGGCTTCCCGCAGGGCGAGCAACTCCCCCCGAACCGTCTCGCTCTCGTCGGCGGCCTGCACGGACCGGCATGGACACGCCGTCATGGCGACCGCGCCGGCCACCAGGCACGCCCAGAAGCCGCCCATCGCTCGCGGGCGGTCAGGCCCCTGGGCCGCCGCCCGGCAGCGTGCAGAGAATCCGGATGTAATCGGCGATATCACGGTCTTCATGAACAAGGCTCTGCGGTCGCACATGGGTTCCACGCATCCTCGGGATATCGGAACGGAGAAATCGACGGATCAACTGCAGTCGAACCGCGGCCCTGACCCGGTCGAGCAGGCGACCGCCGGGCCAGCCTCGGCTGCGGCGGGCCAGCACCATGATATGGGCGATCGTGAGCCAGGGGCCGCGCGGCTCGAGGAACAGTATGCCCCAGGTGCGGGCGCGGGCCAGGGTCGCCCGGGCCAGAACCACCGTGCCGCCCCACTCGGTCACCTGGAGCCTCACTTCCGGCCCTCCCACGGCCCGGGTGAAGCGGTCGGACCAGGAACTGCCCTCGATCGCAAACAGGTATTCGGACCTCTGCACGAAGGGTGCCGGATGCTCCACCACGCCGTCGTCGAGCAGCCGCCGATCGTGCGCGATGCGGAAGTGCTGACGATCGACCGAGTTGATCGACACCATGTACCAGGGAGCCTGCAGTTCCTCGCAGATCGTCCTGCTGGAGGCGAAGTCCTCCAAGTCCTCGCCGTCGAAGAACGGCAGTTCGAAGAGCGGCTTGTCGCCGAAAAAGAAGTAGACCTGGCCATGCCGCACCCTGGTCGGGTAGCGAGCCACCCGCGCGAACCCGGGGGGAGTGTCACTGCACGGAACCTCCACGCAACGCCCATCGACCCCGAACCGCCAATGATGGAAGGGGCACTGGATCGACTCTCCCACCACGCAGCCGCCGCCCAGATCCGCGTGCATGTGCGGGCAGTGGGCGTCGAGCACCGCCACCTCCCCGGCGGCGGTTCGAAACGCGACCATCCGCCGGCCGAGCATCTGCTTCGAGACCGGACGGGCGGCGATTTCCGCCAGGGATCCGAATCGATACCATGACGCGGGCCAGAGTGGAATCGAACCCCACGCCCCCATCGCGAGTCGGTCTCCCTCGGCTGCCGGGTTCGACTCGATTTGCATCGTCTTCGATCTTTCCCCGACTTCCACTCGCGGTGCCCTGCCGAGGTCGCTCACCGATGGACGCCGCCACCATATACCCGATCCCAACCCGCCGCAACGTGTGCATCGTCGCCGTCCAGGTGGCGATTTTTCTCCTCATCGTGAAGGCCGCCGCGGCCGCCGTCACGGCCTGGCAGGTCGCCGCGCTGGCCGCGGCATTCGCGATTCTCGGCAACTCGATCTATGCGGTCATTCACGAGGCCGAGCATGGCATGCTGCACCCGGATCGCCGCGTCAACGACTGGCTCGGGGCCGGGATGTCGCTGCTCTTTCCCGCCCCCTACCACCTGATCCGACAAGGACATCTCGGTCATCATCGCCGCAACCGGTCGGACGACGAGGCGTTCGACTGTTACTTCGACGGCGATCGGCCGTGGCTGAAGCGGCTCATCCTCTACGGGATCATCACCGGCTGCTACTGGATCCTGGTGGCGTGCTCGAACGTCCTGGTGCTCGTCGTGCCTTTCCTGTTCGCGAAGCGTTGGTTCGAATTCGACAGGCCGAGCGCCGCGTTCATGGAGTCGCTCGACCCGAGATTCTTCCGGCTGATCCAACTGGAGGGGGCGGCGGCGATCCTCCTGCATGCGTTTCTCATCTGGTTCTTCCGCGTTCCCCCGCTCGTCTATGCGGCCGTCTATTTCGGATTCGGTTTTTCCTGGTCGGCGATGCAGTACGTGCACCACTACGGCACCGATCGCGACGTCGTCGAAGGGACCCGCAATCTCCGCTTCTTCGGCTGGGTCGATTCGGTCTGGCTGAATCACAACTGGCACCTGGTTCACCACCGGCAGCCGAACGTTCCCTGGCCGTATCTGCCCGCCTTGGGGGCCGGCTCGGGCGAGCCGCGAGAGTCGCTCGTGTGGCACTACCTCAGGATGTGGCGAGGTCCCCGCCATACGGCGACGCGGCTTGCCACTCCGGCGTCGGCGGCGGGAGGCGGAAGATCCGATGGCTGAACGGCCGCGACTGCGCGACGCCATCGGGCAGTGGATCTTCCGGCTCGTCCATGACCGCAGTCTCGTCTACGGCTGCTGCTGGGAGGATCCAAGGGCCGACCTCGCCGTCCTCCGACTCCGCGATCACGATCATGTTCTCGTGATCACGTCGGGCGGGTGCAACGCCCTCGACTACCTGCTCGAGCAGCCGGCGCATGTCTCCGCCGTGGACGTGAATCCCCGGCAGAATGCGTTGCTGGAATTGAAGGTGGCGGGCATCCGCGGACTCGACTGGCACGATTTCTTCGCGGTCTTCGGCACCGGACGCCATCCCCGCATCCACGAACTCTACCGGGAGCGGCTCCGCGATCTGCTCCCCGAGCGACATCGCGGCTACTGGGACCGGGCGATCGGGATGTTTCGCGGGCCGCCCGGTTTCCACTTTCGCACGACTTCGGGCTGGTTCGCGCGGCTGTTCGGCCTCTACATCGACCACGTGGTCGCGGCCCGCGAGCCGATCGAGCGGCTGCTGGCGGCCACGAGCATGGCCGAACAGATCGAGATCTACGAACGCGAACTGCGGCAGCGGTTCTGGGGACCGTGGCTGGCGTACCTGCTGAGCCGAGACACGCTCCTCGCGCTCACCGGCATTCCCCCGCAGCAGCGGCGGCAGGTGCAGCGGTTCTCGCCCGACGTCCAGGACTACCTGCGACGTCAGGCAGAGCGTGTGATCTACGGCCGGCCGATCGGGGAGAACTACTTCTGGCGGCTCTACCTCACGGGCGCCTTCACGCCGGACTGCTGTCCGCGGTACCTGCAGCGGGATTCCTTCGAGCGACTCAAGGGCCTCGTCGATCGGCTCTCCACGCACACCGCGACGGTCGAGCGTTTTCTCGCCGTCGGGACGGGCCCCATCTCGCGATTCGTGCTGCTCGACCACATGGATTGGTTGACGGGGCCCCGCGCGAACGAGTTGGCCGCGGAGTGGCAGGCGATCCTGGACAGGTCGAGCCCCGATGCGCGGATGCTCTGGCGAAGCCTCGGGCTGCGGACGGATTTCGTTGACGACGTGGTCGTGCGGCATCGCGGCGGGCAGGCGCGGCTGGCCGATCTGCTCGAGCCCGACACCGCGGCGGCCGATCGTGTCCGCGCCACCGAGCGGGTGACCGCCTACGGCTCCGTCACGGTCGCCGGCTGGAAGCCGGGGGTGTTGCCGCTCGGGGGACGCGAGCCGACGGCATGAAGCTCCTGAGAACGATGTCGCTGCTCACGCAGTTCCTGACACGGCCGATCCGCGGGGCGAATCATGCCGAACGCCTGGAGAGCTTTTACGGCTATCAGGCCGCCGAGTACGACGAGTTTCGGCGGACGTTTCTGCTCGGCAGGGACGAACTGGCGAGCCGCCTGGAGTTCCCCGCCGGTGGCCGCTGGTGCGACCTGGGCTGCGGCACCGGCTATCTGCTGGAGGCTGCCGGTCCCGCAGCGAGGGAACTCGCGGCGATTTACCTCGTCGATCTGTGCCGGCCGCTGCTCGCGCGGGCCGACTCGAGGATCTCCGCGGGGTCATGGGGCAACGCCCGCACGATCCTCGCCGATATCGCCCGGTGGCGATCGAGCGAGCCGGTGGACGTGGTCACGTTTTCCTATTCATTGTCGATGACGCCGGACTGGTTCGCAGCGATCGACGCGGCCCGGGACATGCTGCGGCCGGGCGGACAGATTGCCGTGGTCGATTTTCACGTCGTCGGGCGGCATCCCCCGGCTCCCGGGCCCCGCCGTCAATCCTGGTTGACCCGGGCCTTTTGGCCGGCCTGGTTCGACATCGACGACGTTCACCCCAGCCCGGATCATCTTCCGTATCTGCTGTCGCGGTTTGAAATGTGCTGGTTCGCGGAGGGACGCTCGCGCGTGCCGGGAATGCCCTGGCTTCGGCCGCCGTACTACTGCTTCCTCGGCCGCAAGAGAGCCGCGTCAAGCTCACACGCGACCGCGGGCGAAGCTGCGGACGGTCAACCGTCGTAATAGAGGCAAAACTCGTACGGATGCGGCCGCAGCCGCATCGGCGCGATCTCCTTCTCCCGCTTGTAGCGGATCCAGGTCGCGATGACGTCGTCGGTGAAGACGTCGCCGCGGAGAAGGAACTCGTGGTCCCGCTCGAGCGCGGCGAGCGCCTCTTCGAGTGAGCCCGGCGCCTTCGGCACGTTCGCGAGCTCCTCCGGCGGCAGGTCGTAGATGTCGCGGTCGAGCGGCTCGCCGGGATGGATCTTGTTCTGGATGCCGTCGATCGCCGCCATCAGGATCGCCGAGAAGGCGAGGTAGGGGTTGCAGGTCGGGTCGGGGCAGCGGAACTCGATCCGCTTCGTCTTCGGGCTCGCGGAATACATCGGGATCCGGCAGCTCGCCGAGCGGTTCCGCTGCGAGTAGGCGAGGTTCACCGGCGCCTCGTAGCCCGGCACGAGCCGCTTGTAGCTGTTGGTGGTGGGGTTCGTGATCGCAAGCAGGGCGGGAGCATGGGCGAGGATGCCGCCAAGCGCGTGGATCGCCATGTCGGAGAGGCCGGCGTAGCCGGTGCCGGCGAAGAGCGGCTGGCCGTCCTTCCAGAGCGAGATGTGGGTGTGCATGCCGGAGCCGTTGTCGCCGAAGATCGGCTTCGGCATGAACGTCACCGTGCGGTCGTGGCGGCGGGCGACGTTCTTCACGACGTACTTGTAGAGGCACATCTGGTCGGCCATGCGGACGAGCTCCTGAAACCGCATGTCGATCTCGCACTGCCCGGCGGTGGCCACCTCGTGGTGCTGCGCCTCGACGTCGATGCCGCAGGCGATCATCGTCTGCATCATCTCGTTGCGGAGGTCCATCAGCTGATCCGAAGGCGGGCAGGGGAAGTAGCCCTCCTTGTGCCGCAGCTTGTGGCCGAGGTTCGGCAGCTCCTCGCGGCCGCGGTTCCACTCCGCCTCGACGCTGTCGAGGTGGAAGTAGCCCTCGTGGGCGTTCTGGTCGAACCGCACGTCGTCGAAGACGAAGAACTCCGCCTCCGGCCCGATGAAGCAGGTGTCGGCGATCCGCGTGCTCTTGAGGTAGTTGGCCGCCTTGCGTGCGATGTGCCGCGGGTCGCGGGAGTAATCTTCGCGGGTGATCGGGTCCTGCACGTTGCAGATCATCACGAGCGTGGGCACCGCCGTGAACGGATCGACAAACGCGGTATCCGGCACCGGCACGAGCAGCATGTCGCTCTCGTTGATCGCCTGCCAGCCACGGATGCTCGAGCCGTCGAAGCCGAGCCCGTCCTCGAAGACGTCCTCCTCGAGCTTCCCGACCGGAATGGTGAAGTGCTGCCACGCCCCGAGAAAATCGACGAACCGCAGATCGACGGCCTTCACTTCCTTCTCGCGGCACATCGCGAGAACTTCACGGGGCTTCATGGCAGAACTCTCCTCGGGCGGCAGGCGGGGCTTCTGTGGATCGAACCATGATACGCCGCGCGGGCGGTTGCACGGAGCCGCTTTCGGCCCGGCCGCGGAACCCCTATGCTTCAAATCAAGGAGCGGCGAACGATGGCACGCTACACCCGCCGGATGTTTCTTTCGACGACCGGGGCCCTGGCGGGCTCGGCCGCCTTCGCCCCGCCGGCGGAGGTGCGGGCGGCGGTGGTGGCCGGGCGGGCCCGCGCCGTGTAGGTCTTCCACACGACCGATCTCCACGGCAACATCCTGCCGACGAAGACCTACGAGGGGCTCTCCGACGTCGGCGGACTCGCCCGCTGTGCCAGCTGCATCAGGCAGTGGCGGCGGGAATCGCCCCACTCGCTCCTCGTGGATGCCGGCGACGTCGTTCAAGGCACTCCCGTGAGCCTCGAGAGCCGGGGCGGCCTCGTGATCGACCTGTTCAACGAGCTCGGCTACGACGCCTGGGTGCTCGGCAACCACGACTTCGACTGGGGCCCCGAGCCGCTCGCGGCGAACCTCGAGCGATCGAAGTCTCCGATCCTCACGGCGAATCTCGAGCTCGCCGGGCGAACCCCGGAATCGCTCCATGCCGCGTGGAGCAGGCTGCGGCCGTGGATCCTGAAGGAGGTCGGCGGCTTCCGGATCGCCCTCGTCGGATTGATCACGCCCGGCCTCGGCTTCTGGCTGCCCGAGGAGACGCTCGGCGGCGTGCGGCCGACCGATCCCGCGGAGTCGATGGCCAAGTCGGTCGCGGAGGCGAAGGCGGCCGGGGCCGACGCGGTCGTCGTGGTGGGCCACATGGGATGGAAGTTCCAGGACGACTACGCGAACCCCGTCCGCGAGCTGCTCGGCCCCGCGAAGGATGTCGACGTCTATCTCGCGGGCCATTCCCACCAGAACCGGCCGACCTGGCAGGTGGACGACGTGCTCTGCTCGCAGGCGAGCTACCACGGCATCCACTGCGGCCGCGTCGATCTCACGTTCGACCTCGCCACGCGGAAGCTCGTGGACAAGCGGGCCTTCACGCTCCTCATGGACGACCGCTTCCCGCTCGATCCGGCCGTGATGCAGGCCGCGAGGCCCGACCTCGCCCGCAGCGACGAGGAGCTCTCCCGCCAGGTCTGCCGCGTGAAGCAGCCGATCGCCGGCGGTGGCAGGCGGAACAGCCCGCTTGTGAACCTCCTCTGCGAGGTGTTCGCGGCGGTGCTCGCGAAGCGGGAGCAGCCCGTGGACGGCGTCCTTCACGGCAGCTTCGGCACCGAGCGTATCGATGCGGGCGACCTCACCGTCGCCGACTGCTGGAAGATCCTTCCCTACGACAACCTGCTCGTCACGGCGGAACTGTCGGCCGCGGAGCTTTCCCAGGTGGTGGCCGAGGACGCGAAGGAGAAGAAGTCGGACCGCACGCTCTGGCCCTTCACGATCCACTTCGACGCCGGCGGCACGCCCACGCAGGTGCTCCACCGTGGCCGTGAGGCGAAGCCCGACGAGCGGTTTCGAATCGCCTGCAACAGCTACGACGCCCAGTCGGGCGGCCGCAAGCTCATGCGGCTGCGGGAGATCCTCGCGAAGCCCGCCGGGAAGCGTTCGCTCACCTCGATCGACACCCGCACGGCCCTGGTGGACGGCCTGCTCGACCGCGGCGAGATCTGAGCCGGCCTCCTGGGCGATTCACCTCCGCGCCACGTCACCACACGGCCGTCACGCCCGGATAAGCCGCGATGGTGCGGTCGGGCGTGAGGATCGCCAACTGCTCGCGAATCGCGGTGGCGATGAGGATTCGTGCATGTTGACGTTGATCATATTACTACCGGGAGCATCAAGT
>DHLZ01000145.1:0-17506 GCA_002405515.1 Planctomycetaceae bacterium UBA4655
GGCAGCGCCGCGGCCGTCGTCGCCGCCAGCAACCGCGCCGCCGAACTCTCACGCAGCGGCTGAAGGACAACGTTCGGCCCCGAACCAGCAGCCCCCGAACCAGCAGCGTTGACCGTGAGGGGCTGCCCGTGTGCCCGAGACGGCGTATGCCGACGAGCGAAGCAAGGATTGCGGAGCGAAGTCGGCATCCGAGCGAGCGAAGGGCAGGCGGGCACCGATCCGCGCAGCGGATTGGTCGCGGAGCGAGCGTCCGGCGATGGGCGGGGTCGCTCAAAGGCAATGGGCAGCCCCGAACAAAGCAGCGTTGACGCAGCCCCTCACGACCCGACGTAGCGGGCGAGCATGGCGCGGGCTCGCGACTCGTCGCGGGTGCCCTGCACGATCGCGCGGCCGTCGGCGAAGATCGAAAGCAGGATGCCCGGCTCCACCTCGGCCCGGACGAGCCAGTCGTTGACGGTGACCCGGCCGGCCGGCCGCAGCCGCTCCGCGATCGACGCGAGATCGGCGCGGGCGGACGTCGCCGAAGCGACCTGCACCGCGTCGCGGCCACAGAGAACGGTCGCCCGCCCGCCGAGCCGGCCCTCGAGCCAGGGCGAGTCGCCGGCGCGGCAGGTGGGGCAGCCGGCGGCGGCGAGCGGCGAGAGATCGACCGAACGCCAGCGGCCTTCCCAGAGGTCGAACGCCAGGAGCACGGACCGCACCGCGGCGGGGCCGTCGACGAGCAGCTTCATCGTCTCCGCGGCCTGCACGGCGCCGACGACGAAGGCGGCCGGCCCGATGATGCCTGCCGTGTCGCAGGTCGGCAGCGAGCCCGCCGCAGGCGGCTCCGGCACGAGGCATCGCAGGCAGGCGGTGCGGCCCGGCACGATGGTCATCACCCGCCCCTCGGAGCCGATCGCGCCGCCGTGAACCCACGGCACGCCCGCCCGGCACGACCACTCGTTGATGAGAAATCTCGCCTCGAAGTTGTCGGTCCCGTCGACGATGACGTCGGCGCCGGACAGGATTTCCGAGGCGTTCCCGGCCGTGAGATCCGCCACGACCGCCTCGATCCTCGCGGAGGAGTCGATCGCCTCGAGCCGTCGGCGGGCCGCGGCCGCCTTGGGGATGCCCGCGGCGACGTCGGCTTCGTCGAACAGCATCTGCCGAGGCAGGTTGCTCGCCTCCGGCAGGTCGCGATCGACGAGCCGGAGAAATCCTCCCCCGCTCCCCACGCCCGCCCGCAGGACCGCCATCGCCGAGGCGGTCCCGAGAGCCCCGCAGCCGACGATGACCACCCGGCCCGCACCGAGCCGCCGCTGGCCCTCGGCACCGACGGGTCCGAATCGGACCTGCCGCGAGTGGCGATGCGCGTGGTCGATGTGCCCGGCGGAGCTCATCGTGGGATCCTGTAGACCGCGTAGCGGTCGTTGGCGAACACGCGGTCGAAGGGGAGCGTTCCGTGCGACGTCTCGACATCGTTTGGAACGATGCAGTAGTCGGCATCATACCGCTTCGCGATCTCGCGGACTCGTTCGGCTCCGAACACGGCCGTGGACCGCTCGAGCCCGCGGAGCGAGCCGACGCCTTCGGCCGCGAACGCGTCGAGCAGCCGGCGTCGCCATTCGACGATGCCCGCGAGATCCTGGGGAACGTGCTTCCACGCCACGACTTCAGGCCGCTCCGCCCGCCACTGGAAGCTCGACGAGCCACGGGGCGTGAGGAACCGTGACGACGGCGGCGTGTTGTCCCGCACCCAACCGCAGACCTCCTTCCACGCCGCCGGCACGACGTGTCGATCGGCCCGGCTCGCGACCTCCGGCCGCCAGGGGAGCGGCCAGTGCCGGCTCTCGTTCACGAGATCAATCGCGAGGAGCGAGAGCGTCGCCGCGAGCATGCCGCGGCCGAGCCGCGAGGGCACCTTCTCGCGAAACGCGAGCGTCGCCGCGACCGCGAGCAAGAGCGGCACGAGACCGTCGGCGAGCCGAAACCAGTAGAACCGGGCGAGCGGCAGGGCGACCTGCGGCACGACCTGCGAAAGCAGCGAGAGGAAGCAACCCCCGATCGCGATCGCGACCGCAGCGGCGACGAACGCGGCGAGCCGGTCGAGCGATGCCCCGCGGCGCACGATCGCCAGCAGCGTCCAGGCGAGAACGGCCGCCAGCAGGTGGCGGGCGACCATCCCGTCGGCGAAGGTATCGACGAGGAGGTGGTGGGGCAGTCGCTCGACGACGTACGCACGAATCGCCTCGAATGCCGCCGCGGGTTCGACGCCGCGCGAGAGCGCGAGCGCCGGCACGACGCCGATCGCCGCGAAGGCCGCGCCGGCGATCCATGCCACGACGTTCCCCGGACGGAAGGACCGTGTCGTGACCATCGCAAGCACGCAGGCCACGAGGCTCCAGCCGCCGACGACCGCGTGAAACGCCGTCGCGATGCCCGACGTGAGCCAGGTCATCTCGGGCCGGCCGCGGGCAAACCACCCGGACGAGGCGAGGACCAGCGCCCACGCGAACACCTTCCCCTCGCATCCGCCGATCACCCACTCGCCGCTCGCGGTCGTGTGCCGGACGGCGAGCGACCAGATGGCCGCGGCCAGAAGCCGCCACCAGGAGAAGCCGGGCGACCCGTCCACGACCGCGGAGAGCGACCAGAGAATCCCCGCCGCCAGCGAGAGCCAGCCGGCGATCCGCCCCACCCACGCAGCCTGCTCCAGCGGCAGCATCGCCGCGACGGGCCCCATGAGCCGGTAGAAGACGTGGTGCGGCTCCGACGTCTCGAGGAAGAAGTCGCCCGCACACCAGGATGGATCGTGGAAGTGCCTCGCCTTCGCGAGGTAGTGCGGCTCGTTGGTGTCGGGAGCCGGCCAGCTGCCGGCCGCCGCGAAGAACGCTGTCACCGCGGCGACCTCCAGCAACCACGCGGCCCACCGCGATCGATCGGTCGGGGCTGGCAAACGGTCCGGCGGCATGCGACAACGGCTCCTCCACGGAACTTTACCCCACCGCCATTCCCCGCACCACGGAGGGCATCATGCATGCGTCCAGTCGCTTGCCGAACGGCGGCCCGTCGGGCCGCGGCGGCGAGTTGCGCCGGGCCGTCGGCGAGGGACTCGTCGCCATTCCCGGCGCGCCGTTTCCGCTCGTCGCGAAGCTCGCGGAGCAACAGGGATTCGAGGCGGTCTACCTTTCGGGCGCGGCGATGTCGGCGGGCTTGCTCGCCGTACCCGACATCGGCCTCTTCACGCTCGAGCAGCTCGCGGAGCAGACCGGGCTGCTCGCGGCCGCCTGCGGGCTGCCGATCGTCGTCGATGCCGACACCGGCTTCGGAGGTCCGCGGGAGACCGAGCGGACGGTGCGGCTGCTCGAGTCCGCGGGCGCTGCCGCCATCCAGATCGAGGATCAGCAGTCGGCCAAGCGGTGCGGCCACCTCCCGGGAAAGCGGCTCGTGGACCGCGGTGAAATGAGCGAAAAGATCGCTGCGGCCGCCTCGGCCCGCGTCGATCGGTCCACCGTGATCGTGGCCCGCAGCGACGCCCGCGGCGTTTCCGGCCTCGACGACTGCATCGAGCGGCTGCGGGCGTATCGCGACGCCGGCGCCGACTGGCTTTTTCCCGAGGGTCTGACGAGCCGCGAGGAGTTTCGCGAGGTGGCGGCCGCGATCGACCGGCCGCTTCTGGCCAACATGACCGAGTTCGGCGTGAGCCCGCTGATCGGCCGCGACGAGCTCGCCTCGCTCGGCTACGCTGCCGTTCTCTATCCCGTGACGCTCCTCCGCGTGGCGATGAAGGCGATCGAGGCGGCGCTCGCCGTCATCGACATCGAGGGAACGCAGGAGAGCCTCCTCGACCTCATGCAGACCCGCGAGGAACTCTACGACCTGCTCGGCTACGACCCGGCGAATCCCGGGGCGTCGATTCCGCCTTCGCGGAACGACGGGCCCGTCGCCGAGGGGAGCTGGCGGCCGAACGAGCGGTCGCGGCTCGCGTGAAGCACCGATCCGACGGAGAGACCATGACCGACACCACTTCGCCAGCCGTGCACTCGCCCGGACTCGCCGGCATCGTCGCCGGCCGCACGGCGATCTCGTCGCTCGATGGACGGCTGCGGTATCGAGGCTACGCCGTGGAGGATCTCGCCGCCGGCGCCGATTTCGAGCAGGTGGCGTTCCTGCTCCTCCACGGCGAGCTTCCGACGGCCGACCAGCACGCCGCCTTCGTCCGCCGCGTGTGGCAGGCGGCGGCGGCGATCGATCCGGCCGTCGTGGCCTCGCTCGCCCCGCTCGCCCATCGCGAGCCCGCGGCGTCGGTGATGGACGCCCTCCGCACCGCGGTGAGCGTTCTCGGACAAGTCGAACTGGACAATCTGCCCGGCAACCGATCCGTGCTCGTGGCGGAAGCGGAGCGGCTCATCGGGCAGGTGCCGGCGATTCTTGCCGCGTGGCTCGATCTGACCGCGGGCCGCCCGGTGGCATCCTGGCCGGCCGGCCCCGGCGGGGAGCCGATGCCGCTCGCCCGCGCGCTGCTCGCGCGGCTTCGTGGCAGGCCCGCGAGCGACGCCGAGACGCGGCTCTTCGGAACGACGCTCGTGCTCTACGCCGAGCACGAGTTCAACGCCTCGACCTTCGCCGCTCGCACGGTCGTCTCCACCGGCTCGGACATGCACTCCGGCATCTGTGCCGGCATCGCGGCGCTCAAGGGACCGCTCCACGGCGGCGCCAACGAGCAGGTGCTCGACCAGCTCTGCGAAATCGGCTCGACCGACCGGGCCGAGGCCTGGGTCAACGAGCGACTCGCGGCGAAGCGGGTGATCATGGGTTTCGGGCACCGCGTCTACAAGGACGGCGACGAGCGGGCGGTGCTGCTCGGCCGCCTCGCCCGTGAGACGGCCCGCGGAACGCCGGCTGAGCAGCTCGAGGATCTCGCCGACCGCGTCGCCGCCATCATGCTCGAACGCAAGGGTCTCAAGCCCAACCTCGACTGGCCCGCAGCCCGCGTTTACCACGCGCTCGGCCTGCCCGTCCGGGTGTTCACGCCGATCTTCGTCGTGGCGAGGATGAGCGGATGGACGGCCCACATCATCGAGCAGATCGGTGACAACCGCCTCATCCGCCCGATGTCGGCGTACATCGGCCCGCCGCCGCGCACCCTGCCGCCCCAGCGCGACCAGGAACACCCGCGCGACCAGGGACATTAAGGCCGCGCCGTCTCTACCGCGGCTTCGCGACGGCGGCGTCGCCGGGGCCGGCGGTGGCGGTCTCGACGGCGATCGTCGGGACTTTCACGCGGCCCGCGGGGGAGACCTGCGCCGCGGGGGCGACCGGCGTCGGGCCGCGATCGGCCGTCAGCGTGGCGTTGATCACGTTCGCCTGAAAGCTCACCGACGGCACGGCCCCTTCACCGAGGTCGGTGACCACCCGCAGCGGCAGCTCGATCCTGCCCGAACCGGTCACCGGGCGGAACGTGATCGGCAGGATTTGGACCGCCGCGACGGCGGGCTTCGGCTCGCAGGTGACGGCCGGATCGGAGCAGGTCATGCCGGTGATCTTGAAGGGACGATTGGCACGGACCACGAGGTTCTTCGTGGCCGAACCGCCCACTTCGACGTCGCCGAAGCTCAACAGCTGCGGGCTCACGGTCACCTCAGCGACGACCCGCCCCTCCACGTCCATCGGTATCTGCGTCGCCCGCGGATCGTCGGTGACGAGGATCAGCTGCCCGTTGACGTAGCCGGCAGGGGTTTCCGGCTTGAGCCTGAAATTGAGGTCGTAGACCGTCTGCGAGCTGGTCCGCAGCGGCTTCGAGAGAACCACCTCGAACATCGAATTGGCGCTGCGGACGTCCTTGATGTTCCATTCCGATCCGCCGACGTGCGTGACGCGGACGCTCCGTTCGACGCCTTTCCCGAGATCCACGTTGCCGAGATCGACGAAGGGCGGCTCGAAGGTGACGTCGCTGCGGATGTTGCCCGCCACCCGCAGCTGCACCTCGGCGTGGAACGGCTTGTCGAAGGTCACGGTGAGGGTCGCGCCGTGCTGGCCGAGAAACGTCCGCGTGTTGAATTTCGCGACGATTTCCGCCGTCTCGTGGGTCTTGAGATCCCGCTTCGTCACCTCCGGGCTCGTGCAGCCGCAGCTGCTCCGGATGCTCGAGACGTGGAGATCCTCCTTGTAGAGGTTTCGGAAGACGAAGCGATGCTCGGTCTTCGAGCCGCGGGCGACGGTCCCGAAGTTGTGGCTCGTTTCCGAGAACATCTTCGTCGCCCACTCCTGCGCGGCGACGCCCGGCATGCCTGCGGCGGACACCACGACGCCGAGAGAGACGGCGGCGGAGAAGAGAGGAAGCAGACCGCGATGGAGCGCGTGCATCATGCACCTGGCCGGGCGGAATTGAAATCGATCGTAGGTGTTGCCGCGGAACAGCGTCAAGGAACCGTCGCCGAACGCGGTGACGTTTCGACAACTATGCCTGACGTTCCGGACGCGTGCGGACGGGTGTCCAAAGGCCGCCATCCAGCAGCTTTTTCGGCGTTTTCCAGGAAAAACGAGGGAAAGGATTCGAGTCGGCCGATGAATTCCCGTAGAATGAACAGGTCCGGCAAGCCTTGCGGCCCGCCGGGGTGGTTCGTTCGAGCACGAAGGGGGCGTACCGGTATCGACCGGATGGCCAGAGGTTCAGATTGCGTGTCGTGGTTGGTCGGCTGGCCACGTTAAAAGTCGACCAAGCTTCAATTGCCGAAGCTCAGTTTGCTCTGGCTGCTTAATTAAGCAGCCCCGTGCGATGGCCCCAGTCGGAAGGGCCTCCCAAACGGTCGCCAAATCCGACTCGCCCCGTTTCACCGCCTGGCACGGACGGGGTTAAAAAAGTTCCGGGCTGGTCAGCATGGCACCCTGCCGGCCGGGGACCCGCTGACGAGATCCAAATCGACCGGATACGCACGTAGACGTCTGTTCCAAAACATCACGGGACGCGGGTTCGACTCCCGCCGCCTCCATGCCCCGGTTGTGCAGGGGATCGCACGATGCTGCGAGACCCCGCACAGCCGGGGCTTTTTCATGCGCGGACGATTCGGCCTGCGAGTCAAAACACCGACTCGCGGGAACTTGCTGCGCCGCTTTGTGCGCCTGTTTGCTGCCGGCGACCGCGGCACGCTCGAAGTCGGCGTCGGTGACATCCACGTAGTGCCGCATCGCGACGGCGGCCGTGTTGCCCAGCCATTTGGCGACCACGGCGAGCGGGTACTCGCGGGCCAGGTCGGTTTCGCAGCTCGCCCGCATCGAGTGCCAGAGCCGTGTCCACTGCGGCACCTTGGCCCGCTTGATGATCTTTTCGAGCGTCGAGCGGAGGTTGCAGCCGGCCCACCCGTGCTTGCCGTGGGCGCGACGACGATACTCCTCGGCGAAGACGTACTCGGCACGGTCCGGCGCTCGATCCCAGGCTTCCTCGAGGTACGGCCTCACGGCGGCGAAGAGCGGGATCACGCGGTAGCCCTTGCCGGCGAGGTACTCGAGTTTCGGGCAGGGAACGGTGATTCGGCCCCGGTCCCAGTCGATGTCCTGCCACCGCAGGCTCATGGCCTCGCTCGGCACGCGCAAGCCCGCGAAACGCGAGAGGGCGATCAAAAGCCGCCAGTCTTGATTCGGGGCGTGGTCGATCACTCGGCGCACGTCGGCCGCCTCGACGTATGCCCGGCGCTCGGAGGCGTCCCCGGGCCGATGGCGGACGTGCTCAAACGGATTCTCGGCCAGGAGTTTCTTCCGCTTGGCGTGGTCAAACATCAGCCGCGCGTGCTGGAGCCGCTTGTGGATCGTGGTGGCCCGCAGACCGTCGCCGATCATGCATTGCCGAAACTCCTCGGCCTTTTCGGGAGTCACCTCGGCGATCGGAAAGCCGGTTCCCAGAAACTCCGTCAGGCCATCAACGACCTGCTTCCAGGCCCGGACGCTCGCCACCTTGTATTCCGGTTTCCTCGCTTCGAGCCACGCCGCCAGGAACGGCCCCACCGTCGCGGTTAAGGTTGCCGCGCGCCGGTCTGCGAGACCGGCCTTCACAAGCCGCTCGTGGAGCTTGAGGGGAAGTTCTGCCAGCCAGGACGCGAGGTCACGGCCGTGGGGCTCCCCGGCCGCGAGATCGCTCACCAGGGCCTCGACGCGGCGGTGCCACGATTCGGCGGTCTTCACCGGCAGCTTGCCAAGCCGGACGCGTTTGCGGCTGCCGTCGGGGACTACGACTTCGATGCGGAAGGATCCGTTGGGGTCTTTGATGAGTGATGCCATGCGTGTGTCCTCGCGGATTTGTTTCGCCACTCTACCGGGGGAGCGGCCATTGCAGGTGGCCGGGTTTCAGGAACGTGGTCATGTGGGGGCTCAGGATTCGGGAAATGCGTACAACCCCGGAGTTTTGCCCAGGAAGTCCAGAGGGCCGTGTGGCGTAGCTCCCGGGTCGGTGGGCTCCTGAATCTCAGGCGCGTCGCCTTCGGGCGGCAGCTTCCACCACCACGGGCCTGGGTTGTCGGGGCGATACGCCTCGACCCCGAGGCTCTGCTTCGCACGCACCAGCGTTTTCTTGGAGCCGCCCTCGCCGTTCGTCCACGATTCGATGAGGTCGGCGGCCGGCCGGGGGCCGGTAGCGAGAATGCCGGATAGCCAGTCCGCGGCCTCGTCGCGCCGCTGGGGCGCAGGGCCGGGCTTCGAGCGAGAAGCCTTTCCGCCGGCGTGGTGCTCGCGGGCCAACGCATCGTCGGCCGTCATCGCCACGGGCTCCCGCTCCCAGGAAAGGCGCGCGGGCTCGCCGTTGATCGTGAACGCCAGGCCCGTCGGCTCACCCGCCAGATTTTGCCCACCGGGCAGGAGGAGCCGTCGCGACTTGTTCTCACGATCCCGACTCATGTGCCACACGGCGCGGGCGATGCCCACAAACCCGCGCGATCCAAGAGTCTGCTCGTCGGCATTCGTACCCGGCGATTTTCGGGTGTGACACACGACCAGGACGGCCGTGTCGTATTTCTCGGCCAGCCGCGCCACGGGAGCGAGTACCGCCCGGACCTCGTTGTCTCGATGGGCATCCGTCCGGCCGCCGAGGAAGCTGCCAATGGGATCGATCACCACAAGCCTGCAATCCGGGACTGCGGCGATTGCCGCCTCCAGGGCGGCGGCATCCGCGAGCGTAAACATCACTTCCTCGGGCTTGCCTTTGTCGTTGACGTGCCTGACGGCGCTCAGCAGGTGAACACGCGAGGGATCTGCATAGTGGGCGTCCAGCCGCGGCCGAATCGTGTCGGCTGGGTCGTCTTCTGCGGAGATGAAGATCACCGCCCCCTTGGGGCAGACGGTGCCATCTGGCCACGGCGTGCCAGTCGTTACCCGCGAGGCCATGTCGGTGGTCAAGAACGACTTGCCTTCCTTTGGCCGGCCCACGAGCAGCGTCAGCCGCCCCAGCGGCACCCGGCCTGGCCACAGCCAGCGAACGTCCCGCGGCTGGACAGATGCCATGCACACGAGCACCGGACCTTCCGTCGGCGCGGCCTGGCGGGCGTTGACCGCAAGCTGCTGGAGCATCGACACGAGATCCGCTGGGTCCGTGGCGTCGTGGGCCTCGAGCCAGTCGTATGCGTCGTCGCCCGGCTCGATCCCGTGCCAGATGTCGGCGAGCCGCACGATCACCACGCTCTTGGCACCGGCATCGGTGGCGAGCCGGCGTACGTCGGCTGCGTAGGCTGCGCCCTGGTCGTCGTTGTCAGGGACGATCACGACGCTCTTGCCGGCCAGCGCCGCCCAGTCCGTCTTGCGGGCGCTCTTCGCACCGAAGCTGCTGGTGGTCGCCGTGAGCCCCAGGCTGCGGAGTGCGTCCGCAGCCTTCTCGCCTTCGCAGACGTAGACCGTTTCGGCGCGGGCGAGTTCCGGAAGGCGATACAGCGGGCGGGGCTCCTGCATGCCCACAGCGGCCCAGGTGCCGTCCGGCTGGCGGGAGACGGGCCGGATGACCTTTTTGCCGTCTGGAAGGTTCCAGCGGCAGACGATGGCCACCACGGTGTCGTGGGCGTCACGGTATTCCCACGTCATCGCCGGTCTGCCACGGCCCTGGGAAATCGACTCCGCGGCTGTCTCCCAGGTTGGAAACGCCCGCGGTGGCCGTCGGATTCTCTGGCGCGGCGACGGCGGGGTGGTGCCGTCGGCGAACAACTCTCTCTTTTCGAGCCGCAAGGCGGCCACGATGGAGCCGAGGTCGCAGCCGGCATGGCAGTGGATCACCGCGTTGCCGTTGTCGCCGACGCCGACCGATAGGGATGGGCTGGTGTCGGCGTGGGCAGGGCATGTCGAGGTCCAGCCGCTGGCGGTCTGGCGGGGCTCGTGGCCCCGTTCCCGCAGGCGAGCGAGCACGAGGTTGACGGGGTCGTGGCTCATGACTGCTCACCGCCTTCCTGCCGCCGGGCCGCGCGGGTGCGCAGCCACTCCTCGAGCATGGCGACGGGGTAGAGCGTGCATCGGCCTGCCTTCAGGCAGGGGATTTCCCCTGTCTTCGTCTTTTCCCAAAGCCACCGCTCGGAGACCCCGAGGGCGCGGGCCGCTTCACGCGGCCGAAGAGCCATTGGCGCTGTCATGGTTGAAACCTCTGCGTGGTCGCGGCCCGCGATGTGCGGCCCGCTCGCGTGGAGGTTTCGCCGATCTGCGTGAGGTCAAAAAACCAAAAGACGGTGGCGGGACAAATGTCCCGCCGTCACGGCTGGCACGTCGTAGCTACCTGTCGCAAGAAAATGCGGAGGAGGGACATCCGAGTGACAAATGCACGGCGGCTACTGGACGTAGTCCGCCATGATCTTTCGGACTTCCTCATGCCCGGCGTCGTAAAGGAACTTGGGTTTGTGCGACCGCGGCTCCCGCAATTCCCGGACCGCATCTGCATAGATCCGGGATCGCTCTCGCTGAAGCCGCTTCTTGAGGGCTTCTACGTTTTCCTCCGGGATTCCAAATGCCTGCACCAGCTCAGCGACGCTCTTCAGGCCCGTGGGCTGGTCGGGAGCGACTTTGACGGATTTTGATTCGCTTGCCCCTGGTTCTGCCGCTTGGGGATCGGCGGGAGCCGACGCGTCTGCGGGCGGCGCACCGCGCGAAAACACGCTTGCATCGTGTATCGCCTTCATGAGCGATGGCACGACGTTGTCCCACTCTCCCATCGCGCCGGTGACCGGCTGAAGAGACCGAACGGCGCTCGCCAATTTGATTACCGCGGCGTGGGCCTGTGGCGCGAGGCTTGGATGGGCCACCGCCTCTACGCCGGCTAAATATGCAAGCGTCTCGATGTCCAACAGCCGTCGCCGATACGCAACGATCGCGGCGTACCACTCGATAGCTTTTGGCGCAAGATCACAGTCCGGGCCGTGCTGCTTGCCATGATCGGCAGCCTCATCAACCGTGATGGCAGCGGCGGCGACCGCTGCGGGGTCGCTCTCCCATTCGTAGAGCCGCTCACGGCCGGCGCGATAAGGCGACTTGTCGCGGAGAAACCCGGCTTGGACGGCCACCGCCAGGGCGTGCATCCCGTCTGAATCACGATCCCAACCCTTTTTCGGGCCGAACACATGATTGAAGAACTTGGCTACTTTGATCGCTCTGCGGACAAAGTCAGCAATTGCGCCAGCGGCTTGCTCGTCTTTGTCGAGCGGCGCATCGATTCGATACGCACCGGGGCAGGTCTGCCAGAGCGCGATTTCTGCGATAGTGTTGCGGAGCTGGTCGTGGGTGGCGGCTACTCGCTCGAGAAAAGCGACTCGTCTCTCACGCTTGGCGAGATCGTCATCATCCGCGTCAGACTCGCTGGAGGCCATGATCAATCTCGCATGTCGTGAAAGCCTCTCGGTTGGCCCCAACGCAGGGGAATAACCTGGACGGTCGATACATGGAGCGGCAGCCTGTCGCGCCGAAAACACGAATTCAACTGCTCAAGCCAGCGCAGCAGCGGGAGCCCCCTTTACGGGGGCCTACCCCAGTCGGTACACAAACTCTTTCCGTTGCTGGGCTGCCCGGCGACACGAGCATTTTTTCAGGATCGTCCCCATGCCGAATCGCACGCTTGCAGAGTTGGTCGCGGACTACGGCCAATCGGCCAAGGGCAAGCTCTCGAATCCTGCGATCCAAGGGGAGCCGGAAGATCAGTTGCGGACTCCGCTTCACGACCTGTTCAAGGATTTGGCCGAGCTCTGTGGCTTCAAGCGCGACCAGGTCGAGCCAGTCGGCGAGACATCGCTGGCGAGCCTCAAAACGCGGCCCGACTACGCCATCACTGTTCGCAAGGCGCTCGTCGGCTTTGTGGAGGTCAAGCAGCCCGGCAAAGGAGCCGACCCCCGCTCCTACAAGGGCCACGATAAGGAGCAATGGCTGCGGCTCCAATCGCTTCCAAATCTGCTCTACACCGACGGCAACGCCTTCAGCCTCTGGCGCAATGGCGAGATTCAGGGGCAGGTTGTGGCGCTCAATGGAGACATCGCCACCGCCGGGAAATCGCTCTCGGCTCCTCAGGACTTGGTGGCGCTCTTTGATTCGTTTCTCCGTTGGGAACCAATTCCTCCCCGAACGGTGCCGGAACTGGCACGCACCACGGCCAGGCTGTGTCGCCTCCTGCGGGACGAGGTCACGGAGCAGTTGGAGGCGGGTAGTGAAGCACTCACAGGGCTCGCGAAGGACTGGCGCTTGCTGCTGTTCCCCGAGGCCAACAACGAGCAGTTTGCCGACGGCTATGCCCAGGCCGTGACGTTCGGCCTGCTCATGGCACGGGCGCGAGGCATTACGCTTGGCAGCGATCTCGATCGCGTGGGCCGTGAACTGAGCAAGTCGCAATCGCTCATCGGCGCGGCGCTCAAGGTGTTGACGGACGACGCCTCAAACGAAAAGGCCCTCAAGACCTCGATCAACACGCTCACCCGTGTGCTCGATGTCGTGAACTGGCATGCGATAAGCAAGGGCAAGCCCGACGCCTGGCTCTACTTCTACGAAGACTTCCTCGAGGTCTACGACAACGCGCTGCGCAAGCAGACTGGGTCCTACTACACCCCGCCCGAGGTCGTGGGTCCGATGGTGCGGCTCGTTGATGAAGTCGTGCGGGAGCACTTCGGGCAACAAGCCGGCCTGGCGGCCCCGGCCGTCACCCTCAACGACCCGGCGGCCGGCACGGGCACGTACATCCTCCAAATTCTCCGGCATATCGCTGCCAACGTGGCTGCGGAGCAAGGCGAGGGAGCCGTTGGCCCAGCGATCAAGGCGGCGATCGATCGGCTGACCGCGTTCGAGATGCAGCTTGGGCCGTTCGCGGTGGCGCAGCTTCGCATCCACGCGGAGCTGATCGATCTCATGGGCGACGTGCCTCATCAGCCGATGCCGATGTATGTCGCCGACACGCTCTCAAACCCCTGGCACGACAGCGGCTACGCGCCGCAGATCGTCGCGGCCATCGCCGAACAGCGGAAGCTCGCCAACGAGCTCAAACGGAAGCGGCGCATCAACGTGGTGGTCGGCAATCCGCCGTACAAGGAAAAGGCGATGGGCCGGGGCGGCTGGGTGGAGGACGTGCTGCAGGCGGGGGGCCTCACACCGACGGGCGAGCAAGGGACCCTCACCGAAGTGACAAACGCGATTCTCGAAGACTGGATCCCGCCCAAGGACTGGGGAGTCGGAGCACACGCGAAACACCTGCGGAATCTCTACATCTACTTCTGGCGCTGGGCGGCCTGGAAAGTCTTTGAGCAAGGTCATACCCAAAAGCAACGTGATCGAGGCGAACGCAATACGGGCATCGTGTGCTTCATCACGGTCGCCGGTTTCCTGAGTGGCCCCGGATTCCAAAAGATGCGGGACTGGCTGCGGCGAACCGCCGACCACATTTGGATCGTGAACTGCTCGCCCGAAGGGCATCAGCCCGAGGTGGCGACGCGGATTTTTCAGGGTGTGCAGCAACCGGTGTGCATCGTGATGGTGTCGCGAGCTCGGGCCAAGAAGGACGACGACCCGGCGAAAGTGCGGTACGTTGCCCTGCCGGAAGGCAGACGGGATCAGAAGTTCGAGGCGCTGGCCGGGCTGACAATCGACGGGCTTAACTGGCAAGACTGCCCGACCGAGTGGCGGGCACCTTTCCTGCCGGCATCGACGGGCGACTGGACGACGTATCCGGCGCTCGACGAGTTGTTTGCGTACAGCGGGTCGGGAACCCAAGCAAAACGCACATGGGTCATTTCACCAGACGAGAGATCTCTGCTTGCTCGTTGGAATGCGATGATCGGAGAACCAGATGCTGTGAAAAAGGAAGAACTTTTCCATCCGACGCTCAGGAAAGGCATCCCCGCAGACCGCCATATTCGATCACTCGTGCGGCAGGGCATTCCTGGCTATCCCGCAAACGCGACAAAAATCATTGATGAGCAAGGCCACTGTCTTCCGCCCGTGAAGTTCGCTTATCGCTCGTTTGACCGGCAGTTCATCATTCCCGACGCCCGTGTGGTTACTCAACCGAATAGCGAACTATGGAGTTCGGTTTCTCACAAACAGGTCTTTGCGACGGCGCTCTCAAGTACCCGCCCGACTACTGGGCCGGGCATTGTGCTCGCTGCATTTGTTCCAGACCTCGACCATTACAAGGGCTCATTTGGCGGCCGGGTCTTCCCGCTCTGGCGCGATCCAGATGCCACGACTCCGAACCTCCCGCCAAAACTGATGGCCACGCTGGCATCGAAATAAAGGTGTCGGTGGCCGGGGATGACGTGATGGCCTACGTTGCGGCCGTCGCGGCGCACCCGGCCTACACCAATCGTTTTCAGGAGGACCTCGCTTCGCCCGGCCTGCGCATTCCGCTCACAGCGGATCCTGCCCTCTGGACACAGGCGGTGGACCTGGGCCGACGGGTGATCTGGCTCCACACATTCGGTGAGCGCTGCGTGGACAAGGCAGCGGGTCGCCCAGCCGGGCCACCGCGGCCGCCGCAGGCCGACCTCGCGAAGATCCCGAAGGGAGCCTCGATCCCAACTGATCCGGAAAACATGCCTGACGAGATGAAGTACGACGCCGGCAGTCGTACGCTCCACGTCGGCAAGGGGCGCATTGAGAATGTTCCGCCGGCCGTTTGGGAATACGAGGTTTCGGGCAAGCGGGTGCTGACCCAATGGTTCAGCTACCGGAAGAAGACGCGAACCAAGCCGCAGATGGGAGATAAGCGGCCGCCCTCCAAGCTGAGCGAGATTCAGCCTGACGGGTGGCTGGCCGAGTACACGACGGAACTCCTCAACGTGATCCACGTCCTCGGACTGCTCGTGCAACTCGAGCCCCAGCAAGCCAAGCTGCTGGGAGCCATTTGCGATGGCCCGCTCATCTCTCGGGCCGACCTGGAAGCCGCCGGGGCGCTCGAGTGCCCTCCCAAATGGAAAAAGGCGATGCGGGCCGCGGCCGCCACGCTGTTTGACGAGCAGGACGATGAGTCTGCCGGCGACGAAGAGGCCCCATGAGGGATTTCCCGAACAAATCTCCGGGAATTGAAGACCGATGCCGAAAACGCCGATACTCCGATTGCCAGGGTCTCCCCAGCGGGGTAGAGTTCCAGAAACACACCCGTCGCACCCCTCCCTTCCTCGGAAGGTGACGTGCATCAAGGACGGGTTTTTTTATGCGCCGAACCGGCCTCTCGGGTCGGATTCCGTTCGCCTGGTCGGGGTGGGCCAATGAGCCAATCACTCCCGCCCTATGACAAGCCCTGGCTGTCGCATGGCGATCAGCTGGATCGACTGATCGCCCGAGGCTTGATCGTAACTGACCGCCGAGCCGCCGAAGCGTTTCTCGCGCACGTCAACTACTACCGATTCAGCGGCTATTGCCTCGCCTTCGAGAACACGCGGCATGCGTTCAATGATGGCTGCACGTTCGAGAACGTGAGGGCGGCGTACGACTTTGATCTGAAACTCCGCGACATCGTGACCGACGCGCTCGAGATCGTGGAAGTGGATGTCCGCGCGACGCTCGCCTACGAGTTCGGGAGACTGTTCGGAGCGTTCGGCCATGTCGATGCGAGCAGCTTTTACGGGCGATTTCGTCACGCTGACTGGATCGAATCGGTCCGAAGCGAAGCGACAAGGTCCAAGGAAACCTTCGTTGAGCACTTCAAGACTCGCTACTCCGATTTCCCTGATCTGCCGATCTGGATCGCCACGGAAACGATGTCGTTTGGGGCGGTGTCGAAAATGTTCTTCGGGATCGATGATCGGGCCAGAAAGGGAGTCGCCGCTCGGTATGGGATGCAACCGAATGTCCTGGCGTCGGTGCTGCACCATCTCGTGTACGTCCGCAATCTGTGCGCCCATCACTCGCGGTTATGGGATCGAAAATGGGCAATCACGCCTCTCCTGCCAAATGGCAAGGCGTGGGAACAGCCTCTGCTTCCGCGGGGCGACCGACTGTATGCGTCGCTCTTGCTTCAGCACCGCCTTTTGACCGGGTGCAGCGCAGTGCGCCAGCAGGTGAACGCGTGGCGCGATCAAGTACTCGAGCAACTGAACCAGCCGCCGCCGGCAGACAACGCGTATTGGCGCATGGGCATGCCGGCAGATTGGCGAAAACATCCGGCGTGGGCGTAAATGCGGTTTCGACGCGTGGCCCTGAGAGCGAAGTAGACGGACGGGGCTGTCTCAAACAGGACCACGACTGCCCACACGGGCCCTCTTCTGTGGGCGACCGGAACTGTCGCTCCGTTGTTCATCGAGCTCGCATAACTACGGCAGGCGATCTCGCACTCGCTCACAATATTCGACGAGATCGTGTTGATCGTAGTCTTCGTTTCCAAACGGAGGCTCGGTCTTCTCAACGTAAACATTTACGTTGCCTTGCATGGCTGTTCGGTCACTCTGCGCTGCGTTGATGCACACAGCAACGACCTTGAGGCAGATGCCACCGACATTTATGAAATCGCCCGCGCGAGGGAAAAAGTAGCCGCCAAACGGAAAACGAGCCTCGTTGGCTTCATCGACAATGTTGAACCAGCACGGTAGCGAGGTATCCATGGCGTTCCTGCATGATGGAAGTTGGCGGATGGAAGCCAAGTAGTCTACCCGTGCACTAGCGTTTGCCGAACGCAAGATCCACCACGGCGTCGGCACGATGCCGCCGCCAATAGCGGCAGGATGCCATGCCGCAGCCGGGAACCGGCTGCTCCGCTGAGAACGCTTGAGGTCGAGCGCCGGGCTTGCGGCCTTGCTGATCGCAACGGGAGCAGACGCGGCACGCGGCGAACGGGGCTGAGGATGAGCCCCTGAGAGCCGCCGCCGCGGGAGCGGAGCCGCGCCAACCCGCGCCGCGACACGAAGCCGCCGCCGCGAGTCTCCATCTCGATCGACGCAGGCACAAGGGCGGCGGAGGCTCGGCGGCAAGGATGCCGCCGATGAGGCTGGCACGATGCCTTCTGGCGGCCGCTTGCGGCCGCTCCGCTAGCCGCACGATGCGGCCCTTCAGCGGCGGGGATGCCCTCGATTCCGCTATGGGGGAGGGGGAAGCCGGGGGCGCG
>DHLZ01000145.1:17644-26711 GCA_002405515.1 Planctomycetaceae bacterium UBA4655
CCCCCCCCCCCCCCCCCCCCTCAGAGATCAGCATCGAGGGCTAGCCGCTGCTCAGAACAGCGGGAGGGCAGGATGCCCGACCTCCGCTTTGTTGTCTTTGCGGCACGACGGAAGCCGCCCCCCAACGAGCTGGAGTCGTGCCGCCCGGGCCGGAGGCCATCGCCTCGTCAATTATCTCTGGATGGTGCCCGGGCGAGTCTGGCAACCGCGACGTTACGTCTTCTGCCCCGATAAGGCTGCTGCCGCTATGCGTCGTCTGCGACAGCGTCAAACTCGCTGTCCTCTTCCACCTCATCCGGATCACTGTCATCTCCGATGACGACGGGCTTGGCATCATCGCACGGCCGCAACGGAATCCAGTTCTGCAGTTCATCTGAAATCGCTTTGCATCGGGCCGCGAAGAACGCGTCGTAATCGTCATCCCAAACGCCCGTCTCGAGGTCGATGAGATGCGATGTCATGGTGTCCGCGAGGTTCGGGTTGTGCTGGCGGAACTCGGCCATGTAATCGGAGGGCTTGCGGGTCTTGATTTTCCGCTTGTTTAAGAAGTCATCGACAATCGTGATGTTGGCGATGTGATTAATCCGTCGCGGTTCCACACCGCGCCTGTTGAGCACCGCCTTCGGGAAGAAATGGTGGTAGTTCTTGCTATTCGCTTGTTTGAGCCAGTCGTTGGCTATGCGAACGATTCCGTCGTCGTCAAACGAGCGCGGCTGCTGGTACGCAAGCAGGCACAGGATTGCCTTCACGAAACTGCGACTCGCTCGGAAGAACCCGAACCGATCGATCGCGTCCGGGGACGTGTCTACGGCGAAGGCCGTGTCGTACACCGGCTGCCTACCTTCCGCGATCGCCAGAACCTTTTTCGCGTCTTGGGCGAGTTTGGTTTCGGTGGCGGACGTATAGCGACCGGTCAATGAGATGCGCCAGAACAACTCTCTCAGCAGCGGTATTTGCTCACCAGATGGCTTGTCAGGATGAGCGTCGAAGAAGACCGCGAAGGGAACGACGAGGGATGCGTATGGCAGAAGTTTGGACGCGGGCAGCCGATAGGCACCTCGGAAGTGGTCGCAGGCGGCCTTCACGGACTCCTCGACCCGGGGCCAGACACTTCGAAACTCGGCAGTGTCGAGTCGCAGGATGTCCTGCTTTCTTGCCTCGCCGACGAGAAGAAGGCTGGCGATCTGCAAGACCGCTGATTGGGGCAGCGTGTCGTAACCAATCGTCTCAAGCTCGCCGAGAAGCGCGTGGTAACGGTCGGTGAGATCAAAGTGGTTCACATGGTCGTACGTCTTGGCGACCATCACTTCGAAGACACTGAGCGGCTTTCCGGTCACGTTGATTCTGGTGAAGACTTCGGTGGCAACGTCGATCGGAGCATCCTGGATCAGGATCACCGAGAACCGGTACTCTTTGACGCGCCGGCTGCATTCACGCAGGCGCTCACGCCGTTCGGGCGTAAGCCGCGCAAGAAAATCAAAGTCCTCGGCCAGGACATCGACAAGTCGGACATGGCGGCCCGGCTCGGCCTCGGCGGGTGGCGATGGAAGGACGACGGCCGTGTCGGTGTCGGTGTCGGCGTCGAGGTCAACGCATATCTGCGCGAAATCATCCTTGCGGCCGTCGAAGCGTTCGAGCATCAGTCCTTTGACCGCTGCGTACAGACTCGTCAGCCGTTGTTGCCCGTCCAGAACCTGCTCCGCGTAGTCGCCATGCGGAGTCGGTGGTAACTGGACGCCGCCGATGTCGCGAACGGCCCTGAGTTGTTCCCTCGTCTTCCAGAGAATGAAGGTGCCGATCGGGTACCCCTTGAGGATGCTGTCGATCAGCTTTGCCGACTTTTCCCGCGACCAGACGAACTCCCGCTGGAACTGCGGGATTTTCATGGTCCCAAGTTCGATGCCGTTGATGACCTGCGTGTAGGAGCGGCTCTGTGGGTCTGGCTGGTGCATGTCTTCAACGTCTCCGAAACGAATGCCGATCGCGGCCGGATTGCCACAAAGTTCACGCCAGCGACGCCCAGTTCGCGGCCTAAAGGCGTTCACCGAACCTGCACGCCGACGGCGGAGGCAGGAACGCTAAACCCACTGGCCCGACCTCACGGGAATCCTGATTGTGAGGGGCGAGCCCCTACGCCAAAGCGGCATCGTAGTCGGGGCCACGGCAAAAGCCTACGGTGCCGGGGATTGACCGATTTCAGGTGTTGAGGCGGGGTTGGGGACTGACGCCGGGCCGACGACGGACTCCATGATCGCGCACTTTTGGGCCGCCGTCAGCGTGGGCCACCGGCTCACGATGAACGCCAAGAGCGGGTCCGACAGAAGTGCGCCGTTTTCTGCGCCTCCTTGATGCTGGATTGGCGTTTCGCTTGGGGTATCCTGTAGAACTTCGATTCCCGCCGCCTCCACTCACGGGTCGATCGAGGAAAACGAGTCCACACCGCCGCAAGAACCACCCGGGGCCGTTCCCCTCACATCTCGAGCCACCCTCGGCGAACGACCGCCGCCTTCGCAAAGTGCGTCAAGAAGGCGTAGGCGACGGCCGTCGCCGCGAGGAACGGCCAATACGCCGTCGGCAGCGGCACGAAGCCGAACGAAGGGCCGAGGGGGGAGGCGGGAAGCCATGCGGCGACGAGAACCACCGCCGCGGTCGCCGCCGCAACGGCAGGGCTCGCACGGCTCGCGAAGAAGGGGATTCTGTCGGTTCGGATGACGTGAATCACGAGCGTCTGGGTGACCAGGGATTCGACGAACCAGCCCGTGTGGAACAGGCGACTCCCGCCCGGCTCGACGCACCCAAAGCCGAAGAGCAGCACGGCGAACGTGGTGAAGTCGAAGAGCGAACTGATCGGACCGACCAACAGGATGAACCGCGAGACCTGCCTCACCGACCAGGGCCGCGGCCGCGCGACGAGCTCCGGATCGACCTCGTCGGTCGGGATCGACACCTGCGAGCAATCGTAGAGCAGGTTGTTCGCGAGCACCTGCAGGGGCGTCATCGGAAGGAACGGCAGCAGGAGGCTCGCGCCGACCACGCTGATCGTGTTGCCGAAATTGGAACTGGCTCCCATGCGGATGTACTTGAGCACGTTCATGAACACCCGCCGACCCTCGATGATCCCGTCGCGGAGCACCCGCAGGTCCTTGTCGAGCAGCATGCAGTCGGCGCTCTCCCTCGCGACATCGACCGCGGAGTCGACCGTGATCGCGACGTCGGCCGCCCGCAACGCCGGCGCATCGTTCGCTCCGTCGCCGAGAAAGCCGACGACGTGGCCGCCGCCGCGGAGCAGCCGCACGACCCTCTCCTTCTGGGCGGGCGTCAGCCGGGCGAGCAGGCAGGCACCGCGGGCCGCCACGGCGAGCGACTCGTCGTCGAGCCGCTCGACCTCGTTGCCGAGGAGCACGCGGCCCACGTCCAGGCCGACCGCACGGCAGACCGATCCGCCCACGAACTCGTTGTCACCGGTGAGCACCTTCACCTCGACGCCACTGGCCCGAATCTTCGCGACGGCCTCGCGGGCCGAGTCCTTCGGCGGGTCGAGGAAGGCCACGTATCCCCGCAGGACGAGGCCTTGTTCGTCGTCGCGAGAATAGGACGTCTTCTTCTCGACGTCCTTGTAGGCCACGGCGAGCACGCGGAAGCCTTCCCGCCCGAGCTTCTCTTCCTCACGGGCGAGCGATGCCGACACCATCCCGTCGAGCGGATGCACGACGCCATCGACCTCGTATCGGTCGCATCGTTGAAACAGGGCGTCGGCCGCCCCCTTGCAGATGAGACGCCTCCGTCCGTCGGCGAGCCGCACCACGACAGACATGGCACGGCGGGAGAAATCGAACGGTATCTCGTCGATCTTCGCCTCGCCGCGGTGCGGCACGTGCTCACGCCACAGCTCGTGCTCCAGGATCGCGCGGTCGAGCAGGTTTTTCAGGCCGGTCTGGAAATGGGCGTTGAGCCATGCAAGTTCCAGCACGGCCGGATCCTCGCGGAGCCGGACGTCGCAGTGCCGTTCGAGGATGATGCGGTCGAGCGTGAGCGTGCCGGTCTTGTCGGTGCAGAGCACGTCCATGGCCCCGAGGTTCTGGATCGCGTCGAGGTGCCTCACGATCACCCGCTTTCGCGACATTCCGATCGCCCCGTGCGACAGGCAGACTCCCACGATCATCGGCAGCATCTCGGGCGTGAGCCCCACCGCGACGGCGAGCGAAAAGAAGAGGGCTTCCCACCAGTCTCCCCTGACCAGTCCGTTCACCAGGAAGACGAGCGGGCTGATCACGGCGACGAATCCGACCATCAGCCAGGTGAACCGCTCGAGTCCGACGTCGAACGCGGTCGGCAACTCCGGCAGATCGAGCGATGCGGCCATGCCGCCGAGGCAGGTGCGGCGTCCGGTCTCGACGACCACGGCCCGTGCCGAGCCGCTCTCGACGCTCGCGCCGAGATGGCAGACGCTCCTCAGGGCCAGAGGATCGTCCGCCGACGGCTCCGGCTCCGCCGACTTCTCCACCGGAAACGACTCGCCGGTGAGCACGGCCTCGGTCACGAAGAGCCCCCGGCTCGCGATGAGTCGCACGTCGGCCGGCACCATGTCGCCGGCCGCCAGTTGGACGACATCACCCGGGACGAGGCGGCCGATCGGGATTTCGGTGAACCTCCCCGCCCGGATCACCGTCGCATGCACGTGGAGCCGCTCTCGCAGTGCCGCCACCGCGACGTCGGCACGCCACTCCTGCACGGCCCGCAGCCCCACGCCGATGGCCAGCATCGCGAGCATGAGAATGCCCGAGGCCGTGTCACCCGCCGTGAACGAGCCGGTGGCCAGGATGCCCAAAAGCACGACGAGAGGATTGCGGCACGCCCGAAGCAGGATGGCGAGGGGCGACTCCCTTTCGTGCGGCCGCAGCACATTCTCGCCATGGATCGCCAGCCGCCGCAAAGCCTCGTCGTCCGAGAGACCTTCGACCGAAGACCCGAGCCGATCGAGAACGGTCTTCGGCTCCTCGCGGGCGGATTGAATGATCGATCGCGAACCGCGACTCGAACCGACGGTGGGTTGCGGCATGGCAGACGACGCTCACGGATACCGCGGCGGGCCCACGACTGCCATGCCCTCTCCATCCGCCGGCGCGACATTCTACGCCGCCCGACGCGGGCGTTTGCGGATTCAGGACGGCTGAAGCTACTGGAACGGCCGCCGGGGCGTCCGCGGCGGCGGCGTCTCGCGCTGCGGCTTCGCGGCGTCAGGGGTGGCGGCATCTTTGCCGGCATCGACTTCGGACCCGTCGTCCGTGAGCCGGTCGGCCGATACGTCCTCCTTCTTCGCATCGACGATCGCCTCGATCTGCTGCTGTTTCTCCCGCCACGGTTTCTCGGCCTTGTAGCTCTCGAGTTCCTCCTGGAGCTGGGCCTTGATTTGCGGCTCGTCGGCCCCCGCCTCGACGGCCTTCGTGCTGTAGCGTCTCGCCTGCTCGAAGTCGCCAGATTCCGCGTAGGCCGCGGCGAGCGTGCTGATGATGTGCGCCTCCTTCCACTCCGTCAGCTCGCACGCCCGCTTCGCCAGCTCGATCGCCCGGCGGCCGTCGCGGATCGGATCATCCGGCGAGGTCGCGAGCAACCAGGCGAGGTTGTTGAGGACCGAAGTGTCGTCGGGCTCCGCGTCGAGGGCCTTCTCGAGGTCGGAGAGCGCCGCGGAATGGTCGCCGATCGCGATCTCGGCATCGCTGCGGCCCCGACGGCTCAGAAACTGCTTTTCGTCGATCTCCAGGGCCCTCGTGAACCGGCGAATCGCCTCCCGAGGCTGCTTGGCCGCGAGGTAGAGCGTCCCGAGTTGGCCGACGAGTCGGGCGTCGTCAGCATTCGCGGCGACGAGACGCCGAAAGTCTCGAATGGCCGAGGCATAGTCCCCCTTTTCCGCCGCGATGAGCCCCCTCAACTCGAGCGCGGGCTGGTGGTCGGGATGGTCGTCGAGCACGAGACGCAGGTCCTCGATCGCCCCGTCGACATCACCGGCCTGCAGCTTGAGCCGCGCGCGGAGCACGAACGGCACCGCGTCGTCCGGGTCGATCGCGATCGCCCTTTGGAGCGTCTCGATCGCGGCCTCCTGATCGCCTCGCATCGCGAGCACCCTCGCCCGCTGCAGCAGCGGCCCGGCGAGGTCGGGATCGATCTCGATCGCCCGGTCGAGCGACGCAAGCGCCTCGTCGAGCTTGTCGGACATCATGAGCGCGACGCCACGCGCTTCGTGCAACGACGCGTCTTCGCCATCCTCGGCGATGGCCACGTCGATGTCCTCGATCGCGGCCGCGTACTCGTCCCGGATCAGCCGGAAGAGACCGCGGGTGCGACGGACCTGGACGTTCCTCGGCGCGAGCTCCACCGCCTTGTCGAAATCAGCCCGCCTCTCGTCGTCCGACTCGGCGAGCCCGCCGCGGACAAGGAGGGCCTTGGCCTGCTCCAGCCGGTCCTCGCCGATGAGCTCCATCGCCTTGGTCGCCGCCTTGCGGGCACGGTCGCGGTCGCCGGTGGGGAGCGCCTCGAGCCTCGCGAGCATCAGCTGGGCCGAACCGATCTCGGAATTCATGGCGAGGGCCGCGTTGAGGTCGCGGAGCGCGGCGGACCGCATTCTCATCTTCTGCTGGCCCGGCTGGCGTCCCTCGAAGATCTCCTCGACGAGCAGCCCGGCACGGGTCACGAGCGTGTCGGCCTCGAGATCGTCGGCGAACTTCCGCTGTTCATCCGACAGCCCCTTCCGTTTCGCCCGCTGACAGAGGTCGATGACCTTGCCCAGGTCGTCGTAATCGTCGGCGGAGAGCTTGCGGTCGATCGCGGCGTCGAGGTCGCCCTGCCCCGGATCGACACCACCGGCCTCGGCGACCGGCGGCACTGCATCCCGGGCCGGCGACACTGCATCCCGGACCGGCGACACTGCATCCCGGGCCGGCGGCACTGCATCGTCTGCCGAAACAGCCGACGGGAGAACCCCGACGGCGACTGCCAGGCACGCGAGTCGCCACGCCATGCCGCGTCGCGAAAGGGCGAAGGGAGAATATCGCATCCGTCTCTGGCTCCGTGAACACCCGGTCCGCTGCCACCAGACAATAGTATGGGCGAAAACGAGGCCGGCCCACCAGTCGGAATTGCAGCGAAAACCCCGATTTCCTTCGGCCGACAGGTGGCCGGACCCCAGAGGGAGGCCGAGGCCATTCGCGGCCTCCGGCTCACAGCGGCGCCGGAAGATCCCGCCTGGCGAACACCACGGCGCCGAGCACGTAGGCGGCGAGGCCGATCCCGAGCAGGATGCCGTCGTATCTCGCCAGAAGCATCCACGACTCCGTCGTGCCGCCCACGAGCCGCTGGGGCTCGTACGCGTTGAGGATCGAAAGGTAGCCGACCCATTCGAACGGGCGACTCATCCTGCCGATGAGCTTCGCGAGAATCGAGAACACGTAGAAGCCGCAGAGGATGCCGATCGACCGCCAGCGGTGACAGTCGAGGGCGGAGACGAGCGACGACAGTCCCGCAATGCACACCATGAGCCCGAACACGTTCGCAGCCGCGGGCACGTATCGCGAGGGGGGGACGGCCCCGGCCCATGGGCCACTCGCGATCCCAAGCCAGGTGCCGAGCCACAGCACCGCGGCGAGGGCCGCCGCGGCCGATGTCGTCGCGGTCGCCTGCGACACGAACAGTTCGGTCCTGGCGACCGGCTGCGCGAGCACCATTTCCATCGTGCCGCGATCGAGCTGCCCCGACACCGCATCGCTGCCACGCGTGATGCCCCAGACAGTCGCCGCGAGCACGACCACGGGATCGACGAAGGCGAGGGCCACGCGGCCAACGTGCGTGGCCACTTCCGAAAACGGCACGCCCGAGAGCCGCTGCCAATCCTGTGGAATCGCCCTCAAGAGCACGTCCTGGAAGGCCGGCATCGGAATCTGCGACCACAGCCAGATGTAGATCCACGGAAACGCCCCCCAGAGGGCGACGAGGCTCAGAAAGAGCCCCCGCTGATCGCCCCAGGTCTTCCGCCAGATGGCGTGATTCCAGAGTCTCACCCCGACACCCCCTTGTGGAAACGATCGTAGATGCCCGACAGGCCGATCGGCTCGATCATCACCTCCTCGAGCGGCTGCGTGGCGAGCCAGCCGAGCACCGGCGCGAGCGAGTCGCCCGACTCCATCACGACTTCCCCCTGCCCGTGGCGGACGATCGCCACGATTCCCGCCATCGCGGCAGGCACCTCCCCGGGCGGCGACGCGATCCTCGCCGTGATGCGGTGGCGGCGTCGAAGCTCGTGCACCGACTGCGTATGAACGAGGCGGCCTGCCCGGAGGATCGCAACGTCGTCGCACGTCGACTCCACCTCCGAGAGCACGTGCGATGAGAACACGACGGTTCGGCCAGCGGACCTGGCCTCGCGGACGAGTTCGAGAACCTCGCTTCGGGCGGTCGGGTCGAGGTTGGCCGTCGGTTCGTCGAGGATCACGAGCCGGCAGTCGGTTCCGAGCACGACGGCGAGCGCGAGCTTCTGCCGCATGCCGGTGCTCATCCGCGCGACCTGGCGGTCGAGGTCGAGGTCGAGACGCGCCGCGATCCCCGCCGACCGGTCCCTGCGGCAGTCCGGCCGCAGCCTCGAGAAGAAGTCGAGCACCCCGTGCCCGTTCATCCTGCGGAAGAGCCTTGCCTCGCCCGGCAGGTAGGCGGTGAGCGACCGAACCTCGAGCGACTCCCTCTCGCAGTCGTGGCCGGCTACCGTCGCCCGCCCGCTGGTCGGCCGCAGGTATCCCAGCAGGAGCCTCAGGAGCGTGGTTTTTCCGGCGCCGTTCGGTCCGAGCAGGCCGAACACCCGGCCTTCCGGAACGACGAGCGAGCAGTCGTCGAGCGCGGCAAACGCCCCGCCGCGTGACGAATACTGCTTGCCAAGCCGGTCGGTCTGGATGATCCCGGTCGTCATGTCGCGAAATAGTAGGCCGCAAGCACGAATCCGATCACCGCCACGAATCGCCGAACCATCCTGGCGGGGAGCCGCCTCGCCACGCCCGACCCGAACAGCCCGCCCGCGGCGGCCGCG
>DHLZ01000095.1 GCA_002405515.1 Planctomycetaceae bacterium UBA4655
TAGCGACGATGCGTCCGCTCCCCCGGCGGCAATGCGGCGGCGTCCAGGCGATTCATGACCGGGCAGCCACGCACGGGGCCGCGTCAACGCCCCGCTCGGCTCGCGCCTCGGGCTTCCGGGAGCTTCAACGCAACGCCTGCAGGGAAACCTGCGCCTCGGGCTTCCGGGAGCTTCAACGCAACGCCTGCAGGGAAACCTGCGCCTCGGGCTTCCGGGAGCGTCAACGCAACGCCTGCAGGGAAACCTGCGACTCGGGCTTCCGTGTGGGGTGCCGACGGCAGGTTCTCAAAACCAGCCGAGTGCTTCGAGCGAATACCGCACCACGAGGCCGGCGACCACCACGCTCACCATGCTCATGAGCTTCACGAGGATGTTGAGGCTCGGGCCGCTCGTGTCCTTGAACGGATCGCCGACCGTGTCGCCCACGACCGCGGCCTTGTGGGCCTCGGTGCCCTTGCCGCCGTGGACGCCCCCTTCGATGTGCTTCTTCGCGTTGTCCCAGGCGCCGCCCGCGTTGGCCATGAAGACGGCGACACAGAACCCGGTCGTGAGGCCACCGACGAGCATGCCCATGACGCCGCCGACCCCCAGGACGATGCCGCAGACGACCGGCAGGACGAGCGCCAGAAGCGACGGGACCACCATTTCCTTCTGCGCGGCCTTCGTGCTGATCTCGACCGGGGCGGCGTAGTCGGGCGTCTCGGTGCCCTGCATGATGCCCGGCTTGTCGCGGAACTGCCTGCGGACCTCCTCGACCATGCCCTTCGCCGCCCGGCCCACGGCCTTCATGGTGAGCGCGCAGAAAACGAACGTGCTCATGGCGCCGATGAAGAGTCCGACGAGCACCTTCGGGTTCATGAGCGTCACGTCGTAGTGCCGCATGTAGTCTGCCATCCGGGCCGCCTTGACCGCGACGATGCGGTTCTCCTTCTCGAGCTCCGCGACGCCGGCGGCATCGGGCATCTTCTCGATCACTGTCCGGTTGGCCAGCGAGGAGAACTCTGGCACGCTCCCGCGGTCGAGCACGAGCCAGGTGGAATTCTTCGCCGGCTCGCTCCCGAGCCGGACGGCAACGCCGTCGGCGAGCTTGACCCACTGCCCCTCGGTGAGGAGCGTCCGCTTCCCGCCGATCTGGAGGTACTGTTCGGGGGTGTCGGGCACGTTCTCCGCGACCGCCTGGCCCCACCGCTCGAAGCCGATCCGCACCTCCTCGACGTAGGCCGCGAGCAGGGCGAGCGCCGTGAGCGCGGCCGAGCCGATCGCGAAGCCCTTGCCGGTCGCGGCGGTCGTGTTGCCGAGCGCGTCGAGGGCGTCGGTCCGCTCACGAACGATCGCCGGCATGCCAGCCATCTGGGCATTGCCGCCGGCGTTGTCGGCGATCGGGCCGTAGGCATCGGTGGCGAGCGTGATGCCGAGCGTGGAAAGCATGCCCACCGCCGCGATGCCCACGCCGTAGAGGCCGAGGGCGAACGAGTTCGGGTTCGAGAAGTCAAAGCCGTTGGCAAAGCCGAACGACAGGAGCGTGGCGACACCCGTGATGAGCACCGGAGCCCACGTGCTCATCATCCCCTCGGCGACGCCGCCGATGATGATCGTCGCCGGGCCGGTCAGAGCCTGGTCGGCGAGTTCCTTGGTCGGGGTGTACTCATTGCTCGTCGAGTATTCCGTCCACTTCCCGATGAGCCATCCGGCGACGAGGCCGACGATCACGCTCACGGCCACGCCGAGGTGGCTGAACCCGCCGAGCAGGAGGAACGTCAGCACGAACGAAGCGCCGACGATCGCGATCGTGGACATGTTGATGCCGCGGGCCAGGGCCGCGAGAAGGGCCTTCTGGGAGGAATCCTCTTCCGTCCGCACCTGCCAGATGCCCCAGATCGAGAGGAGCGTGCCCACCGCCGCGATCGCCATCGGCAGGAAGAGGGCCGCCATCTGCATCCGGTATTCGCCCTGGAATGCCGCGACGCCGAGGGCCGAGGTGGCCAGGATCGAGCCGCAGTAGCTCTCGTACAGGTCCGCGCCCATGCCGGCGACGTCACCCACGTTGTCGCCGACGTTGTCGGCGATCGTGGCGGGGTTGCGGGCGTCGTCCTCGGGGATGCTGTGCTCGACCTTGCCGACGAGGTCGGCGCCGACGTCGGCCGCCTTCGTGAAGATGCCGCCGCCGACCCGGGCGAAGAGCGCCTGGGAGCTGGCGCCCATGCCGAAGCAGAGCATCGTCACCGTGATCTCCTCGAGCGACATCTCCCCGAAGCCGAACATCGGCACGATCCAATAGAGAATCGCGAACCAGAGCATGATGTCGAGGAGGCCGAGGCCGACGACCGTCAGCCCCATGACCGCCCCGGAACGGAAGGCGACCTGAAGCCCTTCGTTGAGCGACCGCTCGGCGCCGGCGGCGGTGCGGTTGCTCGCGAGCGTCGCCGTCTTCATGCCGAACCAGCCGGCAAGCCCGGAGAAGAACCCGCCCGAGATGAAGGCGATGGGCACCCAGGGGCTCTGCACCTTCAGCACGAAAGCCATGATCGCCAGGAGCAGGAAAATCGCCAGGAAGAACCCGGCCACGACCTTGTATTGCTGCTTGAGATAGGCGTCGGCTCCGGTCCGGACGTAGCCGGCGATCTCGATCATCTTCTGCGTGCCTGCGGGCTGCGCCTCCATCCACTGGAAGAACCGCCAGGCCTGCAGCAGCGCCAGCGCCGACCCGCCGAGGCAGAGGAGCCACCAGAAGCCGAAGGCCCCGAAGAACCACAGCCGCTCGGTTGCCTCGGCCACGGCCTCCTGAGCGAGCACCACCGAGGGCGTGAGCATCGCCACGGCGGCCATCAGCCGCAGGACCAGATCACGGGGCGTACGAAAGGAAAACGTCGGCTTTTGGATCACGGCAGACTGGGCTCCCTGGGGAATTTCGATGGACGAACTTTACCTTCGCCGAAAATCGACTGTCAAACGACGCGGACGGACTTTCACGGTCGGTCAGGGGCGGACGGCGGCTTTGCCGATGGCGAAGTAGGAGAAGCCCCGGGACCGCATCTCGGCGGGCTGGTAGAGGTTGCGTCCGTCGAAGATCACGGGGTTCCGCATCCGGCGGGCCATCTCGTCGAAGTCCGGGCGGCGATAATCCCCCCATTCGGTGACGATGACGAGGCACTCGGCTCCGTCGAGCGCCTCGAGCGCCGTCGGCGCGAAGCGGATTCGGTCGCCGTACAGCGCCCGCACGTTCGGCATCGCCTCGGGATCATGGGCCGTCACCTCCGCCTGCTCGGCAAGGAGCCGGTCGATGAGGTCGATCGACGGCGCGTCCCGAACGTCGTCCGTGCGGGGCTTGAAGGCGAGCCCCCAGACCGCGATCCGCTTTCCGGCGAGCCTTCCGGCGAAGTGCGCCGCGACCTTCTCGCCGAGCACCTGCTTCTGCGCGAGGTTCGTCTCGTGGACGGCAGCGAGGATCCTCGGCTGAACCCCCTGCGAGCGGGCCATCGCCGCGAGCGCCTGGACGTCCTTGGGAAAGCAGCTCCCGCCATAACCGGCCCCGGGGAAGAGGAACGCAAATCCGATCCGGCTGTCGTGGCCGATGCCCCGCCGCACGTCGTCGATGTCAGCCTCGATCTTTTCGCAGAGGTTCGCCACCTCGTTGATGAAGCTGATCTTCGTGGCGAGCAGGGCGTTCGCCACGTACTTCGTCATCTCGGAACTTTCCGGCGACATCACGAGGAACGGGTTCTCGGTCCGCAGGAATGGCAGGTAGAGGCCCCGCAGGATCTCCCCGACGTCGGCCGTCCGCACGCCGACGACCACGCGATCGGGCTTCTGGAAGTCCTCGATCGCCGCGCCCTCCTTCAGGAATTCCGGGTTGCTCGCGACGCGGCACCTCAGGCCCGTCCGTGCCTCGAGCCGCTTCTCGATTCCCGCGCAGGTGCCGACGGGCACCGTGCTCTTCGTGACCACGATCGCGTCGGGGCGGAGATGGGGGGCGATGCCGTCGACCACCTTCCAGAGGGCCGACAGGTCGGCCGAACCGTCGGCCGCAGGGGGCGTTCCCACCGCGAGAAACACGACCTCGGCGTCGCGGATCGCAGCGGAAGTGTCGGTGGTGAACCGCAGCCGGCCGGCGGCGGCGTTCCGCTCCACGAGTTCCTCGAGTCCTGGCTCGTAGATCGGCACCTCACCCCGGCGGAGCCGGGCGATCTTTTCCGCGTCGATGTCGAGACAGGTCACCGTGTTCCCGCTGTCGGCGAAACACGTTCCCGTGACGAGCCCCACGTAGCCCGTGCCGACGACGCCGATTTTCATGATCCAGTTCCCCTTACGAACACCGCCGGCTCCATCCGATTCGGAACCGCACAAAAATGGCCGCTCTCCGCCGCGACCCCGACTCCCCTCTCGGCTTGCGGCTCGGGCTTCCGGGATTTTTCGAAGTGTTTCCGCATTTCCAATCGCCCCACCGATGCTGAACGCCGGAGGGGCGGACGTGGAGGAGCATCAGGCGTATCCTCGCCGTAACGACGGAGCGTCTGCCCCCCCGGGCGGCAGTGCGGCGTCGTTCGGAAGGCAGGGCTCATTCGGCGGGAGGCGAGTCGGCCTCCTCCTGCTCGCTCGGTGGCACCGGCACGACAGCCGCGAGCGAGTCGCCGTCGTCGACCCGCATGATCCGCACGCCCTGGGTGTTGCGACTCATCGGCCGGATCTCCCGGACGTTCACCCGCTGGATCTTGCCGCGGGAGGTCATCATGAGCACCTGATCGTCGTCCTTCACCGACACGATCGAGACGACCTCTCCGTTGCGGGCGGTCGCCTTGATGTCGCGGATGCCCTTGCCGCCCCGCCGCTGGGTGCGGTATCGCATGCCGCTCGCCCCGCCGTCGCCCTCCCCGTCCTCGGCCGCTCCTGTCTCGGGGGCTTCGCCCTCGGGCTCGTCGATGACCGGCTCGTCGCCGCCCCCTTCCTCGCCCGGGGCAGAGCCCGACACTGGCGTGCCGAAGCCGAACGGCGTTCGCTTGCCGTAGCCGTTCTGGCAGACCGTCAGCAGCGTCGCTTCCGGATCGGCGACGACCATGCCGACGAGCCGGTCGCCGGACGTGAGCTTGATGCCACGGACGCCGCTCGTGTCGCGGCCCATCGGCCTCGCGTCGGACTCGGGGAAACGGATCGCCATCCCCTTGGCCGTCGCGAGCACGAGCTCGTCGCCCGGCTTCGTGATCACGGCGTCGACGAGCTCGTCGCCGTCGCGGAGCTTCACGGCGATGAGCCCCTTCGTCCGCCGCCTGCGATACTGCTCGAGGGCCGTCTTCTTCACGACGCCGCTTCGCGTCGCCAGCATGAGAAACTGGTTGGGGTCTTCAAATCCGGAAACGCTGCGGCAGTCGGCCACCTTCTCACCCGGCTCGAACTCCAGCAGGTTCACGAGCGCCCTGCCCTTCGCGTCGCGGGCCAGCTCGGGCAGCTCGAACACCCGCATCGAGAAGACCTTGCCGAGGGTCGTGAAGACGAGCAGCCAGTCGTGGGTGCTCGCCACGAAGAGGTGCTCGATCGGGTCCTCCTCGTCGGTGCGGGCGCCGGTGAGGCCCTTCCCGCCGCGACGCTGGGCCCGGTAGACGTCGGCGGGCGTCCGCTTCACGTAGCCGGCGCGGCTGATCGTGACCACCATCGTGGCCTCGGTGATCAGCTCCGCCATGTCGCGGATGTCGGCCGCCTCGCCGCTGATCTCGGTCCGTCGCGTGTCGCCGTGCTTCGCCTCGAGTTCCTCGAGCTCCCCTCGGATCAGGGCCTTGATGTTCGCGTCGCTGGAGAGGATCCGGCGGAACTCGCCGATCTTGCCGAGCAGCTCGCGGTGCTCCCCGGTGAGCTTTTCCTGCTCGAGGTTCACGAGCTGGCCGAGCGTGAGCCGAAGGATCGCGTCGGCCTGCACCGGCGAGAGCGGGTAGGCCTCCAGCCGTCCCTTTTCCTCCACGAGGATCGCGAAGCCGTCGGCCCCGACCGCCCGCTCGAGCAGGGCGGCAGGCGTCTCGAGCGCCACCAGCCGCTCCTTCGCCTCCGCCTGCGACTTCGAGCTGCGGATGATCCGGATCACCTCGTCGATGTTCGCCAGCGCCACAAGCAGCCCCTCGAGGGTGTGCTTGCGGCTGCGGGCCTTCTGCAAAAGGTGCTGAGTGCGGCGGCGGATGACCGTCGTGCGGTGGCGGAGGAACTCCTCGAGCAGGTTCTTGAATGAGAGGATCCGGGGCTTGCCGTCCACGAGCGCCAGGAAGATCAGCGAGAAGGACGTCTGCAACGGCGAGAACTGGTAGAGCTGGTTCAGGACCACGTCCGGGTCGGCGTCCCGCTTGAGCTCGAGGATCAGCCGCACCGGCTCCTTGAGGTCGCTCTCGTTGCGGATCGCCGAGATGCCCTTGATGCGGTCCTCGTTCACGAGCTCCGCGATCTTTTCCTCGATCGCGTCGCGGGTCTGCTGGTAGGGGATCTCGGTGACCACGATCCGGCTGCGGTTCTTGCCGAATTCCTCGACGTGGGCGCGGGCCCGGAGCGTGATCGTGCTGCGGCCGGTGAGGTAGCCCCGGATGAGGGCCTCCCGCCCCATCACGATTCCACCGGTCGGAAAATCCGGTCCGGGAACGATCTCGAGCAGCTCGCCCATGGAGAGTCCGGGATTGTCGATGAGGGCGACGAGCGCCCGGCAGACCTCGCCGAGGTTGTGGGGCGGGATGCTCGTGGCCATGCCGACGGCGATGCCGCCGGCCCCGTTCACGACGAGATTCGGGAACCGGCTCGGCAGGACCACCGGCTCCGTGTTCCGCTCGTCGTAGGTCGGCACGTAGTCGACGGTGTCGAGATCGAGGTCGTCGAGCATCATCGCCGCGATCGGCGAGAGCCTCGCCTCGGTGTATCGCATGGCGGCGGCGGGCAGGCCGGCGATCGAGCCGAAGTTGCCCTGCTTGTCGACGAGCACGTGCCGCATGTTCCATTCCTGGGCCATGCGGACGAGCGTGGGGTAGATCACGCTCTCGCCGTGCGGGTGGTAGTTGCCGCTGGTATCGCCGGAGATCTTCGCGCACTTCACCCGGGAGGCGCCGGGAGAAAGATTGAGGTCGTTCATGGCGACGAGAATCCGCCGCTGCGACGGCTTCAGGCCGTCCCGGACGTCGGGCAGAGCCCGCGCGACGATGACGCTCATCGCGTAGGTGAGGTAGCTGTCCTTGAGCTCCTGCTCGATCGGCAGCTCGATCAGCCGCCCGCCGGCACTATCTCTCAGGCCCTCGGGAATGCCGGCGTCGTCGGACGGCTGTGATTCGTCGGCCAAGGGGCTACCTCCCTGAAAATCCCGCGTGAAACTCACGCGGCGACCGCCTGAACATATCCGCCTGCGGCCCACGGTCAACCGTTGCAACCCCCGGCCTGAAAGGGCTCCCGCACGGCTTGACCGCGGGCAGTCTCCCCCCTAACCTCCCCGCCCCTGGTGGCCCCAGGTCAACGCTCCACGAGGCTGGCGGATCCGCCCCCATGAATCCCACGTCGCCTGATCCCCACAACCGCCCGCTCCACGCCCTGCTCGTCGCCGGAACCGCGGCCATCCTGCTGTTTCCGAACCTCGGCGGCCCGGCCCTGTGGGACGAGGACGAGCCGAAGAACGCCGCCTGCACGCTCGCGATGCTCGCACGGAACGATTGGGTCGTGCCGACGTTCAACGGCCGGCTGCGACCCGAGAAGCCCGCGCTCGTCAACTGGGTCCAGATGGCCGGGTGCGGCATCGCGGGCCGCAACGAGACGGGGCTGCGGCTCGGCTCCGCGGTGCTCACGATCGGCAGCTGCCTCGTGACCTGGCGAATCGGCTGCATGCTGGCCGGCAACGCCGCCGGGCTCGCCGCCGGCCTGGTGATGGCCTGCTCCACCTGGACGGCGGTCGGCGGCCGGGCCGCGACGCCCGACCCGGCCCTGCTGTTCTGCGCAACGGCCGCCTTCGCCGTCCTCGCCCACGCGGCCGCCCGCGCCGCGAGTGCGGCCCCGCGTTCGGACGGACCGATCGCGTTCTCCCGCGCGGAGGCGATCGGCTTCGGCGCCGCCTGCGGACTTGGAGTTCTCGCAAAAGGCCCGGTCGGGTTGCTCCTGCCGACCACGGCCCTGCTCCTGCTCGCCGTCCTTCGCCAGGAACGGCCTGCTTCCTGGAGAGAATGGCCCGCGGCCTTCGGGGGCCTGCGGATCGGCACGTTCGTGCTGACGGCCATCGCCGTGGCGACGCCCTGGTATTCCTGGGTCACCTGGAGAACGGGCGGCGAATGGCTTCGTGGGTTCCTCTTCGTGCACAACGTCGGGCGGTTCACGTCGACGTTCGAAGGGCATTCCGGGTCGTTCCTGTACTATCCAGTCGTGCTGCTGATCGGACTGTTTCCATGGACGATCGCGGCGGCCGCCGCGATCTGGCACTCGTTCGTCGTGGCACGGTCGCCCGACCGGCCCCGCGAAGCCGGTGCGATCCTCGTCGCCGCGATCTGGGCGGCCACCTGGATCGTCTTCTTTTCGGCCGCCGGCACGAAACTGCCCGGCTACATCTGGCCGGCCTACCCGGCCATCGCGGTGATCCTCGGCATCTTCTGGAACGACTGGCGGGAGGGGCGGCTCGCCTCGATCGACCGGCTCATGCCGGTAGCGTGGGCGAGCCTGGCGATCGCCGGCGTCGGCTTCGCCGTGGGGCTGCCGATCGCCTCGCGGCAGATCTCCCCGGGCTGTGAATGGTGCGGTCTTGTGGGGCTGGTTCCCATCATCGGGGGCATCGCCTGCTGGAAACTGCACGCCCGCGGGAACAGGGCAGCCACGGTCGCGGCGGTCGCCTGCTCCGGCGTGGCGACGCTCCTGCTGCTCGCGGCCGTCGTGACCGACGTCTTCGGCGAGGGCCGCACGCCCCGCTCGATCCAGCCGTTGCTCGCCCGTGACGCGGGCTCAGGACCGGTCGCGTCGTTCCGCCGCGTGCCGCCGAGCGTCGTCTTCTACGCGGCCAAGGCCCGCGATGCGGAGCCCGTCACGGAGTTCTGGGATCCCGAGCAGGTCGCCGCCCACTTCGCGAGCGATCCCAATGCGAGGCTCGTCACCGAAAGCCGGTTCCTCGCCGACGTCGATGGCTCGCTGCCCGTGGGCGTCGGCGTCATCGAGCGGTTCCACACGCTCCCCGACGCGAACGAACTCCTCCTGCTCGGCCGCTTCGACCACGCCGGCAACGACGCCAAGCGGCCAGCCAGCGCCGCAGAGCGACCGACCAAGACCACGAAGCGGTAAGGCAATCCGGCGGCCGCGCCAACCCGCCGAACGGCGGCGGAGCGAGACCACCGGTCGATCACCCCCCGTTGGCGAGTGCCGCCTCGATGGCTTTGACGAGCGCCGGGTCATCGGGGGAAACGCCGGACGCGAACCGGCCCGCAATCTTTCCGTCGCGGCCGATGAGGAACTTCTCGAAGTTCCACTTCACGTCCCCGGCGGGCTTGGACGACTCCGTGAGGGTCTTGTAGAGCGGCGCCATGCCCTGCCCCTTCACGACGATCTTCGAAAACATGTCGAAGGTCACGCCGTACTTCGACGAGCAGAACGTGGCGATCTCGGCATCACTGCCGGGCTCCTGCCCTCCGAACTCGTTGGCCGGGAACCCGAGGACCACGAGCCCCTGCTCCTTGTACTTGTCGTAGAGCGACTGGAGCCCCTTGTACTGCGGCGTGTGGCCGCACTTGCTCGCCACGTTCACGATGAGGACCGTCTTCCCCTTGTACTGCGAGAGATCGACCGAAGACCCGTCGATCTTCTTCATCTGTCCCGTGAGCGGTGTCGGATCGTCCGCGACGGCCCGCCGCGACGCCCAGCCCGCCGCCACGACGCCGATCGACACGCATGCCAAGAGCTTCCAAGCGTTCATTTCGCATCCTCCTCGGGGGTTCGATCCGGACTCCTAGACTCTACCGTGGCCGCCGGAGGCGGTCAAAACCCGCCGAGGACCGACCATGCGGCAACACCCAGGGCAAGGATGCCGCCGAGGAGAAAGAGCCCGCTCCACGGACTCGACGACACCCGCAGCAGCCCGATCGAGCCCCTCACGCGTCGCGTGAATTCGCTCCATCCCTCCGGCGAGGGCCGCTTGCCGAGGGCCACGAGCGTCACGTTTCGCATCGTCGAGCCGCCATCGATGTGCACCTGCAAGCCGAAGGAGGGCATCGCAACCGTCTCACCGGCCCACCGGGCCGACGGATCGATCGCGAGCACGACCTCCGCGACGGCCGGCCGCAACTGCTCGACCGTCGCGTTGTAGATGACGAGCCTCGGTCGCGAGACGAGGATGGCGAGCGCCAAGAGCAGCACCGCCACCGCCCCCATCACCGCCCAGCCGCCCCCCATCACGTCCCAACTCCATGGCGGCCCCCCCGCGACCACGAACCCCGACAGCCCCACCGCAAGGCAACCTGACAACCCCGCCGCGAGACAGGCGGCATCGACCGCGCCCGAAACGGCGAGAGGCCGGCGACGCAGATGCACGATCCCCAGGAGCGTCAGGTAGCAGCCGAGGGGCAGCGCCGCCCACCAAAGCGGAATCGAGGGCATGCTCAGCCCCTCCACGCCATCCAACCGAGGAAGGCGAGCCAGACGGCCTCCGCGGCGGCGATCGCGGCGAATGCGGCGAATGCGGCCGCCGAGCCGCGGCGACCGGACGGGCTCGGGGAATTCGCGAGGCTGTTCATGGGCCGCTACGCCTCGGCCTCGGGGCTCGCAAACGAATACTCCCGCGAGAGCGCAGCGTCGAAATCGTAGACCCCGTTGAAGTCTTCGCGGCGGTCCGTCCGCGTCTTCCTCATCTGGCCGATCCCGATCATGTTGTAGACGATCTCGCCGATGTCGTCGGTCCTGGTGATGCCCCAGGAGCCGAGCACGATCTTCGCGAGATACCCGTACTGTCGCATCGCGTAAACCCTGGCCGCTTCGCAGAGCTGCTGGCCGGTGAGGTGGCGTTCCGCGGCTTTTCGACGGGGCTTGCCGGCCCTGGCCCTTTTGGCGGAGGGCTTCTCCGCCGCGTCGGCCGGGCCGTGTGCCGCCGCCAGTGGATCGGCGTTCTCGGCCGCCGCCTCCTCCCCCATCCCGAGCGACTGCTGGGCGAACGTCAACGCTTCGAGCACGAAAAGATAGCCGTCGAGGGCGTATCGTCGATCCTTGCGAACGAGCTTGACGAGCGGATGGGAAGGATCGACGAGCGACATCGGTGCCATGGCCCCGGGGGATTCTTGCGAGAGCCCGGATTATAGCCGACCCGTGGCGGCAATCGAACCGATCGAATCTGCGGCGGCTAACGGCCGGCCGCAGGGGGCGTCGGCGTCTGATCTTCGAGGATGAAGGTGTATCCGAGCGGCGTCACCGGCTTCGAGAAGTCGCGAATGAGGTCGAGGCCGCGATCGAGCAGGCTCGTCTGCGGGTCGAACTGGTACACGTCGCGATCCTGGCCGCCCGGCTTGTGGATCTGGATCGCAAACGGCATCAGGTCGCGTGCCTGCAGGATGAGTTCGACCTTCGAGAAATTGGCCGCATCCCCCTGCCACTTCGGCACCGCCTCGAGCCAGATCTGGGTGGTCGTGCCCGCGGGCGTCACGAGCCTCATGGAGTACCGGGCCTTGAGCGTCTCGGCCTTCGCGCCGAACACGAAGGGAAGCGGTCCGTCACTGATCGCCTTGCCCCGCATCTCGGGCGGCAGCCTGGTCTCCCGCAACTGCCGCTCCGCATGCCGGAACTCGTAGATGCTGGTGCCATTGCAGACCCAGTGTTCACCCGCCTCGCCGGCCTTCGCCTCGTAGCGGCGACGATCCGCGTTCCACTGCTTCGATTCCTTGACCCTGAAGAGTCCTTTGTCGGGGGCGGCGTACTTCAGTTCGCCGGTGGCCTCGGTGAAGGCCAGCCGCTTGCCCGCGGCGTCGGCCGGGCTCCAGGCGTTGTATTCCCACTTGTAGAAGGTGCACGACCATGACTTGACCGACGCGTTGCGGGTTTCCCAGGCCGCGAGGAGTCGGTCGAGCGCCGCCGACTCCTCCGGCGACAGCGGCCGCTGGGGCACCACAGGCCCCCGGGCGACCGGTGGCTGGGCGTTCTGCGGCCGCGGGCTGACGACGGGGGCATTCGGCTGCTGAGCCGCCGCGGGGCCGATCACCACCACTGCCAAGGCGATGAAGAGGACGATGAATCCGAGCAGCCGCTCACGCGCGCACCCGACAGTCATGGAAACCTCCGACGGAACCGATCTTCGAGGGAGGGGACGATAGCAGCCGCCGCCGCCCCGAGCGACCCCAATCCGGTGCGTCGAAAGCCCCGCCGAAGCCGCCGGCTTCTCGAGGTAGGTGTACGCGAAGGCCCTGCGTGCCGCTACAGCTCCGCCGGCTTCTCGAGATACGTGTACGCGAAGGCCCTGCGTGCCGCTACAGCTCCGCCGGCTTCTCGAGGTAGGTGTACGCGGAGGCCCTGCGTGCCGCTACCGCTCCGCCGGCTCCTCGAGGTAGGTGTAGCCGCCAAGCCCCTCCTCGTAGAACCGCAGGAACCGCCCCGCCTGGGAATCGCAGATTCTTCCCTCTCGCACCGCCTGCTCGATCGAGTCGCGGAGTTTCTGCACGAGCTGGTCGGGGGCGAACTCGACGTAGTCGAGCACCTCCCGAACGGTGTCTCCCTTGATGACCGCGTCGAGCACGACCTCGCCCCGATCGTCGATGCCGACATGCACGGCGTTCGTGTCGCCGAAGAGGTTGTGGAGGTCGCCGAGGATCTCCTGGTAGGCGCCGATGAGGAACGCCCCGAGGTAGTACGGGCTGCCCTCGAAACCGTGGAGCGGCAGCGTCCGCTTCACGTCCCGGCGGTCGATGAACTGGTCGATCTTGCCGTCGGAATCGCAGGTGACATCCCCGATCACGGCGGAGTGGGTCGGCCGCTCGGCAAGCCTGTGGATCGGCATCACCGGAAACAGCTGCTTGATCGCCCAGCTGTCCGGGATCGACTGGAAAAGCGAGAAATTGCAGAAGTAGGTGTCGGAGAGCGACGCCTCGAGGCCCTCCAGCTCCTCCGGCATGAACTCCAGCTGCTTGGCGAGCTTCGAGATCTTGCGGCATGTCGCCCAGTAGAGGTTTTCGGCACAGCTCCGCTGGTCGAGCGGGAGGTGGCCGGTCGAAAAGAGGCTCATGGCGGTGTCGAGGGCCTGCTGCGCGTCGTGGTAGCTTTCGAGCAGGTTGCGGATGTTGAGCCCCTGATAGGTCTCGAGCAGGTCGTGGAGCGGCTGCTCCGCGTCGGCCGACACCTCCTTCGGCTCCCCCTGCCCCCCCTGCTCCGACACGCCCAGCACGCCGAACACGAGCATGCTGTGGTAGGCGACGATCGCGCGGCCGCTCTCCGAGACGATCGTCGGGTGGGGAACCCCAGCCTCGTCGCAGGCCGACTGAACGTGGTAGACGACATCGTTGGCGTATTCCTGGAGGCTGTAGTTGACGCTCGACTCGAAATTCGTCTGCGACCCGTCGTAATCGACACCGAGCCCCCCGCCGACATCGAGATACCGCAGGCCCGCCCCCCGCTTCACCAGCTCCGTGTAGACACGCGAGGCCTCGTTGAGGGCGGCCTTGATGTGGCGGATGTTGGTGATCTGGCTGCCCTGGTGGAAATGCAGCAGCTGGAGGCAGTCCTCCATGCCCCGCGAGGCGAGCAGGTCGAGCCCGTTCATCAGTTCGATGACCGTGAGGCCGAACTTGCTGCGAAACCCGCCCGACGCCTGCCACCGGCCCGCACCGCGGGTGGCGAGCTTGACCCGCATGCCGATTCGCGGCCGAACGCCCAGCTTCTCGGCGTACTCGAGCACCATCTGGAGTTCGGAGAAACGCTCCACGACGGGAATGATGTGCCGGCCGATCTTGTGCGCGAGCATCGCCGTCTCGATGAACTCCGCGTCCTTGAAGCCGTTGCAGATGATCGGCGTCTCGTTGTCCGCCATCGCGACGACCGCCAACAGCTCCGGCTTGCTGCCCGCCTCGAGGCCGAAACGATACGGCCGGCCGAACTGGAGAACCTCCTCGACCACCTGCCGCTGTTGGTTCACCTTCACCGGATAGACGCAGCAGTAGCTCCCGCGATACCCCGACTCCTGCATCGCATTGGCGAACACGCCGTGCAGTTCGCCGAGCCTGTGCTTCAGGATGCCGGCGAACCGCAGCAGGATCGGCAGGTCGATGCCACGCACCTGGAGCCGATCGACGAGCTGCTTGAGGTCGATCGACCGCGTCGGGTTCTTGTCGGGGTGCACCATGAGGTGGCCCTCCGGCCCGACCGAAAAATATCCATTTCCCCAGCGGGCAACCTCGTAGAGCTCCGCAGCGTCGGCGGTGGTCCAGGATTCGATGTCAATGTCGACGGCCATCTAAGGGCTCCGAGGGCTCCGCGGGACGCCGGCCCGCCGCCGCGTCACGAAGACTTTCGACAAGTGTAGCGAGACGAGGCGAGGGGGCCAGACGAATCGGCCGGCGCGAGCGGCCGCTCACGGACCGCGATCGCGAAGAGCAAGGCCATCCCGACGCCCCGCACGGCGAGGTCGGCCGCCATGGCGTACCACGCCCCCTCGACCCCCAGGCCGAGCCCCGGCAGCTCGATCGACGTGGCTGGCAGCGGCACCGCCGGACGGGCGAGAAACACCGCCAAGGGGAGCCGGACCACGAGGAGGCCAAAGGCGTTGACGGCGAGCGGAAGCCGCGTCTTTCCGGCCCCCCGCAGGCCGCCCGCGAAGACCATCAGCATCGCAAGGAACGGCTGAGCGAAGGCCACGATCCGGACCAGCCTCGCCGCGAGCGGCGCGACGCCCTCCGCAGCGGTGCCGTCTCCGACGAACAGGCCGGCCAGCCAGTCCGCCTCCGCGTAGAAGAACACGGCCACGGCGGTCATGAACGCGACACACGAGGCGGTCGAGAGCCAGACCGTCCTGCTGGCGCGGCCGGGCTCGCCGGCGCCGAGGAACTGCCCGGCGAGCGTGGCGGCCGCGACCTGGAAGGCGCTGCCCGGCAGGTAGGCGATCGACTCGATGGTGATCGCGATCGCGTGCGCGGCCGCGTCCACGTCGCCCAGGCGGTTCACGATCGACAGGAAGGAGAGCTGGAGGACGGCGTTGGCCAGCGTGTCGATCCCCGCCGGAACACCGATCGCGAGGATCCGGCCGACCGTCGCTTCCGCGCCGGGCCGCCCGTCGCGGCCGATCGACGACGCCCGCCGCGCGAGGGCCACGATCACGATCGCCGCACCGGCCGCGTAACCGATCGCCGTTCCCCAGGCGATGCCCTCCCAGCCGAGCTGCGGCAGTCCGGCGAGGCCGACCGCGAGCCCCCAGCTCGCGAGCACGTTGACCACGTTCACGACCCCCATCGCCATGAGCCCCGCGAGCATGTCGCCCGCCCCTCGCAGGACCGCGACCCCGACGTTCAGGAGCATGATGGCCGGGATCGCGGGCACGACGATCGCGAGGTAACGCTCCGCGAGCGCCCGCGATTCGGGGGCGAGCCCGAAAAGCCCGATGACCGTCCGCCCGAAGCAGACGGCGGGCACGAGCACGCCGACGGCGATCACCGTGCCCACGAGCAGCGAGAGGGCGGCGGCCCGCCGGGCGGTCGCGAGGTCGCCGGCGCCGACCGCACGGGCCACGACCGCCGTGGCGGCCACCGAGGGGACCGCGAACAGGCCCGGCAGGAAGCCCACGCAGTAGGCCACCAGGCCGACGGCCGCGAGGTATTCCGACCCGACGAGCAGGTTGCCCGAGAGCCACTTGTCGGTGAAGCCGACGCCGAGCGCGAGCGTCTGCTCCACGAGCACCGGCGCGACGAGCCAGAGAACCGGCAGCACCGTCCCGGGCAGCCGGGTCACGCCACCACGCGAAACGGCCGGCAGACCATGCTCCGCCGTATCATCCGGGCCCGTCGGCTTGGTTTCGCTCACGCGATCAGTGTAGCGGCGACAGGCACATTGCGGCGACATGAGGGCGGGTTGCCTGACCGGACATTCACTCACGGGGCCGCGTCAAAGCCCCTCGGCTTGCGCCTCGGGCTTCCGGGTTTTTCCAGCGAACTCCTGCAGGGAAACTTGCGATTCGGCCTCCGCTCCCGTCAGCACCACGCGTG